>JBEKSB010000139.1:0-11692 GCA_049517455.1 Xanthobacteraceae bacterium
ACGGGCGCCTTTCACCAGACCCGCGCGTGCCAGGATAGCGATGTGGGTAGAAAGCGTGTTGTGCGGACAGCCAACGGCCTGGGCAAGAGCGCCTGCGGAAAGTCCCGTCGGTTCCTTTCGCACCAGCAGCCGAAATATTGCCAATCGGGTCGGCTGGCCCAACGCAGCGAGGGCCGCTAGCGCGTGCGGCGCCGCCATGGTTCCGCCGCTGAAGCCAGGGCCGACATGGCCGACCACGGCCAGTGAGTTCGTTCCCATAAGACCTCCGTATCTGCCGAGCAGAATCAGCCTATCCCGCGATCGTCACAAATATATTATATAGTTCTGGAATTCTCGACATATTGATTTTAGCGACTTGGGTCAGGGAGATCAACATGCGTCTGATGCTGGGGGTGGCTGTGCTTGCTGCGAATGTGATTGCAGTACCCGCTGCAATCGCGCTGGATCAGAGCCTTCCCGCGTATCAAGCCGTCACTGGGATTTCGGGTCAAATCAAATCGGTCGGGTCCGATACGCTGGGCCACGAAATCACGCTATGGGCCAAAGCATTCAAGGGCCTCTACCCCGACGTAAAGATAGAAATCGAGGCTTCGGGCTCGGCTACGGCACCGCCGGCGCTTCTCGAAGGCGCATCTCAATTCGGTCCAATGTCGCGCCCAATGACGGCCAAAGAGGCCGAGGCGTTTGAAAAGAAATATGGCTACAAGGCGTCCAGCTTCCATGTCGCGGTCGACGCGCTAGCTATTTATGTCAACAAGGACAATCCCGTTCAGTGTTTGGCAGTGCAGCAACTGAATCGGATTTTCTCATCGACCCGGGTCGTTCAGGGAGTTGCAAGCGATAGGTTTGCGATCGGGTATTCCGGCATCGGCTACAAGACCGATGGCGTCCGCACGATCCCTTTGGCTTTGTACTCAGGCGGACCTTGCTATGATACTTCCGCTGAAGCGACCCTTTCTGGCAAATATCCTTTCACGCGATATCTGCGCATCTATTTGAACAAAAAACCGACCCAGCCGCTCGATCCGCTGCGCGCCGAGTTCATCAAATATATTCTGTCCAAAGATGGCCAGACCCAAACTGAAAAAGGCGGGTTTTACCCAATCACCAACGAAATCCGTGAGGAAGAATTGAAGAAATTTGGAATTTCGACCGTCCCGTGATTGCCGGATGAAAGTGCCGCTAGTTTTGTTCGTGGAACATCTTGTTGCAAGTCGTCAGACCGCAGGCAATGGTTGGTATCCGATGCGGCTCATCATCGACTCAAAATAGTTCCGGACCTTCTGCGGCAAGCGAAGGCCTTTGACGACGGCGAGGGATCGAAGTAAGGGCAGCACGCGAACATCGTCGAGCGACAGCGTGCCATTGATCGCGAGCGGGGTCTCAATCAGTCGGTCGATCGCTTCGAGGTCGGGCAGAAGTTCAGCGACATAACGTCGTGTATCCGCCCGCAGCTCGACGAAATCGCCAAATGTTTTACGCTTGCGCAGATTGTAGTGGTCGAGTGCGGCAGCAGTCGCAAACTCAGGCAAACCGAGCAACGGGTAGCGCGGTATCGTGAGCGGCGCGGTCTTGCTCACGACGCGATCGGCCCAAGCAGCAATTTCAGGACGCTCGGCACCGGTTAGAACAGGGTCGCCGAAACTGTCAACATGTCTTACCATATCCATGCTTTCGAGCATGGCCGTGCCGTCGTCCTTTACCAAAATTGGGATCACCCGTTTACCAACGAGAGAAACCATCGTTTCGGTATCGTCGTCGAGCACCACGGTTTCCTGGAGATGACGCCGCTTGATCGCGGCTATTATGCGCACGCGAAAGCAAAGAGAACAGTGCTCAAACATGTACAACTTCACGGTACCCGCTCCAATTGCGCGGCGATTGCAGGCACCCCGCCAAAGCATTCGGAATGCTTCACGACCGCCGCCGAACCGATCAAGGCCAACAGCAGGCAGATGACGTTTATCCGCAATAACAAGTAGGCCGTGTCGCCGCTGCAACAGTGATCGACCACGGCGCGGCTCACTCCGCAGAACAGCCGCACGCGGCGGCCGGCGCCGCGACCTGTGGCGTACAACACGACTTCTCATGTGCGACGCGCGCCTCGCGCTCGCCGCTGCCATCGCCGTATTCCGTGTTCTCGCCCGTGGTGTGGAAAGTCTCCCAGGCAATTCCGGCCGGGTCGTCGATCCAGGACTTCTCCGATTTGGCGTAGCAGCACGCCGTCTCGCCCTGCTCGATGACGGTGCCTCCCGCCTTGCGCAGGCGGGCATATACCTCATGCAGCTCCGTTTTGTTCTCGACCTGAATCCCGAGGTGATCGAGGCCCGGCTGGCGGCCACGCGTCGAGATCGCGAAATTTACGCGCGGATCGTCGAGCATCCATTTTGCGTAGTCGGGCTTCGTCACAGCGGGTTGCGCGTCGAACAGTGCCGAGTAGAAGCCGATCGAATGCTCAAGGTTCTCGACGGCGACGTGGACATGCATGCGCTTCATGTGGCCCTCCTTTTCAAGCTGGAATTTTGGCGCGCTTGGTGCGCGCCGGTTTGCAGGCAGAGGCGGGAGCACTCCGCTCGGGCGCACCGCCGCAGCAGTTGTCGGTCAGATAAGAGATTAAGCTGTTCATCGTCTCGTACCGCGCCGCATAGATCATCGAGCGGCCGTCGCGCCGTACCGTCACGAGTCCCGCCTGCCGCAAGCGATCGAAGTGAAAGGTGAGCGTGTTCGGCGCCAACTTGAGAGCGCTCGATATGCTGCCGGCAGCCAGGCCTGCCGGCCCCGCCTGGACGAGCAGGCGATAAACATCGAGCCGATTGTCCTGGGCGAGCGCGGCCAAGGCCGTCACAACATCTGATTTTTCCATATTTCAATGAATATCGAAATATCAGCTGGTTGTCAACGGATATTTCAAGGATCGCTGAAGTATCCGGGCCGCAGGGTTGTCGTTGATTGCAGGCTCGACCGATAGGCGCTTCCAGCCGGTAGGAATGCCGGCGAGGCCATTGCCGGAACGGACGGTCCGGCGCTAGACCATCGCCATGAACGCACGTCCCGCCGATCGTCTGGCTATTGCCGTGGCGCAGCTCAATCCAGTTGTCGGCGATGTCACCGGCAATCTGGAGCGCGCCCGCGCGGCGCGCGCGCAAGCGGCCCACGACGGCGCCGATATCGTCGCCTTTTCCGAGCTCTTCATTGCCGGCTATCCGCCGGAAGATCTGGTGCTCAAGCCGGCGTTCCAGGCCGCATGCCGCGCTGCGGTCGAGACACTCGCGCGCGAGACCGTCGACAGCGGTCCCGCGATGCTGATCGGCGCGCCTTGGGTGGAAGACGGGAAGCTCTACAACGCCTACGCGCTCCTCACCGGCGGGCGGGTTGCGGCGATCCGCTATAAGGTCAACCTGCCGAATTACGGCGTGTTCGACGAGAAGCGCGTGTTCGCATCTGGGCCGGTGCCGGGTCCGGTCAGCTTCCGCGGCGTGCGGCTGGGCCTGCCGATTTGCGAGGATACCTGGACCGACTGGGGCGACTACGAGAATGTGGTCGAATGCCTGGCCGAGACCGGCGCCGAACTTCTTCTCGTCCCCAATGGCTCACCCTATTGGCGCGACAAGGCCGAAATGCGCCTCAACGTTACGGTGGCGCGCGTCACCGAAGCCGGCCTGCCGCTTCTCTATATCAATCAGGTCGGCGGTCAGGATGAGCTGGTTTTCGACGGCGCATCGTTCGCGCTGAACGCCGACCGCTCGATGGCCTTCCAGCTCCCCGTCTTCCGCGAAGCGGTGGTGACGACGCATTGGTCGCGGGCGGAAGCCGGCTGGCGATGCGTGCCGGGCCCGATGGTGGGGTCGGAGGAATTGGATCAGGCGGATTACACCGCCTGCATGGTCGGCTTGCGCGACTACGTCGACAAGAATCGCTTCCGCGGCGTCGTGCTCGGTCTTTCCGGCGGCGTCGATTCGGCGTTGTGTGCTGCGCTCGCAACCGACGCCATTGGCGCGGACCGCGTGCGCTGCGTGATGTTGCCGTATCGTTTCACCTCACAGGAATCGCTCGATGACGCCGCGGCGATCGCCCGCGCGCTCGGCGTCCACTACGACATGGTTCCGATCGAGAGCGCCGTGAACGGGCTCGAGGCGTCGCTCGCGGCAATCTTTGCCGGCGCGCCGCGCGACGTCACCGAGGAGAATTTGCAGGCCCGCGCCCGCGGCACCATCCTGATGGCGATCTCCAACAAATTCGGGCTGATGGTGGTCACGACCGGCAACAAATCGGAAATGTCGGTCGGCTACGCCACGCTCTACGGCGATATGAATGGCGGCTTCAACCCGATCAAGGACCTCTACAAGACCGAGGTGTATCGCCTGGCGCGGCTGCGTAACATCTGGAAGCCGGACGGCGCGCTCGGTCCCGAAGGGCCTGTGATCGTCGAAAACGTCATCACGCGGGCGCCGAGCGCAGAGCTACGCGAGAACCAGACCGATCAGGATACGCTGCCGCCCTACGACGTGCTCGATCAAATTCTCGAGCGGCTGGTCGAGCGCGAGGAGCCGCTCGCCACCATCATCGCCGCCGGGTTCGATCGCGAGACGGCGATGAAGGTCGAGCGCATGCTCAACCTCGCGGAGTACAAACGCCGCCAAGCGGCGCCGGGCGTAAAAGTGACCTTGAAGAATTTCGGCCGCGACCGGCGCTATCCGATCACCAGCCGGTTCCGCGATCCCGGCACCGAGCTGCCGGCGCCCGACCGTGCGCCGAGCAAAAGCCCGGTCACCGTCAAGGCCGGCGCCGCGGATTTTGGATGATGCGCGTTGCTGATTGCGGTTAGTGCGCCGCGACGAAGGGCGGTCCGACGGTCCGCACGCTGCCCTTGGACGCATTCGAATCGGAGGCGGCGTCGGTAGAAGCCGGCGCGGCGCCCAGCGTTGCATTTGGGTCCGGCCCCTTTGCGCCGGGTTTCATCGGCTTGCCCATTGCGCCTTTCGGCTGCGGCGCCTGCGACAGCGCTTTCGCGTTTTGGTCGGTCACCACGATGTCGCCGCTCTCGAGCGTGCTCGAATCGTCGGCATTCTTGAGCGCGTCGGCCCAGCTCTGACCCTGCCGGCGGCACGAGCAGGCCGAAGTGAATTCCTTGCGATAGTGGAACGCGTTCGGCAGCTCGCTATAAGGCTGACCGCTGACTGATACCGCCTGGTTAATGTCCTCGCCGGGATTGCGGTAGGTGTAAAGCAAGGCTTCGGACGCGGGGCACTCGCGCTGACACGCGCGCTGATCGTCCGCGAACCGGTTCGGCACCGTCGAATACGAGATTGGGAAATAATAGCCGTCGCAGGTACGCACACAGACCGTGCGGTAGGTGCCGGAAGGCGCGCCGTCGCCGCCGGGCGCGATGGTACGGTTGCCGAACAGCGAGTCGAGGAAGCCGGCGGGCCCCGCCGCGTTTGCCGCGGCACGATATTGTGGCCCGCAATTGTTTTGCGCCAATTGACCGATCAACTGGCGGCGTTGGCCGTCCTGATCGTAGTTGTTGCCGCTTTTGAGACGCTCGAGATCGCTCATCGTGCGATCGAGGTTGTCGCGCATCTGCTGGATTTGCGCGTTCAGCGGCTGGCATTCCGGCGACTGGCCCGTGAACAGCGAAAAAAATCCGCCGCCTTCGCAGCCGCGTCTTTTTGATTGCGCCAACGTGCGGTCGAGATCCGCCTGCTGCTTGGCGACCGAGTCCTCGTAACGTTTGATCTGGTCGGTGCGCGCCGGATCGGCGGCGCCGCGGTTGATGATCGCGAGTTGGCCTTCGAGGCGCACGCAGGCGGGATTCGAAGCCGGCTGCTCTGAAGCGGAAGGGGGCGGCGCTTGAACGGGCGCCGCGGGCTGACCCGGAATGGAGCCGGGCGGAACGGGTGGCGCCGTCTGGGCGGCGACGGAGGCGGAAAGTAAGCCTGCGCCAAGAATCGCGCCAAGGATCGCTCCAAGGATCGCCGGGCCGAGGCCGTGCAAGTGCTTGATCATCTTACAGTCCCGACCCAGTTCCGCCTGCGTTGGCGCGATGAAGCGATGGAATGGTGACCAAAGTGTGAATGGCCGGCACAGGATCAATCCGCCGGTCGTGAGGGTAGGCACTATTCCGCATCCGGCTGGTTTTCCGGCCGCGCGCCATCGAAGGCCGGGAGCTTGAGGCAGGCGGTGTCGATGCCGACAATCTTGGGAAACTTGCCGAGCGGAACCTTCAGCCGCCGGGCATTGTAGACCTGCGGCACGAGGCACAGATCGGCGACCGTCACCTGACGGCCGCAAGAATAGGGGCCGGGCCGCGCCAGCGCCTCGAACGCCTCGAAGCCGGCAATGACCCAATGATGATACCAGGCGTCGATGGCGCTCTGCTCCTGGTGCATCTCGTGCTTGAGGTAACGCAGCGGCCCGATATTGTTGAGCGGATGGATGTCGCAGGCGATGATGTGCGCGAGTGCGCGGGCCCGCGCCCGCGCAATAGGATCCTTGGGAAGAAGCGGCGGCTCGGGATGCGTCTCGTCGAGATACTCGATGATGGCGAGCGACTGGATCAGCACGTCGCCGGTCGGCGCCACCAGCGCTGGGATTCGCATTTGCGGGTTCACCGCGCGGAATTCCGGACGCCTATTATGGCCGCCGTCTTTCACGAGGTGAACCGACGCCGTCTCGTAGGCAATGCTTTTGAGATTGAGCGCTATGCGCACGCGGTAAGCGGCCGACGAGCGGAAATAGGAATAGAGCTTCACGTTTTCTCCCTGCGCGACGCGTGACTTTGCAACGCGTCATTCCTCGTCTTCGTCCTCTCGCCCAACTTCGGCAACGAGCTGCGCCGATTGCGCGGTCAATTGCTTCAAGGCGCGATTGAAGGCTTCGCGGTCGGCCGGCGTCAAAATCTCGGTCAACCGCCGCGCGAAGTCGAGGGCGTGCGGCGCAACCTCCTCGTACATTGTGCGGCCGGCGGCGGTCAGCGAAAGAAAAGCTTCGCGCATGTCTTCGCGATTGGCCCGGCGCGCGATCAGCCGGCGCTTTTCCAGGAGCGCGACCGCCCTCGACACCTTGGTCTTGTGCATGTGCGTGTGCGCGCCGATCGCTTTTGCGGTCATCACGCCATGCTGTCCGAGCGTGACCACGACCCGCCATTCCGGCACGCCGATCCGGTAGCGCCTCGCATAGACCCGCGACAGCGCCTGGGAGACGAGGCTCGAGACGACGTTGAGCTGGTAGGGCAGGAAATGCTCGAGCTTGAGCGGCGCGTGCTCGCCGAGTTTCGCCTCGTCCGCGGCCAAACCGTCCCCGCTGTCGTCTTCAATCGCCCGCTGACCAGCCATCAATCACCTGCGGCGCGGCCGTCGCGCCTGCCTTACGCGCCGTTAATCCATTTGCTTGCGGCGCAATGGCGGGAACATGAACGAAGTCCCGGTGCCACGCAACGCCGTCCCGGCCTTGCCCGGATGGATGCAAATCTTTAGGTGATGATACAGAGGGCGACCGGGAGGAAATCACGATGAGCGCGGATTTCGCCTCGACTGGCGATCTGGCCGACAAGCCGATTACCTTCGACGCCATTGGCCCTGATCTTTACGCTTTTACTGCCGAAGGCGATCCCAATTCCGGGGTCATCGTCGGTGACGACGGCGTGATGGTCATCGATGCTCAGGCCACGCCGGTGATGGCGCGCCAGGTGATCGATCGCGTCGCCGAGATCACCGACAAGCCGATCAAATACGTCCTGCTCACGCACTATCACGCGGTGCGCGTGCTCGGCGCTTCCGCTTATGCCGCCGCGGAAATCCTCGCGTCCGAGGCGACGCGTGCGCTGATCGTCGAGCGCGGCAAGGCGGATATGGATTCCGAGATTGGCCGCTTCCCGCGGCTGTTTCGCGCGGTCGAGAGCATTCCCGGCCTCACCTGGCCTTCGGTCACGTTTCCCGACCAGATGTCGGTGTGGCTCGGCCGCCGCGAAGTCCGCATCATGCATATCGGGCGCGGCCATACGGCGGGCGATGTCGTCGCCTTCGTGCCCGACGCCAACGTCGTGTTTTCCGGCGACCTCGTCGAGTACCATTCGGCCTGCTATTGCGGCGACGCGCACTTTACCGACTGGCCGGCGACGCTTGACCGGCTCGCCGAATTCTCCGCCAAGGCGCTGCTGCCCGGCCGCGGCGCCGCACTGAAAACGCCAAAGCAGGTCGCCGACGGCATCGCGCTGACCGGGGACTTTCTCACCACGCTCTACGGCACTGTGACCGAGAGCGTCGGCAAAGGCCGCTCGCTCAAGGAAACTTACGATGCGGCACGTCGCGTGATGGATCCAAAATTTTCGAGCTTCGCCATCTACGAACATTGCATGCCGTTCAATGTCGCGCGCGCTTATGACGAGGCGAAGGGGATCTCCCATCCGGTGATCTGGACGGCGGAGCGCGACCGCGCCATGTGGGCGGCGCTGCGCGGATAGCCAAAAGCTGAAAACGATGACCAACGTCCGCAAATCGGTCTATCGCTACGACTATCGCCGCTCGGGCGATCAGGATGCGGGCGCGATCGTGCGCCGTCCGGTCGTGGTGGTCGGCGCGGGGCCGGTCGGACTAGCCACCGCGATCGACCTCGCGCTGCGCGATGTGCCGGTCGTACTCGTTGACGACGCGGATCGCATCGGCGAGGGCTCGCGCGGAATTTGCTGGTCGAAACGCACGCTCGAAATTCTGGACCGGCTCGGCGCCGCCGAACGCCTCGTTGCGCACGGCGTGACCTGGAAGCTTGGCAAGGTTTTTTGCGGCGACGAACTCCTGTTCTCTTTCGATTTGCTGCCGGAGGAGGGGCACAAGATGCCCGCCTTCATCAACCTGCAGCAGTTTTATCTGGAAAAGGCGCTGGTCGACCGCGCGCTCGAACTCAAAAACATCGATCTGCGCTGGAGCAATCGCGTCGTCGGCCTCGACCGTCTCAACGACGGCGCGCGGCTGACCATCGAGACGCCGGAGGGTCGCTACCGGCTCGACGCCGACTGGCTGATCGCCGCCGACGGCGCGCGCTCGACCATCCGCGGCCTGCTCGGCCTCGATTTCGCCGGCGTCACCTTCGAGGACAAGTTCCTCATCGCCGACGTGCGCATGGCAGCGGAGTTTCCGACCGAGCGCCGGTTCTGGTTCGCGCCGACCTTCCATTCGGGCCAATCGGCGCTGATGCATCGCCAGCCCGACGATGTCTGGCGTGTCGATCTGCAACTCGGTCCTGATGCGGATCCGGTCGCCGAGCAGGAGCCGCAACGCGTCCGCGCGCGTCTCGACAAAGTGCTGGCGCCGCACGCCTACGAGCTGGAATGGGTCTCGATCTACACCTTCAATTGCCGCCGGCTCGATCGCTTCGTGCACGATCGGGTGGTCTTTGTCGGCGATGCGGCGCATCAGGTGTCGCCGTTCGGCGCGCGCGGCGCCAATTCCGGAATCCAGGACGCGGAGAATTTGGCCTGGAAGCTCGCGACGTTGCTCAAAGGGCAGGGCGGTGACCCCCTGATCGCGAGCTATGACCTCGAACGTATTCAGGCGGCGGACGAGAATATCGGCCACTCGACCCGCTCGACCGATTTCATGTCGCCGCATTCGAGCGCCGAGCGGCGGCTGCGCGACGCGGTGCTGGCGCTGGCGCCCAAGGCCGAGTTCGCGCGCCGCATGATCAATTCGGGCCGGCTGTCGGTGCCGATGGTTTACGACACGCCGCTTTCGACGCCCGACGAAGCGCCGTTTGCCGGCGCGGCGAAGCTCGGCGCGCCGTTGCCCGATGCGCCGCTCAAGCGCCAAGACGGTTCGGCGACCCATTTGGTGGAAAACCTGCGCGGTGAATTTGAGCTCATTCACGTCAAGAACGGCGACGGCGCGAATGGCGGCTCGCTGCACGTCCCAGATGGGATCGCACTGACCGTGATCGGCGAGGATTTTTTCGATGAAAGCGGCATGTTCGCGCAACGCTTCGACGCGACGTCGGGCGCCACCTATCTCGTCCGCCCCGACCAGCATTTATGCGCACGATGGCGCAGCTTCGACGCCGCCGCTATTTCGCGCGCGTACCGGCGCGCCTTGCAGAGGTGAAGCCGATGACGAAACTCATCACCGCCTCGCAATTTGCCGATCCCGACGCCGCCTATCTGGCGCTCGTGGAAGCGCGGCGGAATCTTTCGGACACGGAAGCGGCGGAGCTCGATGCGCGGCTGGTACTCATCCTCGCCAACCACGTCGGCGATCTCGACGCGCTGCGCGAGGCGATCGCGCTGGCGAAGCAGACGGCGTAAAGCATGATTCCGAAAAGTGGCTACCGGTTTTCAGAAAAGATCATGCTCAACCCGAAAAATCAAAATCTGCGATGAGCGATAAACATATCGGCCGATTTCCGCCGGGGTGGCTCGTGATCGCGCTTCTCGTTGCGAGCGGCGTGCTGTGGGCGGTGCTTTTCTTTGTCACCCTGCCCCACCTTCGACATTTGGCGGGAGGCGCAGCCCCGTTCGACGTCAGGCCGTCGGGCTATGACTATGAGGAGGCGCGCGCCTTTCTCGCCGCGATCGGTGCGCAGGGACGCGCCTATTATCTCAATCCCGAACTCTTGCTCGATACTTTTTTCCCGCCGCTTTATGCGGTGTCGCGCGCGCTCGCGCTGTGGTGGCTGACCATGCCGGGGCGGTTGCGTGATGGAGCAATCCTGTCTGGCTGGCGCCGGACGCTGATTGCGCTCCCTGTCGTCGAAGCGATCCTCGATTGGGGAGAGAATGCCTGCATCGCGGCCATGGTGTGGACGTGGCCGGATCTGTCGCCAGGTCTGGTAGCCGTTTCCAGTCTGGCGACCCAGCTGAAGCTTGTGGCCGCGGCGCTGACGGAAATTTCGATGGTCGTGCTCGCCGCCGCTGCAATGCTGCGTTGGCGCAAACTACGGCGCGCGTGACAAAGCCTGCGCGAGCATTCGCGCTCTGGCTCATCCCACATCGTCACACCCGGCAATGAGGCCGGGCATGACGAATTCAAATCCTGTGCCGCGCTAAAAGGTCAGCGCGTGCATTCGATGGCGACGAAGTCGTCGCAATTGGCGCCGTGGCAGGCGCCCGGGCCGCTCGTCGGGATGGCGCCGGTGATGTCATCACGATCGACTTTGCGAAACGACAGGGCCTGTCCGAATTCGTGCGAGTGGCAGTAGGAATTTGCCGCCGCGGCGCCGCAGGCCGCGCCGGAGGCGAGGCAGCGGTCGACGCCGTAGCCGTCGCCGTTATTGGCGACGATGAAGATGCGCTTTTCCGCGTGTGCGGCGCCCGCGCTGAACAGCACGGCGGCAAAAACCGCGGCCGCGATCATGGAACGCATGGAACCCCCAACCGGCGCCGGACGCGCCGCAAACCCCGTGTCTATGAACATTCGCGGTGAGCGGGGGAAAGTGGCTGACCCGGCGCGCTATGCCCTTGGGATGCCGGATACTTTCCGGGTGCCTGCGCCTTAGGAGTGGTTTACGACTTCCTGCAAGGCGCGTGGCCATTCGGTATGGTCGAGGTCATATAGGCTAGCGTACCCGAAGGGCGATGGTGGACAGAGGTCCAAAGTTGATCGCGGAATCGATACTGACCTGTCCTAAGTGTGGACACCGGGCGACTGAAACAATGCCGACGGATGCTTGCCAGTTCTTCTATGACTGCAAGGGGTGTGGAGAGCGG
>JBEKSB010000140.1:0-11366 GCA_049517455.1 Xanthobacteraceae bacterium
CTGATCCGGCTGCCGATGCAAATTCCTCACGGCATCTTCAACAAGACCGATCAGACCGTGAAATGCTTTTTCTGGGTGTCGCCGACGCGCAAGCTGTATGACCTGTTCTGGGCCATTCACAGCATGAAAGAGCAAACGCCGCCTGAAGTCGTCGCGCTGGCGGCCAAGCACGAAGTAATGTTCCTGCCGCCGCCCGAATAGGCACGGCCGGTCTGCATCAAACTTCCTGATTAAACTTTCTGCGATCGCGATAGAGCGGCCGCTTCACGCGGCTTTGTTAACCTGTTCGCGCGCAAACCCGGCTGCGGAGGCGTAGCCGCGCACGATGGCCTTGCGCTGCTCGAATGACAACACGTCGTCGATGTTGCTGAAACCCTCCGGCGCTCGCGCTTCGACCGCGTCGATGACGCCTTCCGGCCCGCCGCGACGGTTCATCTGCACGATTTCAGCCGTCATCGGCAGCCGCGTTTGCTCGTAGCTCCAGAGCGCGTGAACGGGATGGTCGGCATCCTTCAGCCGGTCGGCCAGGCATCGCGCATCGAGGATGGCTTGCGACGCGCCGTTCGAGCCAACCGGATACATCGGATGCGCCGCGTCGCCCAACAAGGTGACGCGGCCGTGGCTCCAGCGCGGCAGCGGATCGCGATCGCACATCGGATATTCCCAGAACTCGTTGGTCGCCTCGATCAAGCCTCGCGCGTCGACGTACGGAATACGGAAGCGCTGCACGTGCGGCATCAAGTCCTCAAAGCGGCCCGGCCGCGACCAATCCTGCTTTTGCGGAATGGGCATGGACGGATCGCCGACGCGGCCGACCACCGCCCAGTTGGTCAGCCGCTTATCGGGCCGCGACCCCTCCGCGATCGGATAAATGACCAGCTTTGCCGCGAGCCCTCCAGCCACGATCATCGAGCGCCCCGTCAGGAAGGCCGGCCAATCGATGGCGCCCCGCCAGAGCATGAGACCGTTCCAGCGCGGCGGTCCCTCGTTGGGAAACAGCTTGTCGCGCACCACCGAATGGATGCCGTCGGCGCCGATCAGCACGTCGCCGCGCGCGGTGTGCCGATGCGCACCGGTGCGATCGAAGAAATAGGCGGTGACGCCGCCGTCGTCCTGGGTGAACGAGCCGAGCCGGCAATTAAGACGGATGCGCGACTCGCCGAGCCGCGCGCGCACCGCCTGATAAATGACGGTCTGCAGCCGTCCGCGATGGATGGAAAATTGCGGGACGTCGTAGCCGGCGTCGAGCCCGCGCGGTTCGCGCCAAATCTCCTGCCCGAACCGGTTAGTATAGAACAGCTCGTAAGTCCGGATCGCGACGGCATCGAGCCGATCGAGCAAGCCAAGATCGGCCAATTCCTTAATGGCGTGCGGCAGCGTGTTGATGCCGACCCCGAGCTCGCGGATGCCGTCCGCCTGCTCAAAGACCTCGCAATCGATTCCGCGCGCGTGCAGCATCAGCGCCGTCACCAAGCCGCCGACGCCGCCACCTGCGATGATCACCTTCATACGGATACTCCCGCAACGCGCGCCCATTAACCAGCGAGCCAGTCTGCCCAGGACGGCAGAAAATGCAATGATTTGCCGTCGGCATGGTTATGGGCTTCACAAGCATGCAAAGATTAAGCCCGAATGACCGATGACCGGGGGGAGAACCAATATGAGCCGGACCGCGCACCTGCGCCTTCCGTTTTTCGACGCGCAGCACCGCGCCTTTGCCGCCGAGTTGGACGAATGGGCCTATCAGGCCGTGGCCGACGTGGAAGGGAGCGACGCGGCACATGGCGACGTCGACGCGACGTGCGTGCGCTGGGTTCGTGCGCTCGGCGCCGCCGGATGGCTCCAGCACTGCGTCCCGGCGGGTTATGGCGGTGCGCATGATCCTCTGCGGTCGCTTTATCTGGTGATCGCCCGGGAAACGCTGGCGCGGCACAGCGGCCTTGCGGACTTCGCGTTCGTGATGCAGGGCCTCGGCAGCGGTCCGATATCGCTTGCTGGATCCGAGGAGCTCAAGAAGCGGTATCTGCCGCAAGTGGGAAGCGGCGCGGCGATCGCTGCCTTCGCGCTCACCGAGCCGGAGGCTGGCTCGGATGTCGCCGCGATGGCGCTGACGGCGCAACGCCAAGACAATCATTACATGCTGGACGGTGAGAAAACCTGGATTTCGAACGGCGGCATCGCGGACTTCTACGTGGTCTTCGCACGGACCGGCGAGGCCTCCGGCGCACGCGGGATCTCGGCATTCGTGGTCGAGGCCGGAGCGCCGGGCTTCGAGATCGCTGAGCGATTAAATGTTACCGCACCACATCCGTTGGCGCGGCTGCGATTTCAATCCTGCCGAGTTCCGGTCTCTCATCTCATCGGAATGCCCGGCGAAGGTTTCAAGATCGCCATGCGCACGCTCGACATCTTTCGCGCCGGCGTGGCCGCCGCTGCGCTCGGGTTCGCGCGCCGCGCGCTCGACGAGGCGCTGGTGCGCGTGACGACGCGAAAGATGTTCGGCCAGACGCTTGCGGATTTTCAACTGACTCAGGCCGCGCTCGCCGACATGGCGACCGAGATCGATGGCGCGGCGCTCCTCACCTATCGGGCCGCATGGCTGCGCGACGTCGAAGGTGTGCCGACGACGAGAGAGGCCGCAATGGCCAAGATGACCGCGACGGAGGGCGCGCAGCGCGTGATCGATCGGGCGGTGCAGATGTTCGGCGGTCTCGGCGTGGGCGTCGGCTCGGTTGTCGAGCGTCTCTATCGGGAAATCCGGCCATTGCGCATTTACGAGGGAGCGACCGAAGTGCAGAAGCTCATCATCGGCCGCGACTTGCTCAAGCCTCGAAACTGACCGCGGACATCCGCGCGACGAAAAGGTGCTTAAACGCCTGCGAGGCTTTTGGCCAGCATGAAACCCGAACCGGCGCCGGTACCTGCGCCCGGCCAGGTCGAGGCGCCGACCATGTAAAGACGATCAATCGGGGTGCGATAGCGAGACCAGCCAAAGGCCGGGCGGAACAGAAAGTTCTGATCGAGGTGGTGACTGCCGCCGAGGCTGTCGCCGCCGACCAAGTTGGGATTATCGCGTTCGAGATCGGCGGGTGAGAGAACCGAGCGGGCGAGAATGTTCGCGGCGAAGCCCGGTGCGTAGCGCTCGATGATGCCGATGACGCGGTCGGCGAAAGCTTCTTTCACGGCATCCCAATCGGTGCCGGTGATACGGCCGGCGGCATCGCCGCGGATGCGCGAGGGCAGGACCCGCACCTGGACCCAAAGTACGTGTTGTCCTGATGGAGCGCGGGAGGGATCGATCGCGGTCGGCTGCCCGACCACCAGTGCGGGCTCGACTGGCAGCAGACCGTCGAGCGCTTCGGTGTAGGTCTTGGCCATCGCGGCAAATGAAGGCGCAAGATGCACGTAAGCGAACCGCCGGAGCTCGGCGCCGGCGCTCCAGGCCGGCAGATCGCTGAGCGCGAGATGGATCATCATCGCGGCGGGTCCGGGCCGTAGCCTGGCGAGCCGTTGGGCCGCCGCCGGAGGATTCGGAATCAAATCTCCGAACAACACCCGGGGATGAAGATTGGCGATCACTGCGCGAGTCGCGTCGATGCGCTCGCCGCTCGCCAGCACGAGGCCCTTGGCCGCGCCGCTTTCGATCGCAATATTGTGCACCGGCGCACCAAGCCGCACCTCGCCGCCCGCCGCTTCGATGGCGCGAACCATTGCGGTTACGATCGAGTCGGCGCCGCCGTGCCCCAACGCCATGCCAAAACTCTGGTTCGCCATCGATTCCAGATACGGAAACAGCGCGCCGCCGGCGCAATCGGGCGAGAAATCAAGATGCATGCCCCAGACCGCCATCATGGCCTTGAGCTTTGGGTTGTCGAAATTCTCGTCGAGCCATTCCCGCGGCGACGCGACGAGGAGCCGCGCCGTTTCGGCCACCCATGCAGTGCCGCGCGCCCGCCACGCTGCAAAGATCGCGCGCAAAGCCGGCCACGACGGCATGGGCGAACCGAGCAGCGCGAAGATGTGCGGCGCGTCCCGGCCGAAGGTTGTGACCATCGCGCGCCAGCGCTCGGCGTCCTCCGGGCTTAGCGCGGCAATCCGTGTCGCGGTCGCATCGAGATTTTTTTCAACCCCGAGCCAGCTACCGTCCGGAAACGCCGTCGCGAAACAATGCTCCGCGCCGACGAACGCGAGGCCGTGCGCCAGGAGCCGGTCCTTGTGGGCTGCGAAAAACGGCGAGCCGGCGAACAGGCTCAGATTCATGGCATAGAGGTCGTGGCGAAAGCCCGGCCGCGTGATCTCGCGGGTCTTGACCGCGCCGCCGGCAATTTCGGCGCGCTCGACGACGGCGACCTTCCAGCCCTTGGCGGCAAGATGCAGAGCGGCCGCCAGCCCGTTGACGCCCGCGCCGACCACGACCGCATCGTAGGGCATTCGCTCGCTCCTGCGTTAGGCTATACCAAGCCGTATGAGGGTTCAGCGGGTCGCTTGCCAGCGCAGATATTTCATATCTAAAATGATTGCGCTAGGCTTCCGGCCGGGCTGAACCCGCATCATTCAGAACCCCTTATCGCGCGCGACGGAGAGACCGCATGACCAGTACCCAAGTTCTCAGCGACTTTGCATCGGCGCTCGCTTCGGGCGCCGTCGAGGTGGTGGACCTCACCGCGCCGCTCGGTCCCGAGACGCCGTTGATCAAGCTGCCGCCCGAGATCGGCAAGAACACGCCGCCGATCGAGATTCATCCCATTTCGCACTACGACAAGGATGGGCCGTTCTGGGCGTGGAATTGGCTCAAAATCGGCGAGCATTCCGGCACGCATTTCGACGCGCCGAACCACTGGATCAGCGGCAAGGATTACAAGGACGGCGGTACCGACACTATCCCGGTCAAGAATTTCGTCGCGCCGGTCTGCGTCATCGACTGCTCAGCGGAAACCGCGAAAAGCAGCGATTTTCTGCTGACCGTCGACGGCGTCAAAGCCTGGGAGAAGATACACGGCGATATTCCGGCCGGCTCCTGGGTGCTGATGCGCACCGACTGGTACAAGCGCAACGACAGCGAGTCGAAATTCCTCAATGCCGATGCCAAGGGACCGCATTCACCCGGCCCGACCGCCGAGACCATCCATTATCTAATCTCGAAGGGCGTGATTGGCTGGGGCTCCGAGACCGTGGGCACGGACGCTGGCTCGGCGGGCGGCATGGATCCGCCGTTTCCGGCGCATACCTTCATGCACAAGGCCAACCGCTACGGCCTGGCCAGCCTGTGTCATCTCGACAAGCTGCCGCCGAAGGGCGCGATCCTGATCGCGGCACCGCTGAAGATCGTTCACGGCACCGGCAGTCCGCTGCGCGTGCTCGCGCTTGTGCCGAAGAAGTAGGGCGGGCAGACGCCGATGGCGGCCGCCGACTACGTCATCGTCGGAAGCGGAATCAATGCGCTCGTAGCAGCGGCCTTGCTGGGCCGTAAAGGCCATAAGGTCTTGTTGCTCGAACGCAGCGACCGCATCGGCGGCTGTATTCGCACCGAGGAGATCACCGCGCCGGGCTTCGTCCACGACGTGATGGCGACGACCTTCGTGTTGTTCATCACGTCGCCGGCCTATGCCGAGCTTGGCCCTGAGCTGGAAAAGCGCGGCCTTGGCTTCGCGCACACGCCGACGCCGACGGCGGTGCTGCTGCCCGACGGGCGGCACGCAATTTTCTCGATGGACCGCAAGACGAACATCGCCGCCTTCGAGCAACTCGCGACCGGCGACGGCGCACGCTTCGCCGCCGACGTCGATCGCGTCGGGGCTGACGCGCCGTTCCTGTTCGCGCTCCTCGGCGGCTCGCTCTGGTCGCGGGCGATGCTCAAGATCGTGGCGCGCGAAGCTTGGCGGCGCGGCGTTCGCGGCCTGGCCACCTTCTTCGGCGAAGCGCTAGGTACCGCGCGCGGCTGGCTCGAAACCCGCTATCAATCCGAACTCGTGCGCGCGTTGTTCGCGCCCTGGGTGCTGCATACCGGCCTTGGTCCCGAGAGCGCCTATTCGGGCCAGATGGCGAAGGTGATCGCGTTTGCGCTCGAAGTCGCTGGCGCGCCGATCGTGAAGGGCGGCGCGCGCAACGCGCTCAGCGCGTTCGAGCGCTTGATCCGCGACCAGGCCGGCGAAATCATTCTTGGCGCCGATGTCGAGCGGGTCCTCGTCGATGGAAGCGGCAGCGCGCGCGGCGTGCGGCTCGCCGGCGGCCGCGAGATTGAAGCGGCCAAGGGTGTTATCTGTTCGGTGACGCCCAATCAGCTCTACGGACGATTGCTCGCGGACGTCGCGCTGCCTACCGGCGTCACCGAGTCCGTCGCGCATTATCGCTACGGCAAGGGCAACATGCAGATCCACTACGCGCTCAAGGCGCCGCTGAAGTGGAAAGCCCCGGCGCTGAGCACGGTCGCGCTCACGCATCTCACGCCGGGACTCGATGGCGTATCCAAGGCCGCCAACGAAGCGGAGCGCGGTATGCTGCCCGCCGTGCCGACCATCTGCGTCGGCCAGCCGGCGGCGCTCGATCCGTCACGTTGCCCGGAAGGCAAGTCGATCCTGTGGTTGCAGCTCCCGGAGGCGCCGCGTTTCATCAAAGGCGATGCAGCTGGCGAGATCGCGGCACCGGCGGATGGTCGCTGGACCGAAGCGATACGGGAGAAATATGCCGATCGGATCGAGGCGATCCTCGCTTCGCACATCGAAGGCTTCCGCGACAACGTCATTGCGAGGAAGGCCTACTCACCTGCGGACCTTGAAGCCCTCAACGTCAATCTGGTCGGCGGCGATCCCTACGGGGGCTTCTGCGGCATCGACCAATTCTTCGTGTGGCGGCCCTTCCACAGCTCGGTCAATCACCGCACCCCAATTGCGCGGCTCCACCACATCGGCGCCTCGACGCATCCGGGACCGGGACTCGGCGGCGGCTCGGGATTTCTGGTGGCGAAGGCCTTAGGCTGAGCACCTTCGGGCGCAGCGACTGAAACCGGCGGCCATTTGTGATGTCGGCCAAGATGACGATAGCGACACTCGACCAGAAAACCAGCCTGTCGATCTTCGAACGCATGCTCATGATTCGGCACTTCGAGGAGGCCGTCATTCGCCTCTACAACGAAGGGCACTTTGTCAGCCACTACCATATTTACATCGGTCAGGAGGCGACCGGCGGCGGCGTGCTCGAAGCACTGAGTGACGGGGATCTGATCTGCACGACGCATCGCAATCACGGCCACATCATCGGCCGCGGCTGCGATCCCGGATGTACGATGGCTGAGATTCTTGGGCGCTCGACCGGGTTCAACGGTGGCCGTAGCGGCACCCTGCATATTTCCGACACCACGCGCGGCTTTCTCTCCACGTCGGCCATCGTCGGCGGCTGCGCCGGGCTCGCGACCGGGGCGGCTTACGGCATCAAGGTGAAGCGCGAACCGCACGTAGCTGTGGGATTCTTTGGTGACGGTTCGCTCGAAGAAGGTCTCGTCCTTGAGTCGTTCAACCTCGCTGCACTGTGGAAGCTCCCCGTCGTCTATGTCTGCGAGAATAATTCGGCCGGCGCCATGGGACCGCAACAGGGCGGCTACCCGACCGCCATCACCGCGGTCGAGAGTTTCACCCGGCTCCCGGCGGCCTACGGCATTCACACGATCAAGGTCGACGGTGCCGATATGGCGGCCGTCTATTCCGCTGCTTGCGAAGCGGTGCAACGATGCCGTGCCGGGATTGGCCCCGTGTTCATCGAAGCGTTCACGCTGAGGTGGCCCGGCAGCGGCCCGTTGTGGCCGGAATTGGCGACGACATTCGAACTCGATCAAGCCTGGGACTCCGCTTTGATTGCCGGACCTCATGCAGATTGGATCCGTGGTCACGACCCGCTGTTGCGCGCGGCGCGCGATATTGTCGCGCACGAATTTGCCAGCCCCGAGCAATTGAACGCGCGCGATCGAGCCGCGCGCGAGCGCGTTGCCGCGGCGGTGTTGTTCGCGATCGAAAGTCCCATGCCGGCGCCGGAAACGGCCTTCACCGGCGTCTTCGCTTGAGGAAACGCCACGTGAGACAAACGAGTTACGCGGCCGCCATGGTCGAGGCGCTCCGCACCAGCCTCGCTACCGATCCTCACGTAAGCCTGATCGGAAGCTATGTGCTCGGCCTCGGGCCGCAACGCGTGCTGATGGATGCGATCCGCGCCGAGTTTCCAGATCGCTTGTACGATCCGCCGACATCGGAGGCTGCATTGGTGAGCCTCGGCGCTGGCGCTGCGATGGGAGGAGCGCGGCCGTTCGTCGACCTCGGCACCGGGAGTTTCAGCTATGTCGGCTGGTCGCCGCTCGTCAACGAGGCTGCGGTCGCGCGTTATATGTCGAACGGGCAACTGCGCGTGCCGGTGGTTTATCACATGCTGCACGGCCTGCGCGGCGGCGGGGCCGCGCAACACAGCCATAGTCCGCAGGCGATGTTGTGGAATGCGGCCGGGCTTGAGATCGTGCTGCCGTCGAGCCCCTACGACGTGAAAGGTCTGCTGCGCAGCGCCATCAAAAGCGACAATCCGACCGTGTTCATCAATCACGCGCGGTTGATGGATATCGAAGGCGACGTGCCCGAGGAGGATTATGCGATCCCATTCGGGCGCGCTGACATCAAACGGCCGGGTCGCGACGTGACGATCGTCGCTACCTCCTTTGTCGTCCACGCGGCATTGTCGGCCGCGAAGCAACTTGCGGATGAGGGGATTGAAGCGGAAGTCGTCGATCCCCGTACCCTGGTTCCGTTCGACCACGCCACCTTGCTCGATTCCGTGCGACGGACCGGACGCTTGGTCGTCGTTGACGAGACCAACCTGAGCTGCGGCGTCGCTGCGGAAGTCGCCGCGATCGTCGCCGAAGAGGGATTCGCGTTTTTGCGGGCGCCGATCGTGCGCGTCACGCGGCCGGACGTACCGACGCCGTTCTCAAAGCCGCTTGAGGATGCGATCACGCCGACGGCCGACAAGGTCGCGGCCGCGGTACGGCGAGTGTTTTGGCAAGGATGATGCTTCGCTTCCCGTCGCGCTGATAGCGCTACCCCGCGAAGCCTCCACCGTCCAGAAACTCCCGTTCGGCCGGCGTCGTTTCTCGACCCAATGCGCGATTTCGATGCGGAAATCGCCCGAATTTCACGATGATGTCGCGATGGATTGCCGCATATCGCGATCTTTCCGGATCACCGAACGCCTCGTGCAATCGCAAGGAGCGATCCTGATCGGCGCGCAACTCAGAATGCATGAAAGGCAGATAAAAAAACGGCCGCATCGTCTTGTCGGTTTTTTGGTCGAAGCCCCGGGCAAGGGCTCGGTTTGCCACGGCGCGAGCCAGCGGATCGGTCGCGAACGCGCGGGCGCTATTGCGGAACATGTTCCGGGGGAATTGGTCGAGCAGTATCAAGAGCGCGAGCGCTCCCTCCGCGGTCTCTTCGAAAGCCGTGAGATCGCCCCGCGCCGCTGCCTCATGGATTGTCAGAAACCTCGACCTAATGGTCTGGTCGAAATCTTCGTCGACCTCGAACCATCTGTCGGGCCCGGCTTGGCGCCAGAAAGATACGATTTCGGCTGATGTGCCGTTGCCCATTTGCGCCTTCTCGTTGCTAAAGATATCGGCAACGCCATCAACGCGGCTTTTTGATCGCTCCACACCATATGAATCCTTAAGGGTAAACCAAATCTGACCAGCTAAGAACCTGCGTAACCGTCCGCTAATCATTCGTGCCAATTTTTAGAGCGCTACATCGAAATTAAATTGAGCTCCGATAAACAATTTGAGGTTCCTTACCCCGGCGTTGATGCGGTGACGTGATGAAAAGCCCTCTGATCGCCCTTGTAGCCGCGATTGCCGTCGTCGCTACGATACTGGCTACATTAAGTACGGCGGATGCGCACTGCATCAGGAACTGCCGACATGACCCGTGGCCGCACAATCGGTGGGGTTACGTCGGCTTGATGCGGGGTAGCTGGGGCCTCGGCGGAATCGCGGATGCGCCTTGGGTCGGCGGCTCGATCATCGGCGTCACCTCCTACGGCCCTGCACCTTATGGCTTATATCCTTTCAGTCCCCATCAATAGCATCCTCTGCTGTTGGTGCGCCTCGGACTTATCTTGTCTGCGGTCCGAAAACGGTCGGCGGCCGAAATTGCTCAGCGCCCTTCAACTTGCGCTCCGATCTGCAGAAGGCCCTACAACGTCGCGATGGTCTTCAGCGCCCCGTCCAGCGCAATGCCATTCTCGTCCAAAAGCGCCGCGTCACGCAGGCGGCGCATCCAGTCGGCGCCGTCGGCGCGAGGCGCGAGCAGCGGCACGGCGCTGATCACACGGTCGAACTTGGATTCGCCGCGGGCGTGCGTGTCGGAATAACCCTTGACCAGACGCCGCGCGTTGACGATCTCGATGGCTAGGTCGTAATTCTCCGCGACACGCGCGCCGGCAACCGAGAGCCATTTTTCGAGATGCGCCATCTCGCGCTTGTGGCGCAGCGTCGTGCGGCGGATCGGCTTAAACGCCGCCAGCACATAAAGCATCAGAAACCAGTGAATCGTTCCCGAGCGCACGCGGCGGCCCTTGCGGAAAGCCCAGCCGAACAAAGTCGGATTGGCCTCAAACCAGCGGCCGAGCGGCGCGGGCATCGTGCCGGCCACCTCCTCAAGCCGCGGGTGCATGTATTCCGTAGTGTAGACGATCTGCCCATCACCTACGCTGTTCTCGCGCTTGACGCGCTCGAAGCGGTTGCTTCGGGTCTTAAGATCGGCGACGCGGATCACGTCGTCATAGGCCATCGCCACGGCGACGTATTTGGCGGCCGCGGCGGTGAGCGCGTAGGCTTTCGCCGCGCCACCATACGTCCGGTCAAGCTCGTAAATCTTTGCAACGCGATCCAAATACTCGCCCGCATAGGCCGGATCCTGGAAATCGGTGAGATGCTTGACGCCGGCGAACAGGATGTTGTGCAGTGGCGCCGGAAATTCGCGGATGCGCGCCAGAAGCTTGTCGAGGTCGGGGCGGCCGGCGGAAGCCGGCAACGGTGCGAAGCGCTTGGTGGGACGGGTGAGGGTAGGGGCCGGCGCTGCCGGCTTCGTGGCCTGCTCATAGGCGGCACGGAAGGCGTTGAGGCTCGGTTCGATGCCTCTGCCGCCGGCTTTGATGATGGCTTCGAAGGTCTCGCGGCCGAATGGCAAAGCGCCGGATGCGGCAAGCGTCCCGAACAGGCAGGCGGAGATGTGGCTGTTGTTCTTGTTCGCCAGCGCCTCCATGTCGAAAGCGATGGTGCGCTTCGCCGCCACGCCCGCCGCGTCGACCACCACAGCCGGATCGGCGGTGGCGTCGCCGGG
>JBEKSB010000141.1:0-11747 GCA_049517455.1 Xanthobacteraceae bacterium
CCGGCAGCGCTGATCGTTTTTCGTCTGCGCGGCGCGTACTTCGCCATCGGAACTTGGGTCGTCGCCGAGGTCTGCCGGCTCATTCTGGCCCAGGTAAAGCAACTGGGCGGCGGCACCGGCACTTCGCTGCCGCCGGACATCGCCGGCTCCATGATCGGAATCGACTTCGTCCGCAACCTATTTGCGGTCCGCGGCCCCGCGGCGCGGGATATAATGGCCTATTGGCTTGCACTCGTCCTCGCGGTCGGCACATTCGTGCTGGTCTACAGATTGCTACGTTCGCGCCACGGACTCGCGCTGTCCGCTATCGGCGACTCGGAAGCCGCCGCCGAAAGCACGGGCGTTGACGTTTTTCGCACCAAGTTTCTGATCTACGTGCTGACCGCCTTTGCGACCGGCATGGTGGGCGCGCTCATCTTCCTGCAAAAAGCCAGGATCTCGCCCGACGCCGCCTTCTCGCTCATCGACTGGACCGCCTATGTCATCTTCATCGTCGTCATCGGCGGCATCGGAACGATGGAGGGCCCGATCGTCGGCGTCGTGATATTCTATCTTCTGCAATACTACCTGGCCGCGCTCGGGTCTTGGTATCTGATCCTTCTCGGCGGGCTCGCCATTATCCTCATGCTGTTCGCTCCGGCCGGAGTCTGGGGTGTGATCTCACATTTCTTCGACGTCAGCCTATTCCCGGTTCGGCGCAGATTGATCGTGTTGGGCGGCATTGCGGACGAGAAGGAAACCAAGAGCTGACGGCGATGTCCGGGATTTTATCGAGGAGGCGAATTGTATGCGAGCAGAACGAACTTGCACCGCCTATTGTCCCTTCAGGAGTAATTCGATATATCGGCGAAGATATAACGATGCCAGAACCGATTTTGATAATGTGTATCGTCGAGGTTATCCGCTGCAAAAAAGCGGATCATAGGGGGAGGAATCAAAAATGAACGTAGCGGCACCAAAATTCATGGTCGAAGGGACTTGGCACGGACGCGTGTTCGGGGCCGAATGGCGCAACGCGGCGGGCGGATCGCTCGACGTCCTTGAGCCGGCGACAGGAGCCACGCTTACGCGCGTCGGCAATGCCACCGCCGCCGATGTGCGCAAGGCCGCGGCTGAAGCCTGCGCCGCGCAGCCCGGCTGGGCGGCAACGCCTTACGAAAAGCGCGGTGCCATCCTGCGCAAAGCGGCCCGCATACTGGAAGACAATCAAGAGGAGCTGATCCCCTGGATCGCGCGCGAGACCGGCGGTATCCCGGCCAAAGCCGGATTCGAAATCCACATGGTGACGGAGATTCTCTATCGGTCCGCCGCAATGTGCACCGAGCCGCAAGGATTGGTGCTGCCGTCCGATCCGGGTCGCATCAGCCTGGCGCGGCGCATGCCGCGCGGCGTCATTGGCATCATTTCGCCGTTCAACTTCCCGCTTATTTTGTCGATGCGCGCGGTCGCGCCCGCGCTCGCGACTGGCAATTCGGTGGTGCTCAAGCCCGATCCGCGCACGGCGCTGACCGGCGGGTTCATCATCGCCCGTCTCTTCGAAGAAGCCGAATTGCCCAAGGGCGTGCTTCAGGTATTGCCCGGCGGTGCCGAAGCAGGCGAGGCGATTTGCACCGATCCTGACATCGCCATGGTGTCGTTCACCGGATCGAGTCACGTTGGACGTCGCATCGGTGAACTCGCCGGCAAGCATCTCAAGAAAGTGCAGCTCGAACTCGGCGGCAAGAACGCCGTGATCGTGCTGGAGGATGCCGATCTCGACGCGGCGGCCTCGGCGATCGCGTTCGGCGCCTGGTTTCATCAAGGCCAAATCTGTATGACCACTGGCCGTGTGCTGGTGCAGGAGAAGATCGCCGCGCCGCTCACGGCGAAGCTCGTGGCGAAGGCAAACCACCTGCCAGTCGGCGATCCCTTGGGACAGGTGGCGCTTGGACCCGTGATCAGCCGAGCGCAAGTTGAGCGCATCGACGGCATCGTAAAGGACTCGGTGGCGGCGGGCGCTAAGCTTGAGGCCGGCGGAACATTTGAGGGACCGTACTATCGGCCGACGGTGCTGACCGGCGTGAGGCCGGGCATGCGCGCTTTCGATGAGGAAGTTTTCGGGCCGGTGGCGGCAATTACCTCCATCAGCAGCGATGACGAGGCGATCGAGCTCGCCAACCACAGCGACTATGGATTGTCCGCTGGCGTGTTCTCGGCCGACGTCGGGCGCGCCATTGCGGTCGGCAATCGCCTCAATACCGGTCTCCTGCACATCAACGACCAGACCGTCGCCGACGAACCCCACGTGCCATTCGGCGGAACCGGAGCTTCCGGCAACGGGACCCGCATCGGCGGCCCGGCCAATTGGGAAGAGTTCACTCAGTGGCAATGGATGACGATCAAAGAAAAGCCTAATGCCTACCCGTTTTAGGCCAGCGGATTCCTCTCTCTGCTTGTGGAATTACGCGAAGGAAGTTCCGCGACAACGAAAGCCGGTAACCGCACCATTTAACAAAACTTGTCACAACAGCCGCACCCCTGTGCGGCTGTTGTTTTATCGGTACGCAGCGTCAGAGTTCCCGGCGCAGTGGGTAATCGATGTAAATGTCGACGCCGCGCGCGAACACCCCCGACGAATTCATAGGTGCGTTGCACAATGAGCGCGGAACGGTGCCCCAGACACCGTGTTGCTCGATGGTAACCCTCCGGGAAAACATGGAGACTAAGACAATGATTGCGAAGATTCTGCCCGTGATCGTCACCGGGCTTCTGCTTGCCACAACTGCGGTGGCATCTGCACAGACGAGAAGCTTCGTCTCCACCGCCCGCTTCACCTAGACGACAGCCGCGCCGGGTGTGCGGCTGTGGTCCTTTGCGCGGTCCGGTAACTTCGTTTCATTCCAAATTCGCCTCTGCTAGCGTCCCGGCCATCATGGACGCGCCGCGGCCCATCGTTATTGACGAGACCGGAGTTTCGCCGGAGCCCGGCCGCGTGACCCCGATGATGGAGCAATATATCGAGATCAAGGCGGCCAATCCGGATTGCCTTCTGTTCTACCGGATGGGTGATTTCTACGAGTTGTTCTTCGACGATGCCGAAGTCGCCTCGCGCGCGCTCGGCATTATGCTGACCAAACGCGGCAAACATCTCGGCCGCGACATTCCGATGTGCGGCGTCCCGATCGAACGCGCCGACGATTACCTGCATCGCCTCATCGCGCTCGGCCACCGCGTCGCCGTGTGCGAACAGCTTGAGGACCCAGCGGAGGCGCGAAAGCGCGGCGCCAAGAGCGTCGTGCGCCGCGACGTTGTGCGCCTGGTGACGCCCGGCACGCTGACCGAGGATTCGCTGCTCGACGCCAGGAGCAACAACTACCTGCTGGCGCTCGCGCGAGCGCGCGCATCCTCCGACGAGGACCGCTTCGCGCTAGCCTGGATCGATATTTCGACCGGCGAGTTTTACGTCGGAGAATGCGACCGCGGAACGCTTGCCGCCGAGATCGCCCGAATCGAGCCGGGTGAGATCCTTGTCTCGGATGCGTTTTATTCCGACCCCGAATTCGCGCCCTATCTGCGCTCGCTGCCGGCGGTCACGCCGCTCGCGCGCGATGTATTCGACGGCGCGACCGCGGAGCGCCGGCTCGCATCATTCTTCACCGTGGCGACGACCGCCTCGTTCGGCGCGTTTTCGCGGGTCGAATTGACCGCGGCCGCAGCCGCTGTCACCTACGTCGAGCGTACGCAGGTCGGCAAACGTCCGCCATTGTCGCCGCCCCTGCGCGAAGCGGCCGGCACAACGCTGGCGATCGACCAAGCGACGCGCAGCAATCTCGAACTGATCCGCACACTCGGCGGCGAGCGGCGCGGCTCGCTTCTCGCGGCTACCGATCGCACGGTGACAGCGGCCGGCTCGCGGCTTTTGGCGCAGCGGCTCGCCGCGCCGCTAACCGACCCCGTGGAAATCGGGCATCGGCTCGATGCCGTCGCTTCTTTCGTCGATGATGCGGCCACCCGCACGGATCTCCGCGACCGGCTCAAAGCGGCGCCCGATCTCGCGCGCGCGTTGTCGCGCATAGTGGTCGGTCGCGGCGGCCCGCGCGACATCGCCGCGATCCGCGACGGGATCCTGGCTGCAACGCAAATCGCGGAGCGGCTTGCTGTGCTTGCGGACGTTCCCCGCGACATTGCCGAGGCGATGGCGGCGCTCCGCCGTCCCGATGGCGCGCTCGCGACAGAGCTGGCGCGAGCGCTCGCCGACGAGCTACCCGCGTTTCGCCGCGATGGCGGCTTCGTGCGCGCCGGCTACGAGAATACGCTCGATGAGGCCCGAGCGTTGCGCGATGAATCGCGCCGCGTCATCGCCGCGCTGCAAGTGCGCTATGCGGAGACGACCGGCATTCGCACGCTGAAAATCCGGCACAACAACGTGCTTGGCTATTTCGTCGACGTCACCGCGCAGCACGGCGAAAAGTTGATCAGCGCGCCGCTCAATGCGACGTTCATCCATCGTCAAACGCTCGCCGGGCAAGTGCGCTTCACCACCATCGAGCTTGGCGAGCTGGAAGCGAAAATCGCCAACGCGGCGGAGCGGGCGCTGGCGCTCGAACTCGAGATATTCGATCGGCTCGCCGCCGCCGTGACGGCTGCAAGCGCAGCGATCAAAGCGGCGGCCGATGCGCTGGCCATCATCGACGTCGTCACGGCGTTGGCGCACCTTGCCGTCGAGCGCGATTACGCGCGCCCCGAGGTTGACCGGAGCCTTGCCTTTGCCGTTACCGGCGGCCGCCATCCGGTGGTCGAACAAGCGCTCGCGAACGATGGCGGCCCGTTCGTCGCCAACGATTGCGACTTGTCGCCGCCCGCCTCGCCCCCGCCGCCGGCCGCGAATGCGGGGCGCATCTGGCTCCTCACCGGCCCGAACATGGCGGGAAAATCGACTTTCTTGCGCCAGAACGCGCTCATCGCCGTGCTGGCACAGATGGGGAGCTTCGTGCCGGCGCGTATCGCCCATATTGGCGTGGTCGATCGGCTGTTTTCGCGCGTCGGCGCGGCTGACGATCTCGCCCGCGGGCGCTCGACTTTCATGGTCGAAATGGTTGAAACAGCGGCGATCCTCAACCAGGCGGGGGAGCGCGCACTGGTCATTCTCGACGAGATCGGCCGCGGCACCGCGACCTTCGACGGGCTTTCCATCGCCTGGGCAACGATCGAACATCTGCACGAAAGCAATCGCTGCCGCGCGCTGTTTGCCACCCACTTCCATGAGATGACCGCGCTCGCCGCCAAGCTGCCGCGACTCCATAACGCCACCATGCGGGTGAAGGAATGGCAAAGCGAAGTCATTTTCCTGCACGAGGTCGTTCCCGGCGCGGCCGATCGCTCCTACGGCATACAGGTGGCGAAGCTCGCGGGATTGCCGCCGAGCGTAATCGAACGGGCCAAGCTCGTCCTGGCACAACTCGAAGCGGAGGATCGCATCTCGCCGGCTCGAAAGCTGATCGACGATTTGCCGCTTTTCGCCGCTACGCGCACGTCCGCGCCCGCCCCGCACGCCGATGCCGGACTTGCCTCGCTCGTCGAGGCGCTGGCCGCACTCAATCCCGATGAAATGTCGCCGCGCGATGCGCTTGAAGCGCTCTACGCGCTCAAGGGCCAGCTTGCGAAATTGAAGTAGCCGAGCTCCGTCTCTGCTGCCGCATTTGGATCATCAGAAGCAAGCCGCTCCAGGCGAGACAGACCGCAAGCCCGGCGCCAAGCGCCGGCCACACACCGATCGGCGCGACGAGATAATGCACGGCGAGGAATCCGAGCCCGAGACCGATGAGCGGAAGCTGCGCATGCGCCAGCATGCTCGCCGTAGCCTTGCCGCCGATGCGTGGATGCATGATCACGATCGAACTGCCGAGGATAATCGGGAACAACGCGAACATGCCCGAGGCGAACGAGCCGATGCTGGAACTGGCAGCGGTGACGACGGCAACGACGATGGCGACGGTGAGCGCACGCAGCGGAATATCGAACCATGTACGCACGAATTTCACCGGACCGCCGCCGGTGCGATAACGCCAGCTCAGCGGGATGGTGATGGCATAGACCGCAGCATTGATCGCCACCGCGCTAAGTGGCGTCCAATCGACCATACGGAGCGCGGCCGCGAGCGCAAACCACAGCATGGTCGCCGCGCCAAGGCTCACAAGCAGGCCGTGGCGTTGCGCCAGCATCGCATAGGTGGCAGCGAAGATCGCAACGGCGGCATTGATGGCAACACTGCCGATCGCGCTTGCGGCGATAAAACTCGGCGGATGCTCGAAGGTAAGAATGGTATAGGCCGCGCCGGCCGCGGTCGGTAGTGCGCCGATCAGCGCGCCCACGAACGGGCCGCTACGCTCGACCGCCAGCGAGGTGATGACGACGACGGTCGCCGTCAGCACCATTTTCAGCGCGAGGCCGTACCAGAAGAGGAGATCGGGCGACATCGTCCGACAACGCCTTCGGATTACTGCGCCGGCGTCAGCACCAGGCGGCCGATGACCTTGCCGTGTTTCAATTCGTTCAGTGCTTCGTTCACCGCGGAGAGCGGGCGGGTGCCGACGGGAAGGTTCGGTACGCCTTTGCGGCGCACGAGATCGAGCAGCTCGGCCATTTCGGTGAGGCTGCCCACATACGAGCCCTGAATGGTCATCGCCCGCAATGGAAGCGACGGCGTCGGCACGGTGATGTCGCCGCCGAACAGCCCCACCACGATCAATTTGCCGCCTTTGCAGAGGCTGTCGAGGGCAAGCTGCACGGTCTGTGTCGAGCCGACAAAATCAATCACCGCCCAGGCGCCGCCCTTGGTCGCCTCGATGATCTGTTTGGCGGCATCCGCCGCGGCGCCATCGATCGTGGTTTTCGCGCCCGCTTTCCGCGCCGCCTCTCGCTTGATCGGATCGATGTCGACGACAATCGCGCCCTTACCGCCCATCGACCCGTGCAGCGAAAGGCACATCAGCCCAAGACCGCCGGCGCCGACGATGACCACCGGCTCCTCCTGCAACAGCGGCCCGACTTTCTTCAACGCGCCGTATGTGGTGATGCCCGAGCAAGCGAGTGGCGCGGCTCTTTCCGGTGCAATGTCGCCGATGTCGAACAGATAACGCGGATGCGGCACCAGCAAATGATCCGAATAGCCGCCTGAGCGGAATACGCCGATGCTGAACGGCGTCCGGCAGAGCTGCTCATCGCCACGCCGGCACACCGCGCATTCACCGCAGCCCAACCAGGGATGGACGAGCCTGCGGTCACCGACCTTGACGCCCGCGGCGTCGGGACCAAGGGCGGCGACTTCGCCGACATTCTCGTGGCCCATGGTCAGCGGCAATTTCACGCCGCGATCGGCGAGCTTGAGCCGCTTGCCGCCGCCCAAATCGTAATAGCCTTCCCAAATGTGCAGATCGCTGTGACAGACGCCGGCGGCGACGATCTTGAGCAAGACCTCAGTCCCGGCCGGCTTCGGCGTGGGACGCTCCATCAGCCGCAGCGGTGCGCCGCATTCGCAAACGTCATAGCTTTTCATCGAACCTGATCCTCCCCCGCGGCTTCCCGGCTTACCGCAACGAACATGGTAGCATACAGCGGTTTGGCCGCCCCTCGTCGTGAGAGCGCCCAATCCCGCGGCTGCAGCTTTCGCGAGTGGTACATTCGTGCATTGCCGGAGGGGGGGCCCGATGACAGCGCGCGACGGCTCGGTTATGACGTGTGATGATGCTGGACACCGAACGCGCCCCGCGCGTCCCCGCCGAGCTCATCGATAGTGCGGCGATCGTCGCCGATCTCAAGGCCCTCGCCGAGACTCATGCCGGCCGCGAGCGCGAACTGCGCGCCGCGGTCGCCAGCCGCCTCAAGTCGGCGCTCAATGATGCGCGTACGCGCGCTGAGGCCCTGCTGCTCAAAGACCGCCATGGGCGGCGCTGCGCCGAGCGGTTGTGTCAGACACAGGACGAGATCATCCGCATCCTTTTCGAGTTCGCCGCCGGCGCGCTTTACCCACCGCGAGTCCATTCCCAGGCCGAACGGATGGCGGTGATCGCTACCGGCGGCTACGGGCGCGGCCTGTTGGCGCCGGGCTCCGACATCGATCTGCTCTTTGTGCTGCCTTACAAGCAGACCGCCTGGGGCGAGTCGGTCGCCGAGGCGTTGCTCTATTGTCTGTGGGACATGGGCCAGAAGGTCGGCCACGCGACGCGTTCGGTCAGCGAATGCATCCGGCAGGCTAAGGCCGACATGACCATTCGCACCGCGCTCCTCGAATCGCGCCACCTGTTCGGCGACACCAATCTCTACAGCGAGCTAACGACGCGCTTCGAAAAGGAGGTTGTGCAAGGAACGGCGGCGGAATTCGTGGCCGCCAAGCTCGCGGAGCGCGAGGAGCGCCATCGCCGGGCCGGCCAGTCGCGCTATCTCGTCGAGCCCAACGTCAAGGACGGCAAAGGCGGGCTGCGCGACCTGCACACGCTGTTCTGGATCGCCAAATACGTTTACCGCGTGCGCGAGCCCGAGGAATTGATCGATCGCGGCGTGTTCGACCGCGACGAATACAACATGTTTCGCCGCTGCGAAGATTTTTTATGGACAGTCCGTTGCAACATGCATTTCCTTTGCGGCCGCGCCGAGGAGCGCCTGTCGTTCGACATCCAGCGCGAGATCGCAGTGCGGCTCGGCTACACCGAACATCCTGGACTGAAGGATGTCGAACGCTTCATGAAGCACTACTTTCTCACCGCCAAGCATGTCGGCGATCTGACCGCCATCCTCTGCGCCGGGTTGGAAGAACGTCAGGCCAAGCCGGCGCCGGTGCTCAGCCGGGTCATCGCGCGTTTGCGTCCCGCCCGCAGCCGGCGCACGCTCACCGAGACTGACGATTTCATTATCGAAAACAACCGCATCAATCTGGCCCGCGCCAATGTCTTCAAGCGCGACCCGGCCAATCTGATCCGGCTGTTTTATCTGGCCCAGAAGCATAACATCGCAATCCATCCCGAAGCGATGCGCGCCGCCACCCGCTCGCTGAAGCTGATCGACGCGGAAGTCCGCGAAGACAAGGAGGCCAACCGCCTTTTCCTTGAGATCCTGACCTCGAAGAACGAGGCGGAAACCGTACTGCGCCGCATGAACGAGGCGGGGGTGCTCGGCGAATTCGTCCGCGCATTCGGCCGCATCGTGGCGATGATGCAGTTCAACATGTACCACCACTACACGGTGGACGAGCATCTTTTGCGCTGCATCGGCGTGCTGAATGAGATCGAGCATGGCGACAATCCCGATGTAGCGGTCGCCAGCGAACTGATGCGCACGATCCTGCCGCGACATCGCACCTTGCTCTATGTAGCGCTGTTCCTGCACGACATTGCCAAGGGCCGCATCGAAGACCATTCGATCGCCGGCGCGCGCGTCGCGCGACGTTTCTGTCCGCGGCTCGGCTTCAATTCGGCCGAGACCGAACTCGTCGCCTGGCTGGTCGAAGTGCACCTCGTGATGTCGACCGTGGCGCAGTCGCGCGATCTCTCCGACCGCAAGACGATCGAGAACTTCGCCGCCGTGGTGCAGTCATTGGAGCGCATGAAGCTTCTGACCATCCTGACCACGGCAGACATCCGCGCGGTCGGGCCGGGAGTCTGGAACGGCTGGAAATCGCAACTCCTGCGCACGCTCTATTACGAGACCGAGCCGGTGCTAACCGGAGGCTTCTCCGAGGTCAACCGCGCCGAGCGCGTGGCCGCGGCCAAGGCTGAGTTTCGCGCCCAGATCGGCGATTGGCCGGCCGAGACGCTCGACGCCTATGTTGCCCGCCACTATCCGGCGTATTGGCTCAAAGTCGATCTCACGCACAAGCTTGCGCATGCGCGCTTCGTGCGCGCGACTGAAGAGGCCGGCAAACGGCTCGCAACCAGTGTCGGCTTCGACGCGGGACGCGGCGTCACCGAGCTCACCGTGTACGCACCCGACCATCCGTGGCTGTTGTCGATCGTCGCCGGAGCTTGCGCGCTCGCCGGGGCCAATATCGTCGACGCCCAGATTTACACCACGACCAACGGGATCGCGCTCGACACCATCGCCGTCTCGCGTGAGTTCGAGCACGAAGAGGACGAGGCGCGCCGCGCCGGCCGCATCGGCGACGCGATCGAGAAAGCGGTGCGGGGCCTGATCAAGCTGCCCGAAGTACTGCCGAAGCGGGCGCCGCCGAAGGGACGCCTCAAGGCTTTCGCCATTGAGCCGGAGGTGACCATCAACAACCAGTGGTCCCAACGCTACACGGTCGTGGAAGTCACGGGCCTCGATCGGCCGGGCCTGCTCTACGAGCTGACCACGACCCTGTCCAAGCTCAACCTGAACATCGCCTCGGCGCATGTCGCGACTTTCGGCGAACGCGTCGTCGACGTGTTCTACGTTACCGATCTGCTTGGCGCCAAAATCACCACACCGACCCGGCAGGCCGCGATCAAGCGTCCACTCATTGCGTTGTTCACCTCACCGAACGGCGAAGCAAAGCCGGCGCGGGAGACTGCGGCGGGGTAGTCGCGAGTAACCATGATCCCGTCATGGCCGAGCTTGTCCCGGCCATACCGATCAAACATGCACCGCTGTGCCGTTCTAGTCGGGATGCTTGGCACAAGGGTTACACTTGGGCCGGCCAAAAGCCGGTCCCGGGTGCCGCGCATGACGCTTGAGGCACCGCCCACCCGGTAACCGCCCCTTAAACCGCGCTCTCTACCGTCGCTCCAGCGCGTTCCGCGCGCGGGGACGGGACATGGCGTGGCGACGAGAGGGGAGCCGCAAACGTGCGCCGGACGGCGCGCGCCTCGACCTCCGGCTGCGCCCGCAGGACCGTACCGGGGGCCCTCCCCCGGCGCGCGGCGACGGCGGCCGTCGGCGGCGCGACGATGCCCCGCCCCGCCCAAGAAGTAAGCCGCGTCGCGGCGGCCGCGGCAAAGGCCGGTTCGGCGCCGGTCGTCTGATCTATTGGGGTGCGGTTCTCGCATTGTGGGCCGTCATCGCTGTGATCGGCGTGCTCGTTTGGATCGGTGTCCACCTCCCACCTATCCAATCCCTTGAAATCCCCAAGCGCCCGCCCTCGGTTCTCATCGTCGGCGTCAATGGCGCAACGCTTGCGACCCGCGGCGACATGGGCGGGGCAGCGGTGCCGCTACGCGAGCTGCCGGACTACGTGCCGAAGGCCTTCATCGCCATCGAGGATCGCCGCTTCTATTCACAGGAATCATGCGCGCCGTGGTCGCCGACGTTCTGCGTCGCGGCGGCACCCAAGGCGGATCGACCATCACGCAGCAGCTCGCCAAGAACCTGTTCCTGACGCAGGAGCGCACAATATCGCGCAAATTGCAGGAGGTGGCGCTCGCGTTCTGGCTGGAACACAAGTTCACCAAGGCGCAGATCATCGAGCTTTATCTCAACCGCGTCTATTTCGGCTCCGGCGCCTACGGCGTGGAAGCGGCCGCGCAGCGTTATTTCGGAAAATCGGCGCGCCATTTGATGCTCGCCGAGGCGGCGCTGCTTGCCGGTCTCGTGCAGTCGCCATCGCGGCTTGCACCAAGTCACAACCCGGACGGGGCCGAGCGCCGGGCTCGCCTCGTCCTCACGGACATGGCGGAACAGAAGCTGGTCGGCGAAGACGCCGTTCGGCTCGCGCTCGCCCATCCCGCGCGCGCGGTGAGGGCAGCCGGCGCCGGCTCGGTCAACTACGTGGCCGATTGGGTGATGGACGCGGTCAACGA
>JBEKSB010000142.1:0-11096 GCA_049517455.1 Xanthobacteraceae bacterium
CCCCAACAGCGCCCGCGCCTCGGTCGGCGTCGCAATCTCGAACCCGAGCTCCTCGACGATACGGCGGATTTTCGCCACCTGCTCCGCGTTGCTTTTGGCGAGCTTGCCCGGCCCGATATAGAGCGAGTCCTCGAGCCCGACGCGAATGTTGCCGCCCATCATGGCGGCATTGGTGCCGAAATTCATCTGATGGCGCCCGCCGGCGAGCACCGACCAATAATATTGATCGCCGAACAAGCGGTCGGCGGTGCGCTTCATGAACAGGAGGTTGTCGAGCTCGGCGCCAATGCCGCCGAGGATACCGAAGATGAGCTGCACGAAAACCGGCGGCTTGAACATGCCGCGGTCGATGCAGTGCGCGAGGTTGTAAAGGTGGCCGGTGTCGTAGCACTCGTGCTCGAATTTGACGCCGTGGCCTTCGCCGAGCAGGTTCGAGATCCGTTCGATGTCGCGAAACGTGTTGGGAAAGATATAGGCGTCGGAGTTGGTGAGATAGGCCTCCTCCCAATCGTATTTCCAGGTCTTGAAGCGCTTCGCCATCGGATAGAGCGCGAAGTTCATCGATCCCATGTTGAGCGAGCACATTTCCGGCGACAGCGCCTGCGCCGCGGAGATGCGTTGCTCTACGGTCATGGTCACGGCACCGCCGGTGGTGATGTTGACCACCGCGTCGGTGGCTTGCTTGATGCGCGGTAGAAACTGCATGAAGACGTTCGGATCCGACGACGGCCGCCCGTCCTTCGGGTCGCGCGCGTGCAGATGCAGGATCGCGGCGCCGGCGGCCGCGGCATCGATCGCCTGTGTCGCGATCTGGTCGGGCGTGATCGGCAGCGCGTCCGACATGGTCGGCGTGTGGATCGAGCCGGTAAGCGCGCAGCTGATGATGATCTTGTTTGCCATAGTCGTTTCTCTCCTTCTCGCAGTATTTAGTGGCGCATGATCTTTTCGGAAAACCGGCTTCCACTCTTCCGGATCATGCTCTATCGGTCATCCGGCCGCTGTTTTCCCCGCCCGGCGCTACGGTCGTCAAGGATCACGGTGCGTTCAAGCGGAAAAATCTGCCAGCCGAACCGCTCGACGATCAGCCCCCAGATGCCTTTCGGCGCCGTCAGCATGACGAGGATCGCCACCACGCCGAGCATGAGCAGATAAATCGTGCCGAGATCGGCCAGCGTCTGCCGCAGCGCGAAGAAGACGATGGTGCCGATGATCGGGCCTTCGATGCGTCCGATGCCCCCGATCACGGTGATGAAAATCACGAACGCCGTCCAGTCGTTGACGCTGAAGGCGGCATCGGGCGATATCCGCAACCGCTGGAAAAAAATCAGCGCGCCGATCATGGCGGTGCCGAACGCAGTGACGATGTAGACCAGAACCTTGGTGCGCAGCACGTCTATGCCGTTGGTGGTCGCAGCGAGTTCACTATCACGGATCGCCTTGAGCGCCAGCCCATAGCGCGATCGCAACAGCAGCACGATCAGCGTCAGCACCGCCACCACCAGCGCCAGCGCGATCCAATACACGAGCGACTCGCGCATCTGCCGCGTCGAGGCGATGCCGACGACCATGGACGCCGGCAGGCTGGTGCCGGAGCCGCCGCCGAGAACCGAAACTTGCGAGGCCAGCAGGCGGAACACTTCCGCGATGATCCAGGTGCCGATCGCGAAATAGTGGCCGCGCAAGCGGAAGACAAGGCCGGCGACCGGAATGGCGACGAGCGCCGCGATGATGCCGGCAAGCGGTATCGCCCACAACGGCGATACCCCGCCAAGGATGGCGAACGCGAACAGAAGATAGGCGCCTAGGCCGACATAGGCCTGCTGGCCGACCGAAACGAGACCGGCATAGCCGGCAAGCAGGTTCCATAGGCTCGCCAGCGCCACGTAGGCGTAAATTTGCGACAGGAGCTGCATATCGTCGCGGCCGCCCCAGAATGGCGCCGCGGCGAGCACAACGAGCGCGACCGCGCACAGCGCCATGCCGACGCGGCTCGATCGGCTGGCAAACGCGACGCGAACGCTCATGCGCGTATCCTCGGGAACAGGCCTTCGGGGCGCACGGCGAGAATGATCAGGAAGGCGATGTGTCCGGCGAGTATCTGCCAGCCGGGATTGATGTGCGCGCCGATTGCCTGCGCAACACCGAGCACGATGCCTCCGGCAAATGTTCCCCACATGCTGCCGAGGCCGCCGATAATCACCGCTTCAAAGCCGAAAATCAGCCGCGCCGGCCCGATCGAGGGATCGAAATCGGCGCGGATCGCGAGGAACACGCCGGCAATCGCCACCACCGCCAGCGACAGCGCCATGGCAAGCCCAAACACATGACGGTTGTCGAGGCCCATGAGTTGCGCGACCGGCGGACTGTCCGCCGTGGCGCGGAAGGCTCGCCCCAGCGCGGTGCGATAGAACACGAATTGCAGCGCCGCGATCACCGCGATGGCGACGGCAAACTGCAACAGCGGAAGAATGCCGATATAGACGCCTTCGAGGAGCTTAAAGGTCGCCACTTCGATATCGCCGGCCTGCAGCTTGCGGCTGTCGGCCGTGAACAGCGCCAGCAATCCATTCTGGATGATCACCGAGAGGCCGAAGGTCACCAGGAGCGGCGGCAGCAAATCCTCTCCCAGCGTGCGGTTGAGAATGAGCCGCTGCAGCGCGTAGCCGATCACCGCCATCAGCGGCACGACGATAATGAGCGAAACCAGCGGCCCGATGCCAAGCGCTTCGGTCGTGACCAGCGCGACGTAAGCCGCGAGCACGATGAGATCGCCGTGGGCGATGTTGACGAGCCGCATGACGCCGAAGATCAGCGAAAGTCCGGCCGCGAACATGGCGTAGAGCCCGCCGACCAGCACGCCCTGGAGGATGACGTTGATCCAATCAGTCATTCACGTCACACCCCGAAATAGGCCGCCGCGATCGCCTCACGCGTCAGTTCCTTCGCCGCGCCGCTCAGCGCCACGCGGCCTTCCTGCAGACAATAGACGCGCTGCGTCGCCTTAAGCGCCTGCACGATGTCCTGCTCGACCAGCACCAGAGAAATACCCTCGCCGAGAATCGCCGGCAGTCGCGCATAGATGTCGCGCACGATGATCGGCGCTAGACCCAGGCTGATCTCGTCGCACAACAGCAATTTCGGATTCGACATCAGCCCGCGGCTGATGGCGACCATCTGCTGCTGGCCGCCAGAAAGCGCCGTGCTGGGGAAATGCCGACGCTCGCCGAGAGCCGGAAAAAGCTCATAAATGCGCTGCAGACTCCACGGCCCGGGACGTTTGAGCTGACCGCCGATCAACAGATTTTCTTCAACGCTGAGCGAGGCAAAAAGCCCTCGCCCTTCGGGCACGAGTGCAATGCCGCGCGCGGCCACGGCGTGCGCGGGCATTCCGCCGATGTGCGCGCCGTCGAAGTCGATCGCGTCGGGCCGCGCCCGCAACAAGCCGGCAATGCTCTTGAGCAGCGTACTCTTGCCGGCGCCGTTGGCGCCGATCACGGCGACGGCCTCGCCCGCCCTCACCTCCATCGACAGGCCGAACAGGGCCTGGAAGTCGCCGTAGAACGCGTCCATATCCCGCACGGAGAGCAGCGGCGATTCAGACATCGGTTTCCATTCCCATGTAGATTTCGGACACCGCCGGACTCTTGATCACCGTGTGCGGGTCGCCCTCGGCGATGAAAGCGCCGTTGTGCAGGACCAACAGGCGATCGATGCTCGCCAGCAACGCATGCACGACGTGCTCGATCCAAACGATGGAAACACCGCTGCGCTTGATGTCGGCGATAAGATCGATCAGCACGTGGCACTCGCGCTCGGTCAAGCCGCCGGCGACTTCATCGAGCAGAAGTACGCGGGGATCGGTCGCCAGCGCCCGGGCGAGCTCCAGGCGCTTGCGATCGATGAGGGTGAGGCTGCCGGCGCGGCGGTTGGCGCGATCGGCAAGTCCGCAGCGATCGAGGATCTCCATGCAGCGATCGTAGACGTCGCGCTCGCGCCGGCCGCCGCCGAAGGCCGCGGCAACGACGAGATTCTCGAACACGCTCATGCCGGCGAAGGGCAGCGGAATCTGGAACGACCTGCCAATGCCCAAAACGCAGCGTTGCGCGGGAGAAGCGCGGGTGATGTCACGACCGGCATACAGCACGCGGCCGGAATCCGGCGCCACCGTGCCGCTGACAATGCCGAACAAGGTCGTCTTGCCGGCGCCGTTCGGTCCGATGATGCCGAGCGACTCGCCTTCGGCGAGCGCAAGGTCGATCCCGTTGGCGATGACAATCGCCCCGAAATGCTTCGAGACCTTCTCCAGCGACAAAATCGGTGCGCTCATCGGCGTCACTCCGCGCGATGCAGTACGGTGGGAAAATCTCGGCAGGCCCCCCTGCCCACGCGCGGTGTCATATCCCGCCTTTCATTTGACGGCCACCATTATCGCCGGGGAACTCCATCCGGCATCCGGCGCCGAGCTTTCCTGGGGCAAGCGACCTAGCGAAAACCGGTCAAATTCCGCCCGCCCAGCGGCACAGCTCCACGTTAAATCCAAAATTTTGCCGCCTCGGCTTGATCCCATCCCGGCATCACGTCGGTGTCCCTTGGCTCGCGCGGGCAATCAGTCATACCTAGACCCGGCTTGCCGGATGAGCGGCGGGTGCCTATTGAATAAAATGGGTCTTACGGTTGACGGAAGCGGGCGATTTGAGCTTCGGAGAACGCAAGATGCGAGCAGGACACCTGACGGTTGCGGCGGCGCTCCTCGCGCTCATCGGCGCCGGCGAGGCGATCGGCGCGGAGCCGACGGCCGCCGGGCTTTGGCAATCGGTCGATGACAACACCCATCAGCCCACCGCCTGGTTTCTCATCCACGATCACGATGGCGTCTATGAAGGGACAATCGTGAAGATGTATCTGAAGCCCGGCGAGAGCCCCAGCGTCGTCTGCGATCAGTGCACCGACGACCGACATAACAAGCCGTGGCTGGGTCTCGACATCATCCGGGGCATGAAGCGCGACGGTATGACCTACAACGATGGGACCATTCTCGATCCGCGTTACGGCCACATCTACAACGCCATGATGACGCTGACGCCGGATGGCAAGACGCTGGTCGTGCGCGGCTATCTCGGCATTTCACTTCTTGGGCAGAATCAATATTGGACGCGCTTGCCGGAGTCGGCCTACAACGAGATCGATCCCCGCTTTAATCCCAATCATCCGGCAACAACCGCGGCGGCGCCCAAAACTCCAGGTGCGACAAAGCCGGAGAATTCCGCGCGGCGCTAAAGCCGCCGAACGGCGCGCAAGATCAATCCGCAACGACTGCCGCACGCTTGCGCCGCTCGTGCTGTTGGATGCTTTCCTCGCGCGGCTTGCCCATGAGCACCGGCTGAAACAGCGCCGCCGCCGTCATCGTCGTCAACAGCGCGATGGCAAGCAGCTTGCCCATGCTCGACGTGCCGGGATCGCTGGAAAAATACAGGCTGCCGAAAGCAGTCGCCGTCGTACACGCGCTGAATGTCACCGCACGTGTAAGCACCGACTGCAACAATCTGGTCTGCCCCTCGCGCCAGGCCATGATGTAGTAAATCTTGAAGGCCACGCCGACGCCGAGCAAGAGCGGCAGCGCGATGATGTTGGCGAAGTTGAGCGGTAGATCGATCAGCACGCAGATTTCGAGCGTGACGACGCCCGCGACCAGCAGCGGAATGAGAGTCAGCAACACATCGCCCAGCCGCCGCAATGTGATCCACAACAGCACGGCGATCGACAGGAGCGCCCAGGCGCCGGCCTCAAGGAACGCGGTGATGATGGTGCGCCGGGCCTCGAGAATCGAAATGGGGCCTTCGGTGGCGTTAGGCTCGATGCTTTGCACGTCGCGGGCGAAGGTCCGCAATGTCCTATTGTCGTTCTCGTTGCCGCTCGGCGCGATCTCCACGCGTGCCTGCCCGTCCGGCGTTATCCATTGGCTCACTAGGTCCGCTGGAAGGTTGTCCCGGGTGACCTCTTGGGCCTTGAGGATGTTGCGCAGATTATCGAGCGCCGTTTTCAGCGGCTGCACGAAAGCCACCTCGGCCCGCTGGCGCGCCGCCGCATCTGCCTTGGCAAGCGTATCCATGGCGGTGGCGAGGCGCTTTGCCGCGTCAGCTCCGGGACCTGGCGCCTCGCCGGCAAACTTGTTGAGCGCGGTAACGGTGCTGTTGATGATCGCGACGTTTTCCGCATCCGTCGGCGGCGGGCTGACCTTGTCCGGCGCGAGCGCGGAACCGAGCGCCGCTGCCGCGTTTTGGATCAGCGGCAGCTTTTGCTCCTGCTGTGCCGGGATGAACGTCGACAGCGTCGTCACGCGCGCAACTTGAGGTAACGTCGTGAGTTTCGCGGCAACGTGATCGGCCACAGCCAACGACGGCTCCAGCGCAACGATATCGTTGGCGCCGCTTTCCTGCTCCTTCTCGAGCTGGAGGTAGGTCGCGACCGATTCGCTTTTGGGATTACGCAGGTTCATCGGATTGAAATCGAACCGCAACCAGTAAAGCAGCGGCGATGCTCCGAGAATCACCAAGGCGGTCACGATGAGGATCGGCACGCGATTGCGCTCGAGGAAGGCGTCGACCGGCGCGAGGAATGCGTAACCGAGCGCGTGCGGCTCGCTCCGCGGCTTGAGCTTGTTCAGCAGCGCCGGCAACAACGTAATGCTGGTAAGGAATGCGACGAGCATGCCGACGCCGGCGATCAAACCGAGTTCGGACAACCCCCGGTAAGCCGTCGGCAGGAACGACAGAAAGCCCGCGGCGGTGGCGAGCGCGGCAAGCGTCAGCGGCGCGCCCGCGCGCCGGCCGGCATGCAACAGCGCCTCGTAGAGGCCATCCACCTCGTGCCGCTCGGCGCGATACCGCACGCTGAACTGGAGTCCGAAGTCGACACCGAGGCCGACGAACAGCACGGCGAAATACACGGATATCAAGTTGAGCGCGCCGACCATCAGAAGGCCCAGCGCCGCCGTGACGGAAAGTCCGACAGCGAGACTGGCGAAAACGGCGAAGATAATGCGCCACCAGCGCAGCGCCAGCCAGAGGATGAAGAGCACAACGGCGATGGTGATGATCGCGTTGAGCGCCGCATTCTCTTTGATGGTGGCGAACTGGTCGTCATTCATGGGCACGGGGCCGGTCAGGCGCAGCCGTGCCTGATAGGCGGAGGCGAGGTTGAGGTCGGTGGCCGCCTGGCGGATCGCGTCGCTTGCCTTTAGCCCCGGCTCAAGCTCCGAATAATCGAGTACGGCCCGAATCTTCAAAAACCGCATCAGATCGGAGGATTTTGGCTCGTGGCTCTGGACCAGCACCTGCCAGGAAAAGCTCGCCGGCTTGTTCGCATTGACCTGGTCGAGCGTGTTGGCCGCAAGCGTCAGCGGCCAAATCATATTATCCAGCTTTAGCTTGTCTGATTGTACGCCGAGAAGCCCAAACTGCAGCGCACGAATCACGCCGCGCAGGCTCGGATCGGACGCCAAAACCTGCACAAGCCGCTGGGCCTGTGCGAACATCGTCATCTGCGGCTCGAGCTGCTCGGGGCTTTCGAACAAGAGACCATTCTGCGCAAAAAAGGAGCCACCCTGCGGCGCCTCGATGGAGCGGAAAAAATTCTTCTGCGGCGAAAGCCGCGTCACCAGCGCGGCGGTCGCTTCCAGGACCAGCTCCGGGGTCGGCGCGTCGATGACCGCGATAATTACGTCGAACTGAGGGAAGGCTTTTTCAAACGCCTGTTCCCGTTGGCGCCCCGGACTGTTGCTGGAAATGAGCTGATTGATGTCCGTGGTCACGGAAAAATGCGCGGCGGCATACCACGCCGACAGGACCGTAATAATGATCGACCCGGCGATGACCCACCGGGCGTAATGAATGCAAAGTCCGATCGTGCGGACAACAAAAGCAGTGATCGTTTTCATGGGATGTAAATGCGACAAACCGCGGTTTGAGGCGTTAAGACAACGGCAAAACAGAGACGTTCACGCTGGACCGGGCTGCCCTCCGTGAGCGGAATAGCGCGTAGCCAAGCGTGTCGGGAACGCGAATTGTTCATGGACTCGGATCGTTCATCGAATCTCCCGGTCGCCCTGGCGGCGGCGGCACTAGATGCCCTGAAACGCCCCAAAAGTGAAATCGGGATATTTTCCTATGTCCTGCCGCGAACGGCCGAGCCCCCTGTGGTAGAGCAGCGGGTGCCATTTGGGCCGAGATGGCGCGCTGGACAAGGGGTACAATTCCCGTTCAATGGTACCAGCTAGGGGCTGGGATTGATCGGTTTCCCCGCAAAGAGAGCCCAAACGGGTTGATTGTCACACAGCAATGGCCAACTTGATTGTCACGGCGTTGTGGCCAAAGTATTGGACGTTGGACTGGACTTGGAACATGGCGGACGGCCAGTATTGCGGCGCAACGCCGCAGTCCGGCGCCCGGCCCGGAGGTCATTGATGAAGGTCATACTCGCTCAACCTCGTGGATTTTGTGCCGGCGTGGTCCGTGCCATCGAGATCGTCGAGCGCGCCCTGCAAAAGTACGGTCCTCCGGTCTACGTGCGTCACGAGATCGTGCACAACAAGCATGTGGTGGAGAGCCTGAAAGCCAAAGGCGCGCATTTTGTCGAGCATCTCTCTGAGGTTCCGCCCCACGCGGTCACCATTTTCAGCGCTCACGGCGTCGCCAAGAGCGTCGAAGAGGAGGCAGCGCAACGCGAGCTTCCGGTGCTGAACGCGACCTGCCCGCTGGTCACCAAGGTGCATAATCAGGGCAAGCGGTATGTCGCGCAGGGGCGTCAGCTCATTCTCATCGGCCACGCCGGGCATCCGGAGGTCGAGGGCACAATGGGCCAGATTTCCGAGCCGGTGACGCTCGTGCAAACCGAGAACGACGTCGACTCGCTCGACATCCCGCAGGACACGCCCGTCGCCTATGTCACGCAAACGACGCTGAGCGTCGACGATACCCGCGGGATCATCGCGGCATTGCACCGCAAATTCACCGACATCATCGGGCCCGAGACGCGCGACATCTGCTATGCGACGCAAAACCGGCAGACGGCGGTCCGTGAACTCTCGACGCTGGTGGACGTCATCCTGGTGGTTGGCGCCAAGAACAGTTCCAACTCCAACCGCCTGCGCGAAATCGGCAACGAGGCCGGCATTCCGTGCTATCTCATTGCCGATGGCAGCGAGCTGCAGCCGGATTGGTTCAATGGCGCGCAGACGGTGGGCATCACGGCCGGTGCTTCGGCCCCGGAGGTGTTGGTTGAGGATGTCATCGACGCGTTGCGCCGGCTTGGTCCGGTCGAAGTTTCGGAGCTGACGGGCCGGCAGGAAACCATCGAGTTTCGCTTGCCGCCCGAATTGACCGACGGCAGGACGGCGCAGCGGGCGACGGCCAAGGTTTAATTCAACCAAGGTTAATTTCGACGCCGTTCGCGGCGAAGGGTCAACGAAAAAAGGGAAACGATCGTGTCGGTATCACTACGACAGACTGCCGCCGTCGGCGCCTACATGTTGAAGCAGCGGCTCGCCGGTCACAAACGCTACCCGCTTGTGCTGATGCTGGAACCGCTATTCCGCTGCAATCTCGCCTGCGTCGGCTGTGGCAAGATCGATTATCCCGATGCGATTTTGAACAAGCGCCTGTCGGTGCAGGAATGCCTCGACGCGGTCGACGAGTGTGGCGCGCCGATGGTCGCCATTCCCGGCGGCGAACCGCTCATCCACAAAGAGATCGGCGAGATCGTCAAAGGCATCGTGGCGCGCAAGAAATTCGTTTCGTTGTGCACCAATGCGCTGCTGCTTGAGAAGAAGCTGCATCTGTTCGAGCCGTCGCCTTATCTATTCTTTTCCGTGCACCTCGACGGCATCAAGCACCATCACGACAAATCGGTGTGTCTGGAGGGCGGCTTCGAGAAGGCCGTCTCCGGGATCAAGGCCGCGAAGGCCAAGGGTTTCGCCGTCAACGTCAACTGCACGGTCTTTGACGGCCATCCGGCCGAGGACATCGCCAAATTCCTCGATCTCACCGAGGAGCTTGGCGTCGGCGTGTCGATCTCGCCCGGCTATGCCTATGAGCGCGCACCGGATCAGCAGCACTTCCTTGCCCGACGCAACACCAAGGAGCTGTTCCGCAAGGTCTTCGCACTCGGCAAGGACAAGAAGTGGAACCTGACGCACTCTGGCATGTTCCTCGACTTCCTTGCCGGCAACCAGGAATTCCATTGCACGCCGTGGGGCATGCCCACGCGCAATATCTTCGGCTGGCAGAAGCCGTGCTACCTGCTCGGCGAAGGCTACGCCAAGACGTTCACGGAATTGATGGAGACCACCGACTGGGACGCCTACGGCACCGGCCGCTACGAGAAGTGCGCGAACTGTATGGCGCATTGCGGCTACGAGCCGACCGCGGCCGACGCCATGATGAAGCACCCGCTTAAGGCGCTGGCGATCGCCTGGCGTGGTGTGAAAACCAAAGGGCCGATGGCGCCGGAAATCTCGCTCGAAAACCAGCGGCCGGCCAAATACGTTTTTGACGGTCAGGTGCAGCTCACGCTCTCGGAGATGCGCGCCAATGAGGCGCGCGAGAAGGCCGCGAAGGCAGCGCAAACATCGGCGAGCGCGGCGTAATCACAATCTTCATTCCAGGGCGGCCGCAAGGCCGAGCCTTGAACGACAATCACATCCCGTACGCCACCGTGCGCGTATTGCCGCGCTTGAGATTGCGGTAACGCGCCATCGCCCAAAGCGGGAAGAATTTCGCATAGCCGTGGTAGCGCAGATAGAACACGCGCGGGAAACCCGTGGCGGTGTAGCGCGGCTCGTTCCAGAAGCCGTCGGCGCTTTGCGTATCGGCGAGATACCTGATGCCGCGCGCGACGGCGTGATGATCGACCTCGCCTGCCGCCATGAGGCCAAGGACCGCCCAGGCGGTCTGTGACGCCGTCGACGGCGCGCGCTCGTAGCCGTGATAGTCGAGCTTATAGCTCGCGCCATCCTCACCCCAGCCGCCGTCGTCGTTCTGGATGGCGACAAGCCAATCCACGGCCTTGCGCATTTCCGGCGCGCCATGATCGACGCCGAC
>JBEKSB010000143.1:0-16646 GCA_049517455.1 Xanthobacteraceae bacterium
CTGGAAAAGCTCAATTGGTTCTTGCGCGATTGGCGGAAGCAGCAAGAAACCAAGATGGACCCGCACCTCATCGACCTGATTTGGGAAGTGCAGCGGGAGACCGGATCGAAAGAGCCGGTCTTGGTGGTCTGCGGTTATCGCTCACCGGAAACCAACGCCATGCTCCGCCGCCGTAGCTCCGGCGTCGCGCGCTTCAGCCAGCATATGCTCGGCCACGCCATGGACTTTTACATTCCGGGCGTACAGCTGGATCAGCTTCGCGCCATCGGCTTGCGCATGCAGCGTGGCGGCGTCGGCTTCTATCCGACCTCCGGTTCGCCGTTCGTGCATATGGATACCGGCGGCATTCGCATGTGGCCGCGCATGACGCGCGAGCAATTGGTGCGCGTTTTCCCGGATGGACGTACCGTCCATATCCCGAGCGATGGCCGCCCGCTTGCGGGCTATGAGCTGGCGCTGGCCGACGTCCGCAAGCGCGGCGGTAATGGCTCCGATGCCGGCGTGACCGTCGCCGACGCCGGCGGCGAGGGTCGCCACTTCAATCCTTTCAACAAGCTCCTGCATCTGGCTCGCGGCGACGGCGACGAAGAAGATGCGGACGGAGCCACTGCCGCACCGGCACCCGCAGCCTCCGAGCCCCTGCGCTCGCGCGCGAAGGCGGCCGTCGCCGCCGCCATTGATCGCGTCGAAGACAAGCTTTCGGCGGAGAAGGCCAAGCTGGCCCAGGTCGCGTCGAAAGCGGAAGAAAGGCTCGGGACGGAGAAGACCAAGCTGATGAAGGTCGCCTCGAAGGCGCACGTGATTTCCCGCGCCGAAGCGTCGCCGATGGCGGCCACTCCGAACCAGATCATTCTAGCCCGCGGCTTCTGGCAAGGCGTTCCCGACGGCGCCGCCGTTAGCCGCCCTGCCCAAGCCGCCACGAACGCGCTGGCCGCCGTGGCGCGTCCTGGCCGCATCGACATCGCCAGCGCGGCGCCTGACGACACCGGCACGATCGGCCCATTTTCCGCCCCGCGCGACGATCGGGTTTCGCCCGATGTCGCGCTTGCTTACGCGGAACAGGCGCGACGCGAAGCCCCTGCCCAAATCGTTTCGGCCCCGCTGCCGGCTCCGACCGCAACGCCGCGCGCCGCAATCGTCCGCGCCGTCGCCGTTCAGACCAGCGACAACGAGACGACGGTGGCGGTGAAACGCGTCAGCGGCCGACCGGCTTCGGCCATCCTCACCGTTGCTGCCAAGACGCTGACATTGACGTCGCCGCTCGCGGATTCTGCGCGCCTCGACGATCCGTGGCTGCGCGCCATCGTGGTATCGCCAAGCGTGAACCGGTTCCTGTGCATTACGACGCTCGGCGCGCGTGACTTCCGCTCGTTAGCGGACATGATGATCAAGCCGGACAATTCGGTGATGATGACGTTCGCGGCCAATCCGAATCCCGGCCTCGATCACGATCATTTCAGCGGCAGCGCGATCGTCTTCATGTCGACCGTGACCTACTACCCGCTGCGCAGCGCGTCGCTGCAGTAATCGCCGGTCATTCCGGGACGGCGCGCGGCGCCGGGTACGGAATCCATAATCACCGACGCCGAATAAGCGCTCAGCAGTAGAACCGCGACTTTTGTGGTTATGGATTCCGGCTCGCGCCTTCAGCGCGCCCCGGAATGACAGAGCGCCGTTACCCCAACATGCCGAGCGCGTGCAGGTAAGTTTCAAGGATCGCCTCCTGCTCCTTGCGCTCATTGACGTCCTGCTTGCGCAGCCGCACCACGACGCGCAACGCCTTGACGTCGAAGCCGTTGCCCTTGGCTTCGGCATAGACGTCGCGGATGTCGTCGGCGAGCGCTTTCTTTTCCTCTTCGAGGCGCTCGACGCGCTCGACGAATGCCTTGAGTTGATCCTTGGCGAATCGATGGGCGGTCTGCTCGTCCTTGGCGGCGGCGGCGGCGGTAACGGTGGCCATCGGGTACTCCTGGCGATTACGGGTCGCCCGAAGCTTTCGAAAGTGCGCGCGTTCAGGTCAAGGCGCGTCTGCGCTCATCCACAGCACTACACAGCGCTATTCGCGCCCGACATGCGGCATCAATGCTTTTGGCTTGCTTTTTCGAATGCCGCTTTCTGGCCCGAAGACGCTTCCTTCTGATACTTGGCGCGCCACTCATCGTAGGGCATGCCGTACACCATCTCGCGGCTCTGCTCTTTCGTCATCGCCACGCCCTTCTCGTCCGCGGCGTCCTTCATCCAATTGGAGAGGCAGTTGCGGCAGAACCCGGCCAGATTCATCAGGTCGATATTCTGCACGTCGGTGCGCGAGCGCAGATGCTCGACCAGACGGCGGTAGACGGCGGCTTCGAGTTCCACCCGGCTGTTCTCGTCGGTAGCCATATCTTCCTCCGCGGATTAGTTATTCCAAAGATAGAGTTGTGACGGGCGTCTTTCCAGACTCCGGTAGCACGGATTTCATGAACACCAAGTCTGACACGATAACCCCGTCGACGCGCGCGTTGCTTGAATCGCTGTTTCGGAGCGCGGTCGCCGCTGCGCACCCCACGGGCTGCCTGCCGCCGAACCTGCCGGAACCGCCGCGGCGGGGCCGCCTCGTCATCCTCGCCGCCGGCAAAGCGGCCGGCTCGATGGCCGAAATCGCCGAGCGCCACTACGTCACGCAGCTGCCGCCACAGCGGCTCGCCGGCCTCGCGGTCACGCGCCACGGCTACGGCCGTCCGACCAGGCACATCCCTGTCATCGAAGCCGGGCACCCGGTGCCCGATAAGGCCGGCATCTCCGCGACCAAGCGCGCGCTGGCGCTCGCCGATGCGGTGGACGCCGACGATCTCGTCCTTGTCTTGCTGTCCGGCGGCGCCTCGGCGAACTGGATCGCGCCTGCGCCCGGGCTCACGCTCGAGGCGAAGCAGGCGGTAACGCGGGCGCTTCTCAAGAGCGGCGCCGCCATCGGCGAGATCAACACGGTGCGCAAGCATCTTTCGCGGATCAAGGGCGGGCGGCTCGCCAAGCGGGCTTATCCCGCCAAAGTCGTCACGCTCGCGATCTCCGACGTGCCCGGTGACGACCCGGCGGTCATCGGCTCGGGCCCGACCATGCCCGATCCAACGACATTGGCCGACGCCCGCGACATCGCCAGCCGCTATCGGCTGGAGCTCCCAGCGACGGTTACGCGCGCGCTCGACGATCCGGCCAATGAAACACCCAAGCCCAGCGACAAAGTCTTTGCCGGATCGGACTATCGGATTGTAGCCCGGCCGGACGACGCCTTGCGCGCGGCTGCGGAGCGGGCGACCGCGGCGGGCTACGAATGCGTCATGCTCGGCGGCAGCCTGCAGGGCGAGGCGCGCGAGGTCGCGGCCGAGCACGCCTGGCTCGCGCTTTCGCTCAGCGCCGAGCGTCGGCGTGTGGTCATCCTGTCCGGGGGCGAGCTGACGGTCACGCTGCGCGGGAACGGCCGCGGCGGCCCCAACCAGGAATACGCGCTGGCGCTCGCGATCCATCTTAAGGGTGCCCCCGGCATTGCCTCGCTGGCCGCGGATACCGACGGGACCGACGGCGGCGGCGGCCGCCCGGACGACCCGGCCGGTGCCTTCATCGACCCGACCACCCTCGACCGCGCCCAGGCGGCCGGCCTCGATCCCGCCGCGTTTCTCGCCGACAACAATTCCACGGGGTTTTTCAATGGCATCGGCGATTTATTCCGGCCCGGTCCGACGTTCACCAACGTCACCGACTTCCGCGCCATCGTCGTTGACAGGCCCTGGGATTTGACCGGAATCTGAACCGGACATGAGCGACGGGATTTATCCAAGAATAGTGGCGAGCGTGCTGACGGTGAGCCTTGCGATGCTGGCACTGGCTGCATCGGTCGGCCCGGCCGATGCCGACTTTCGGCTGTGCAACAATACCGCCAGCCGGGTGGGAGTGGCCGTCGGCTACAAGGATGCCGAGGGCTGGACCACGGAAGGCTGGTGGAACTTGCCGTCGCGCACCTGCGAAACCGTGCTCAAGGGCAATCTCGTCGCGCGTTATTATTATGTCTACGCGATCGACTACGATCACGGCGGCGAATGGATGGGCACGGCTGTCATGTGCACCCGCGACAAGGAGTTCACGATCCGCGGTATCAGTGACTGTCTGGCGCGCGGTTATGACCGCAGCGGCTTTTTCGAGGTGGATACCGGCGAGCAGCGCGCCTGGACCGTGCAACTCACCGAGTCGAGCGAACAGACGCCGCAGCACCCGCTGCCGGCGGGCAACGCGCTCGCGCCGGTCCCGTCTAACCCGACCGCCGCGCCCGGAGCTCGCGCAACGCCCGGCGCAGCAACCCCGGGCACCCCGCCCGGAAGCCAAAACCGATGAGGCGACGGCGGCGCACCAAAGTGGTGGCGACGCTAGGGCCGGCATCTTCGGACCGCACCGTCATCGGCCGCCTCTTTGCGGCGGGCGCCGACGTCTTCCGCATCAATATGAGTCACACCAACCACGAGAAGATGCGCGAGCTCGTGGAGACGATCCGCGCCGTCGAAGCCGAATGGGATCGGCCGATCGGCATCCTGGTCGATTTGCAGGGACCGAAACTGCGGCTCGGCAGCTTCAAGAACGACTGGGCCGAGATCGACAACGGCCAGGATTTCATCCTGGACAACGATCCGACGCCGGGCGACTCGACGCGCGTGTACCTGCCGCATCCGGAAATCTTCACCGCCATCAAGCCGGGCAATTCGCTTCTGATCGATGACGGCAAGCTGCGCCTCGTTGTGACTGGAGCCGAGCCGCAGCGCATAATCGCGCGCGTAGAAGTCGGCGGCAAAATTGCCAACCGCAAGGGCGTGAGCCTGCCGGAGACCGTGGTTCCGGTCGCGGCCCTGGCGCCGAAGGATCGGGCGGACCTCGACGCGGCCCTTGATGCCGGCATCGATTGGATCGCGCTATCGTTCATCCAGCGGCCCGAGGACGTCGCCGAAGCCAAGAAGATCACGCGCGGGCGCGCGGCGGTGATGGCCAAGATCGAGAAGCCGCAAGCGGTGACGCGGCTGGACGACATCCTCGATCTCGCCGACGGGCTGATGGTGGCGCGCGGCGATCTCGGCGTCGAGATGCCGCTGGAAAAGGTTCCCGGCGTGCAGAAGGAGATGACGCGCGCCTGCCGCCGCGCCGGCAAGCCGGTCATCGTCGCCACCCAGATGCTGGAATCGATGATCACCAGCCCGGTGCCGACGCGCGCCGAAGTCTCCGACGTCGCGACCGCAATCTTCGACGGCGCCGACGCGATCATGCTGTCGGCGGAATCGGCGTCCGGCCAGTATCCGGTCGAGGCGGTGGCGACGATGAACCGCATCGCCGAGGAGGTCGAGAGCAACGAGGCGATGTATCTGCCATCGCTGCATGTTCTCAACACCGAGCCCGAGGCAACGGGCGCCGACGCCATCGCCGCGGCGGCGCGGCAGGTGGCGGAAACGCTCGACCTTTCGGCCATCGTTTGCTGGACCAGCTCGGGCTCGACGGGCATGCGCGTCTCGCGCGAGCGGCCGAAGCCGCCGATCGTCGCCATTTCGCCGATGGTCGCTACCGGACGGAAATTATCGCTGGTCTGGGGCATCCACTGCGTTGTCGCCGAGGATGCCCGCGATCAGGACGACATGGTCGAGCGCGCCTGCCAGATCGCGTTCAAGGAAGGCTTCGCCAGGGCCGGCCAGCGCGTCATCATCGTCGCCGGCGTGCCGCTCGGCATGCCCGGCGCCACCAACATGATCCGCGTCGCTTTTGTTGGCTCGCAGCAGTCCGCCGGCGAGGTGTGATCTTCTGCGAGCCGTTGGCGAGTTCGCCGTCGAACTTGGCGAGCAGTGTCACGTGCGGCGTAATGAACAGCTCGGCGCCCGCGGACGTCAGCGCGGAATTCTGCGGCATCGGCGCGCCGTTGACGATGAAGCTTGCACCGGGAAGCGATTCAAATACCGCGCTGGCCGAAGGATTACTTACCCAGTCGTGCGCCCAGGCCACGCGGGCGCGTAAGATGAGCGGCATGCCGCCGACCAGCGCCCGGAGGCCCGGCTGAGGGCTGAGGAAGCTTATTCGCTTATTCGCTGCTGCTTCAGCCGGGCATCAACCGCGACCGTGTTCGGCCAGACGGCGACATCATCCCCGCCGCGAAGTGGGCGGCGACAGCAGAGCAAGCTCCTCGACCGCAGCGACGATCTCGTCGGCGGCGTCGTGGTGCAGCATGTGGCCGTAGCCGGGCAGCACGGTCAGCTTCACGCTCGGCGCCGCGGCGGCGAGCTTCATGCTGTGTCGGGCCGGCGGGACGATCGGATCGCGATCGCCGGCGAAGACAATGGTCGGCGCGGCGAGCGCCCCGTAACGCTCGGCCTGCCGCGCGAGGAATGCTTCGAGACTGCCGACATCGGCCCAGTTGGCCAGCAGCGTTGCCGGCCGCAACACCAGCATCGCCGCGCTGTTTGCTACGTAGCGTGGCGGAATGACCTGCGGCAAAAACGCGGTGCGCGAGCCGGGCCAGATAAAGACCGCGCCGAACGGAAGCGCGAGCGTGTGAGCGAAAAACCAGCCGACAGGCGTGGCGAGCAAGGCGTTAAGTTTGTTCATGCCCCAAAGGCCGGGATGCGTCGGCGGCGCGATGAGGACGAGCCCCATGACGCGTTCCGGAAAGTCGAGTGCGAAAGTCAGCGCCAGCGTGCCGCCCCAGGAATGCCCGACAATCACGGCGCGATCGATGCCGAGCCGATCCAGCACTTCGCGCAGCACTTCCGCCTGATAAGCGGGTGAACCGCCCTCCCCGGCTTTGCGCGCGCTAAAGCCGAGGCCCGGCCGATCGACGAGAATGACGCGATGACGGGCAGCGAGCCGCTCGCCCAACGCGAGGTGCATATCTTCGAGATTGGAGCCGGCACCGTGCAGAAGCACGATCGGCACGGCGCCTTGCGCCTCGGAGGGAGGCTCCAGTTCGATCACATGCTGACGGAAGCCGCCGACATCGATGAAACGGCCTCGCGGCAGATGCGCCCGTTCGATCAGCCGCACCCCGATCAGCGTGACGACGGCGCCTGCGCAAAACACCGCGCCAACAACGACGAGAGTAGTCATTGGCTCGATTGTCTGAAGTGATTACGCGAAAAACGTGGCGGCTAACCTAAGCGCTCAAGCTAGAGCGCATCCCCACTGAGCCATCGTGCTCCCCGCGCGTAAAGCCGATCGAGTTCAGGGCCTTTGATGCCGGGCATATCGGGCTTCACCTTGTAACCGATCCTGCTTTGCAGATAAGCAAGGTGACGGTAGCCTTCCGGGAAGCTTTTGAGCAAATCCTGGTCGAGTGCGAGCTTGGCCGACGGGTCGACCGGGTCGAGCCGATCCTTCTCGTAAATCGGTTGGCGCAACACCAGGCCCCAGCGGCCGTCGCGCTTCTCGAAGAAATCGTAAAAGCGGCCGGTGCAGACCACGTCGCAAATTACGCCCTCGACCGGCGCGCGCTGCGAGATCGTCATCTTCGTTTGCGCGATCGCGCGATTGTCGGCGACTTCAATCGCACTGCCGCCGAGAAAATGCAGGATGCGTACACCGCGCGCCCAGCCCTCGTCGTTGACCTTGATGAACTCCTCGAAGCCGCCCTGGAACCAGGTCGCCATCATGCGGCCCTCGGCATGCCAAACCGTGCGGAAGCGATCCCACAGGCGCGCATCGCGCCACACGGCCCAGGTTTCCACCAATTCGCGGATGATGACTTTGTCGGCGGCGATGTCGGTCATGGGACTATGCTCTTTTGGAAAGTCGTCATTGCGAGCGAAGCGAAGCAATCCAGCTTAGTCGCGCAATGCTGGATTGCTTCGTCGCTGCGCTCCTCGCAATGACGAGACAAACCGGTGTGACGGAATGGAAAGCACGGATCGCGTTGATATCAGATATCCCGCCCCTCGACCTTGTCGCGGAGCGTCTTCACGACGTCGCCGATATGCTCAAGGTGGGGATCCACCGCAAGCGCCCTGCGATAGGCTTCGAGCGCGTGCTTGTCGTCGCCGATCTCTTGCAGGATGAGACCGAGGCCGGACAGCGCGCCGAAATGGCGCGGCTCGCGCACCAGCACCTCGCGGATATCGGCGAGCGCGTGGCCGTAATCCTTCTGCATGAAATAGAGGGTGGCGCGACGGTTCCAGGCTTCGGTATAGCCGGGCTTGAGCTCAATGATCGCGTCGAGGAGCTTGATGGCGAGGTCGTAGTCCTTCTCGTCGGCCGCCGCCTTCATCCGGCCCATCAGCAAGTTACAGGTGTCGCTGCCGGAAGCCATCCACACCGACCAGATGCGTTCCTCGATCGCCTTCGCGCTCTCGGCATCCGGCGCGATCTTGAGCGCTTCGAACAGCGTGTCGAGATTGAATGTCCGGTCGCCGCGCTCGGGCCGTGGCAAATTGCTGGGCGGCGTTATCCAGTCCGGCGTGGGCGAGCTTCCCGGAGCGCTTTGCGCCTGCGCCGTAAGCGCGGCGGGCGCCAGAAGGAGCGCGCCCAGGGCAATAGCGGGAAGGAATCGCGAGGCCATGACGCTATGAGTCTAATCACCGCACGTGACGCGGCAAGGCCGAAATATGCTCACAGGCGTGTGAACAATGCGGCAAATGCGCGATGGACAGTTTCGAGGGTTTCTCGGACGCCCGCCGGGCAAGATGGTCCGGCGCCCACCCGCTCAGCCCTGGCGGGCTTTGAACCGGCGATGCGTCTTATTGATGACGTAAACGCGGCCCTTGCGGCGCACGATACGATTATCGCGGTGACGGCCGCGCAGCGATTTCAACGAATTACGGACTTTCATAGCAATATCCCGCCTTTAGGCGGTTGATTAAGGACGCTCCGCCGGCTTGTCAATGACGCCGCACCGAGCCCCACCCCCGGCCCGTGCGGCCGCAACGCTTGGCTCCTCGACGCGGACCTGCCCGCCGTCGCCAAGCCGCTCCCGGTCGGAAAGCCGGTGAGGCGATTGATGATCTTGTTCCAGGCTCGCAGCACGAAGCCCAGCGGCCGGGGCATGCCGTGGCGGCACACGGCAAGCTTCCTGACCTCTTTCGTCACCTGCCAGGTGCAGTGGCTGCCGGCGGGAAAAAAGGCCATGTCCCCAGGACCGAGCCGGTGAATCTCGCCCTTTTCGTCGGTGACGAACACTTCGCCCGCAATGATGTGCACGGTTTCCTCGACCGCGTAATACCACTCGAAGCGGCCGGGCGTGCAGGACCAGGCCATCACCGATGCGGTTCTGTCCGCGCTCTGCGCCAAACACTTCGCGCGCGCCTGCGGCTTTCCTTCGATGACCCAATCGGGATGAATCGGATTGGGATTAAGGTCGATATCGGCCGGAGCGGCAAAAATGATAGGCTGTGACATAAAATATCCCCTTCAAGCGATGCTTTGAAATCCAGGCTTATCCAGCGGACCTGCGCGACAAGCCACGGCGAGAACGTTGCCCAAGATCCGCCAGCGGCCGCCGCTCCGCTTTGCGATCCTTCAGCTGATCGATCCAGTTCTGGTAGAGGCCGATTGCGGAGCGCCGCCACGTGCTTTCAATACCGGCCTCAAGGGCCTCCATCGGGAAATCGGCGACGAGGTTCGCGCGCCGGTCACTGATAGCCCAGGCGCGAAAGTCGTTCGCGACCACCGTCGCCTCGTCGCTGAAATAGCCTTGCGGCGCCCCCGGATAACTCTCGCGCTCGCCGCGCAGGAAGCGGCCGACGTCTCGGCGATATTCACGCAGCAACGAGTCGGTTTCGTATTCCGGATGACCTTGAAAGAAGACGAAGAGAGACGAGCCCTGTTCTTCTTTGACAAATGCATCGACGCCGGCTGTGGCCGAGCGGCTGAGCACGCGATAGCCGCACGAGCGAAGCGCCGGCTCCGGCAAATCGTTGATACGCGAATGCGGCACGCGCAACCGCGGCGCCACGCCCGCGAGCAGCGGATCGTCCGCAACCGTTTCGCAATCGAACACGCCGAATAGCTTGTCTTCGAGCGGCCGGCGCTCGATGCCGTCAGCGCGCAGCACGGCCGCGTGGGCTGCAAGACAAGACCAGATGGTCGAAGCGGTAGTGACGCGCGCCCAATCGACGAGTTTCGCTAGTGCCGGCCAATACGGCTCGTCTTCCATCCGCGCGGCGAGCGGCTCGTTTCCCGTCACGATCAGTCCGTCGAACGGCGTGTCCCACAATTCAGCGATATCGCGGTATCGCGCGGCGATCCTTTCGCGCAGCTTGTCGGCCCGCGGAACCTCCGGAATCGAGAAAAGCTTGAGACAGACGACGACGTCGCTTGTTACCGCGCGGAGCAGATCGAGGAATTGCCGCTCGGTCGCCTCGCATGCCGCGTCGGGCATGTTGTTGACGAGCCCGACGGTCAGGCAATTCCTGCCACGCAGGTCGACTTTCGAGCTGGATCGCGCGGTGTCGAGGAGAAGCGGCATCGGCGTCGTACCCAAATTCTATTCGGCCGCGATCAGCGGCGCCGTGCCGTTCGATTGCGCGGCGGTGAGCGCCTGGTCGAGGTCGGCCAGAATGTCGTCGATGTGCTCGATACCGACGGAAAGCCGGATCATCTCCGGCCGCACGCCGGCCTTTTCCTGCTCCTGCGCCGACATCTGCCGATGCGTCGTCGACGCCGGGTGGCAAGCAAGCGACTTGGCATCGCCCATATTGACCAGCCGCTTGAATAGCTTGAGCGCATTGTAGAACGCTTTTCCGGCTTCGAGGCCGCCGGAGATACCGAAGGTCAGGAGTGAGCACGCGCGGCTGTCCAAATATTTTTGCGCCAGAGCGTGGTACGGATTGTCGGCAAAGCCGGCGTAATTGACCCATTCGACCCGCGGATCGCTGCGCAGGAATTCGGCGACGCGGCGACCGTTTTCGACGTGGCGCTCGACGCGCAAAGCGACCGTCTCGATGCCTTGCAGCAGGAGGAACGCGGACAGCGGCGCCAGTACCGCGCCGGTGGTGCGCTGATAGACGCTGCGGCACCGCGCGATATAGGCAGCCGGGCCGAAATGCTCGGTGTAGATCAGGCCGTGGTAGGACGCGTCGGGCTCGTTGAACATGCGGAAGCGGCGCGCATGCTCCCGCCACGGAAAGCGGCCGGAATCGACGATCGCGCCGCCCAGCGTGGTGCCGTGACCGCCCATAAATTTGGTGAGCGAATGAACGACAATGTCGGCGCCGTAATCGATCGGACGCAACAGGATCGGCGTCGCCACCGTGTTGTCGACGATCAGCGGAATTCCATGCCGCCGCGCCAGCGCCGCCAGCGCTTCGATGTCGCAGATATTGCCCGCCGGATTGCCGATGCTCTCGCAAAAGATCGCGCGCGTGTTGTCGTCGATCAGCTTTTCGATGGCGTCCGGACGATCGGTTTCGGCAAAGCGGACCTGGATGCCCTGGCCCGGGAAAATGTGAGCGAACAGCGTGTACGTGGTGCCGTAGAGCTGCGGGATGGAAATGATGTTGCTGCCCATCTCGGCGAGGTTGAGCACCGCATAATTCAGCGCCGCCTGACCGGTGCTCACGCATAACGCCTCGAGACCGCCCTCCAGCTCGGCGACGCGGCGTTCGAGCACCGCAGTCGTCGGATTGCTGATGCGGCTGTAGCGGTAGCCTTCGACTTCGAGGTTGAACAAAGCGGCGCCGTGCTCGGCGCTGTCGAATTCGTAGGCCACGGTCTGATAGATCGGCACCGCGACCGCCCGGGTCGTCGGGTCAGTCTCGTAACCGCCGTGGACGGCCACTGTGTCGCTTTTCATGCTTTCCCGTCACGCGATCTTGCAATTCCGTTTGACGCTATCCCCTTTTGGTTGCTTTTCCGTGGCGGGCGAAGCAAACACCGCGCGCGTGGCGGATTACCAGGAAATAACCTTAATTGCTCGCCGAGCGGCGCCCGTGTCAGGGCTGATTGAACGGCCCGTCAATCGGGAACCTTAAAGTTTTAACCGACGGCGAAGCGAAAGATTCACTTTATTGGGCGATCATCATCGCCATGGCACTGATCGAAACGGACCTGGTGAGGCGGGCGGCCACCGGCAACGACACAGCGTTGCGCGATTGGGTGCGCGCGCTCGAAGCGACGGCGCCGATTGCTGCGAACCCGCAGCGTCTCCTCCCCCACGTCATCGCGGAACTGGCGCAAGCGCAAGGCCACGCTCCGGCGCTTCTCTCCGCCGGCGAAAGCCTCACCTATCGCGCGCTCGCGGCGCGGACAAACCGGTACGCACGATGGGCGCTCGATCAGGGCCTCGCCAAGAGTAACGTCGTTTGCCTGATGATGCCGAACCGGCCCGAATACATGGCGATCTGGCTCGGGCTCACTGGCGTCGGCGTCGTCGTTGCTCTGATCAACACCCAGCTTCGCGGATCCTCACTCGCGCATTGCATTGATATCGTAGCGCCGAAGCATGCCATCGTCGCCGCGGAATTCTCGGCGGAACTGCGCGCCGCGGCGGCGCAACTTGCAAGCCAGCCGAAAATCTGGTCCCACGGCGATCCCAGCAACGTCGGCGGCGAATGCGAGCGCATCGACCACGCGGTCGAGCGATTTTCAGCAGAGCCGCTGCAACCGGCCGAGCCCCGTCCGGTGACGATCGCGGATCGCGCGCTCCTGATCTACACGTCAGGCACCACCGGGTTGCCGAAGGCGGCCAATGTCAGTCATCGGCGGCTCCTGCAGTGGAGCTTTTGGTTTGCCGGCCTGATCAATACCGGCCCCAGCGATCGGATGTACGATTGTCTGCCGATGTATCACAGCGTCGGCGGCATCGTCGCCACCGGCGCCGTGCTGGTCCGCGGCGGCTCGGTGCTGATCCGCGAGAAATTTTCCGCGCAGCATTTTTGGAACGATATCGTCGACGGCGACTGCACGCTGTTTCAGTATATCGGCGAGCTGTGCCGATATCTCCTCAACGCGCCGGAAAATCCGCGCGAGCGCGGGCATCGTTTGCGGGCTTGCTGCGGCAACGGGCTGCGCGCCGACGTGTGGGAGAAATTCCAGCAAAGATTCGCGGTTCCGCGCATCCTGGAATTCTATGCGGCGACCGAAGGCAACGTCTCGCTATACAATGTCGAGGGCAAGGTCGGCGCCATCGGCCGCATTCCGCCCTTCCTCGCGCCGCGCTTCCCGCTGGCGCTGGTGAAGTTCGATGCTGCGGCGGGCCTGCCGGCGCGCGACGCCGACGGCTTCTGCGTCCGTTGCGCGCCCAACGAAGTCGGGGAAGCGATCGGCAGGATCTCCAACGACGCGTCGCGTTCCGGCGGCGAATTCGAAGGCTATACCGACGCCGCGGCCTCAGAACAAAAAGTCCTCCGCGACGTGTTCGAGCGCGGCGACGCCTGGTTTCGTACTGGCGACCTCATGCGCATGGATGCCGGCGCGTTCTTCTATTTCGTCGACCGGATCGGCGACACCTTCCGCTGGAAGGGCGAGAACGTCGCCACTTCCGAAGTCGCAGCCGCGATCACGGCATTCCCCGGCATCCAAGAGGCAAATGTCTACGGCGTGCGCCTGCCGGGCACCGAAGGCGCCGCCGGCATGGCCGCCATCGTCGCCGACGGTGAATTGGATCTTGCCGAATTCCGCAAGCATCTCGCGCGCGAGCTGCCACCCTACGCCCGGCCGCTGTTCCTGCGCATCACGGACAAGATCGCGGCGACCGCGACGTTCAAGCACACCAAGAGCGATTTTGCGCGCGAAGGCTTTGATCCGGCCGCCACGAGCAACGCGATTTATTTCAACGATCCGGCGAAGCAGGTATTCGTGCGGCTCGGCGGCGCGCTATTTGAGCGTATTCAGGCGGGTAAGGTGCGCCTCTAGAGTCCGAACTTAGGGCGCGGACTCGTTAACGCATCGCAGCAGTCTTGATAATGATGATTTTTGCGCGCGGCGAGAGCAATCTTGGTCTGCCGCGAACAGACGCCGACGAGCACACATTCGCGAAAAAGAGACCGACGTGGTTCGTCCGAGTGACCAGCTGTTGTTTGCTGCGGTGCATGAGACCGTTCAACTTGCAAATCGCTAAAATAGCTTCTGCACGACCCTTGATAACAAGAAGCCGTGCCCCTTCGAATTCGTACACGTCAGTCCGCTTGTTGCCGACTTGCATAAAAAGCCGCTTTGATTCCATTCCGTTTCATAAGCCACCACCGGAAGTTCATCGTCTTTTGTCGTATCGCCGTGACATATTCTGACGCCCATATTGCCATCTTGAGCTATCGTAAATGCATCACCCCATGACAAAGGACAATTTTTAGGCGCAGGCGGTGGTTTAGAAGTCATTTGCTGTATGTCACAACGCAAATCGCTAACGGGATTATTTTCATCCGCCGGTTCGAGCATACAGTAAATATTATTAGATGGCATCTTGAACCCAACTAGATCGCTTTGCGCATTCGCGAGTCGCGGCAAAAGAGCCGCAGCTGATGCGAGGATTGCCACAAGTATTGCTCGGTGAACCATGACGCCACCTTCACTGTTTTGTTGAAATCGTAGTTGCTGCACAAGGACATCGCAATGGCGATATCTAGACGGATTGTTCATGGCCCATCGCGACAGATATTGTGCTGCAACCAAATGTCGGCTTTTGAGGCAATAGCGGAATTGGCTAACGCACGCTCGATATGACGTGATTGCCCCGGAGCGGTCATCGGCGCTGCGATAGACACCCGGCTTCGTGGACCATAAAGTTGTATTGGGGTCGGGGGGGTCCCCAAGGAGCAGTCTGCATGACCGAAGAGCGCCTTCAAAGGCGGCTCGCAGCAATCCTGGCAGCCGATGTGGTCGGTTACTCGCGCCTCATGGGCCTCGATGAGGCGGGGACTCTCTCGCGTCTGAACGCGTTGAGGCGTGGGTTGATCGACCCGGCGATTGCCTCCCATTCGGGTCGTATCGTCAAGCTCATGGGCGACGGCGCGCTGGTGGAATTTGCGAGCGCCGTGGACGCCGTCACCTGCGCCATCGAAATCCAGAGACAGCTTCGGAAGCGCGACGCGGTTGGCTCCGAAGCCGATCCGATCCGGTTCCGGATCGGGATCAATGTGGGCGATATCATCGTCCAGGGTGATGATATCCTTGGCGACGGCGTCAACATCGCGGCGCGGATCGAAGGCGTCGCCGAGCCCTGGGGGCATCTCGCTTTCGGAGGACGCCTGGCGGCAGGTGCAGGGCAAGGTGGCTGTCAACTTCGTCGATAGCGGCGAGCACAGCCTGAAAAACATTGCGCGTCCCGTCCGCGTCTATCGCGTCGAACTCGGCGGAGAAGGCACGACACAGCCAGCCGCAACCGCGTCGTCAGTCCCCGATAAGCCATCGATCGCGGTGCTGCCGTTTCAAAATATGAGCGGCGATAGCGAGCAGGACTATTTCTACGATGGCCTGGTCGACGACATCCTGACAACCCTGTCAAAACTTGCTGGACTGCGGGTGATCGCGCGCAATTCCAGCTTCGTTTACAAGGGGCGTTCCGTCGATGTGCGCGAGGCGGCGAAGCAACTTGGTGTGCGATATGTTCTGGAGGGCAGCGTTCGCAAGAGCGGCAATCGCATCCGGATCACGGCGCAGCTGATCGATGCGAAAGACGGCACCCACCTCTGGGGGAACGTTACGACCGCGCCGTCGACGACATTTTCGCCATCCAGGACGAAATCACGCTCGTCCTGGCGACCGAAATTCAGGTCAAACTGACGGAGGGCGAACAGGCGCGGCTGCGTTACACGACGACCAACAACGTTGAGGCCTAGACATTCTGGGTGCAGGGCCTGTCTTATTGCCGACAGTCGATCACCAAAGAAAAATGGGACGCCGCGCGGCTTTGTTGGGAACGGGCGCTCGCGCTTGACCCGTCCTCGGCGCCGCTCAACGCCATGCTCGGCTTGACCCATTTTCTGGATGCGCGGTTCGGCTGATGGGACGCCCGCGAAACGGCGATCGGCAAGGCGCGCGCTTACACGAACAGGGCGCTCGAACTCGACGCCGGCAATGCTGACGCCTACAGCGCGTCAGCCCGTCTGTTTCAACTGACTGGACGCTACGACGAAGCGGTGGCCGACGCCAGGAGATCCGTCCGCTTGTCTCCCAGCTCGGCCGACGTCGCGACCCTCGCCGGCTTCATTTTTACAACATCGGGATACCTCGAAGAAGCGGTGGAGCAGAGCGAAAAGGCGATGGTCCTGAATCCCAACTATCCGTCCTTGTATCTGGGCAATCTCGGCTACGCCTATCGCCTGGCGGGGCGAATGGACGAAGCGATTGCCGCGTTCAAGGCCTATGACGCCCGAAGCCCCGGCTTTGGCCTCGTCGATCTCGTGATCATCTATCAGCAGAACGGCCAGCCGGATGAGGCGAAGCGGACGGCCAAGCGTTTATTGGCGGCCCGTCGAGATTTCACGATCGCCTCATGGCTGAAAACCCAGGTTATCCGTAATGCGGCTCGACTAGAGGCCGATACCGCAGCCCTTCGCGCCGCCGGGCTCCCGGCGGGTTAAGCGCGGCGAACTTCAGGAATTGATGTGGTGGACGGTGCCCGCTCCCAGCAACGAGGTGCCCTAGGGTGATCGTTGCGATCGAATCACATCAGGGAGCCATCGACATGCAAGTCACCACGATCGGTTTGGATATCGCCAAGA
>JBEKSB010000144.1:0-10972 GCA_049517455.1 Xanthobacteraceae bacterium
CTCGCTTGCGGGTTCTCGGCGGCAAGGCGCGTACGCACCTCGCTCGAAGCTTTCTCCAACAGCACCAGGAAATGCGGACGCGGGATGTCGCCGCGCATGCCGACGATGGTCGCAAGATCGTCGTCGCCGGCCGAGCGCTTGACCAACATGCGAAAGCCGACATCGGAAAAGCGCGCGCCGACATTTTTGACTACCGAATGAACGACCTCGCGTTCGCCGCGTTCGACCAATACGTCGGTTACTGCTTCGCTCAGCGAACGGCGCTGCGAAATGGCGAACAGGTGCTGCTGGCTCTTGGTGTTGGCGCTGGCGACGAGGGCCGGGTCCTCGAGCCGATCCGACTGTTTGAGAATGGGCTGTGCCACGTCGATATCGTCGTCGAACGCGAGCATATGGATCACGCTCGACGGCGCGTTCGCGATCGGCGCCAGGCGGTGCGCCAGCTTGGCGCGTGCCTTGGCCTCGATCGCGCTGACGAGGCGCACCATGACGTCGTCGAATACGCCGATCTGTTCTTCGGAATAGCGTGCTGCGCCGCCGATGAAGAGGTCGGTGATGCGCGTGAGCATCTCGATCCGGCGCGAGTTGGTGCCGGACGTCAGAGCGGTCTCGAGTTCGTCGATGAGGGGAAGAGTTCGCATCATTGATATGGGCGCTGCCCCAATTGGAACGCCGATAACAATGCCGTGAGAACAATGAAGAAAGACTTGAGGCGCATGGTTCCGGCTTAAGAAATCATGAAGTCCGTTCAGTCCGAATGTGAACGCGCGCTTTCGCCGAAAATGCCCATGCGGTTTCGCACTTCGGCGGGAACTCCATACTCGCGGATAATCAACCTCTGGTCGCGGAGGCCGCAGGCTTCGCGCTGAATGATAAAGCACCACAGCGCGTAGCTCGCCTCCTGAACCAATTGCTCGCGAAGCGGATCACCAGACGAGGCGAGCGCCATCGGGCGTTCGCCGCGCTCCGCGCAGGCGCGGTCGTGGCTGGACAGGGCGTTAAGCGCGCCTTCGAGCGCGCCGCCAAGCCGGCCGAGCGCGGCCGCTTGCACCTGCGCGATTTCGTAATCGAGCGCGCTTTCGGGCAGGGCGGTTGAACGCGGTCGCGGTGGGCGCAGTGTCATGTCGGCAAGATAGGGGGCGTTTGTTTGCACGCGAAGCGTATCATCCGTTTGCACGTTCCCATGTCGTGAGCGTGATGCCGGCGGCGGCGTCGATGTCGCGTCGCGGCCCGGGCCGGAAACCGCGTCGGGCGAGCACGTCTTGCGGCGTCGTCTGGGGACCAACCTCTGGAAACACCGGCCGTCCGCCCGGAATTTTGGCATGGGCGGCGTGCGTGAGATGGAAAACGTCATAGAGCGGCAAGAACAAGCCGAAAACGTCGGTGCCGCCGATGATCGCAATCGTGCCATCTGCCGCGCCGAGCGCCGCGATGGCCTCTTCAAGCGTCGCGCCGGCCGGATTCCACAAAAGCGCGTGCCGATGCGATGGGTCGGGGGCGACGGACGCGATTTGGCGCGTCAGGATGATGCGCTTGCGGTCCCCGGCGCGCGGCCCGCCTTCATGCGAATGGCGTCCATGTACGACCACGGCAGCCCGATCCATCTCCCTCTGCAAAAATCTCTGGTCGGCGTCGTTGCGGATCGTGTCCGGCATCTTGCCGCTGCCGTCGGCGATCATGCCGTCGGCGGAAACGATGGCGTAGCCTTCGATGCGGTGCGGCCCGATCATGAGCAAACGATAGCGGGGCTCGCGCGCTGAGTCATTTGCGGAACAGGTGGTGTCCGGCATAATGCGGCAATGCGCCGGACCAGCGCCGCCAGTGTGCCTGCGCCGCCATAAAGATCTCCAGATCCCGTTGAGGACCGCAGCATGAATGGGGCACCGAACGACACGCAGACCAGGGCGCTCGAATTCGTCAACAGCGGCAGCACTTACATGCTGATCACAACCATCGTGCTAGTTGCGTGGGTGGCCTCCGGAGTGGAATTTCCCACCGAGGGCCTGCGGATCGCCGCGATCGCCTGCCTGACGCTGTCCGTGGTCTTCGGTGTCGCAACGCTGGCGCTGGTTCCGCTGGTGCAGGAGGCGCGGCGGCCGGGCCAGTCGAATTTCGACGTCGAAGCGCAGTTCTGGCTGCTCGGGCGGCGCAGTTCGCGGCTCAAAGCGGTGTTGCTACCGCAATACCTGCTGCTGCTCGCCGGCCTCATCCTTTACGTGCTCGGCATGATCGAATGACGGCTCCAGGGAGCTGGCCGTAGCTCGCGGCGGGAACCTGCGGCGCCGGCGGAAAAGTTTGCATTATCGGCATCAGACGCCTATCTATAATTCAAACGAGAGTTTGAAAAAGGCCGATGACCCGACCGTCCGAGATTACCCGCGACCGCATCCTCAAGGCGGCCCAGCGGCTGTTCGCCGAGCGCGGCTACGAAGCCACGAGCGTGCGCGCCATCGTCGCCAAGGCGCGCGTCAACCAGGCCGCCATCAATTACCACTTCGCCGGCAAGGATGGACTGTACCGGGAAGTGCTGCGCGCGGCGTTCCGCGCGCTCACCCAGCACCAGCTTGTTCACGCCGAAGAGGCGAAGGCGATGTCGCGCGAAAAGGCGCTCGCCGAATTTGTCCGCGATCAGTTGCGGCCGCTTTTGGCCCGGGACGAGATCAGCCGGCATATCCGCATTTTCAACTGGGAAGCGGTGCGCCCCACAGCGGTGTTTCGCAAACTTATGAGCGAGGAGGCGGCGCCATTCATGGGTTTGGCGGTCGATCTCGTGCGCCGGTTCTTACCTGAGGCGGATCAGCGCACGCTGATGGTCGCCGCGGTCTGGCTGATCGGTCAGTGCAGCATATTCGTGCGCAACCGCGAGCAGTTAGCCAATCCACCGGTTTCGCTGGCGCTCGACGAAGCGGCGGTCGAACGGCTGGCGGAGCTGGTCAGCGCTTGGGCAGTCGCCGGCCTCGAGCCGCCGGCCTAAAGCCCGTTCGTTCTCAGGAAATCCTCGGGGTTGCCGCAAAAATTCCTTGTTCCCGGCTTTCGGCCGCCTATAACAACTGTTTGAAATTCAACCGGCCGTTTGAAAAACGCCGGGCGGAGGACGACAGGGTCATGCGATACAATATGCCGTTGCTGGGGCGCTTCCTTACCAAGCTCGTTCACGACGTATTGCCGGCGGCGCTGGCGAGCGTCATCGGCGGCTTCCTCTTCACCCATTTCCAATTGGGTCGCGCGCCCGAGCCGGCCGTCGCCGTGCGGGCTGCCCCGGCCTCGACCGAAATGATGCAGCTGCTCCGCGACGAGCACGGCTTGATCCTGAACTTCCTCAAAGCGGAACTGGCCAGCGAGAAAAGGCAGCTCGCTGTCGCCGACAGCGCGCCACCCGCTGCCGCCGATATCACCGACATCGAGCCGCCAGCGGCCGTGGCCACGCCGCGGCAGGTGGTGGCCATGGTCGCGGCGAAACCAGTCGCGCTGCGCAGCAAAACCCCGGTCATTGCCGCGCCGCTTCCGCCTCTCGTGATCGCACAGGCCCAACAGACCGAAAGCGTCAGACCCGCGGCCGCCAATCCGGATTCGATTCTCTCGAAGACGATCGGCATCAAGGATCACGTCGTCGCCGCCACGCACCGCGTGGTCTCCGCAATCGGCGGCATCCCGTCCTGGATCGGCTCGATTGGCGACCGCATCGGCGGGGAGGACTCCGCGCCGCGTCCTCCGGCTAACCTGATCAGCGCGTCTTAAAGCTATGCATTGCCAAGGCGAGCGAGCGCCATATCGCTGCGGTGAAGACTGACCATCGGGTCGTTGCCCGTTGTCCACAGGCCGAGGCGTTTATTTTTTCCGAGTCTGGTTGTTTGATGGCTAACCATATCGCGCCGAGAAAGGAACTGCATTGCGGTCGACGCGTTTCAAGTTCCGGCGGCAGCCATATGTGGGTGCGGGCAGCAGTTGGCTGCCTCGGAGGTCACGATGCGTCACGCCGGCAATTTTAATCCGGAATGGGGTTATCTCGCCCCAGCACCGAGTTTCCTGCGCACGGCGCGCATTGTTGTCGTGGCGGCCGTGATCGGCGCGACTGCTGGCGCCGCGGTGGTATTTTCCCTTACGGATCGGCCGGCGGCGGAAGAATCGGTCGCGGCGCGCACGTTGGCGCAACCCGTCGTTTCCGCATCAGCGCCGGTGAGCATGCCCGCCGCGGCACAGCGGCGAGCGGAAGATCTGCAAGCTTCGCCGCAGCCGCAGGCCGAAGCGCAGAACGCTGCTCGAGGTCAATCCGCGAAGCTGCACGCGGCAAATGTTCGTCCGCCGACTCTTGCCGCGAGCGAATCCAGCACGACTTCAACCACCCAGCATCCCGCGAGCGACGCGGCACTGGCTGAGGCTCCGGCGGTGGCGGACGTTCCGCCCACCCAAGCCGCCGTTGAAGCGGTCCCAGTGCCCGATGGAACGCCGGCACAAAAGAAAGTGGTCAAGAAGCCCCGCTACGCTTGGCGCAGCGCTCCGCGCGGCGAGCAGGGTGCTAGAGGGCCTCTGGCACTTCTGCGTCCGTTCGGCGCCCGCACCCAAAACGGCGATTACCTGCAGCGCGGTGAGTACTAGCTGACGGCCGATGCGGTGGCCGCGCTTGGGCGGCGCGCCTTCCTCTCGTCAAGGACATAAGCGAAATAGAGGGCTTACGGCCCTCCAGCCGGCGGCTCTGTTATTGGCAGACCTGTTGCACGATCGCGGCATCTAACGCCGCCTCCGCCGCCATGTGATCCGGCAGGCCGACGGCGATCTTGGTCCATCCGGTGCCCCAGGCGTGTCGGCGCTGTCCCACCAGATCCGTCAATAGCCATCGCCGAATTGGACCAGGGCGTAATCCGCCCGCGCGGGTGTCGAGGCGGTAAAGACCACCGCGAGCAAACCGACTGCAAATGCCAATTGTTTCATGGTGAACTCCCTTACAGGCCCAAACCCGGAAGCCTTGCGATGGTTCCGGGCTGGTCCGTAGGCGAGCCCAACGCCGTGCGCACGCTCAATGCGTTACGCGCCACCGTTTTCGGCAAAGCACCTAAAGCACCGCCCGCCATGAGGGGCGGGCGGCTGCAGCGAAGCGACGCTAGGCGCTTACTTCCACCAAGCGCGGCACCAGTGATGCTTCATTGCATAGGCGCCCTTTGCCTGAGCCACTTCCCACGTCGGAACGCTTACCCAGAGATATTTCCAGCCTGCTCCAGCGGGGACGGCCCTGTGGTCGGCCCAAGCCCGGCAGGTCTTGTCCGGGAACTTCACCACAGCGAAGTCCGCGCGCGCCGGAACAGCAGCCGCAAGGCCGATCGCCAACACGCCCATTGCAATAGCCAGTCGCTTCATCTGTACCCCCCAAATTAACAACCTTCGGCCGCCCGCCAGGTGGCAGGCGGCTTCAGAAGGTCTCGTTGCCTAACCGAACTCTTTGCACCAGCCGCGCCGGACGGCGTAGCTTGCGCTTACCACCAATGATGGCAACGATGCCAAGCGACCGCCTTATGCAGCTTGTGCTCGGCAATCGCCCAAGTCGGCAGGCGGTAATACCAATGGTGATGGTGATGCCACCAGAGAAACTTCCCGTCCGGCGGCACGACTACGGTGTTGTCCCACACGCGGCAGTAGCCGCTGCTTACGAACTTCACCACGGCGAAATCGGCGCGTGCCGGCGTTGCGGCGGCGAAGCCGAGCGCCAACACGCCAACTGCGAAAGCAAGTCGCTTCATTTATACCCCCCGTTAGCAACCTTCCGCCGTCCGCCGGAATGGCAGGCAGCTCCAGAAGGTCTCGTTGCCTACCTGAATTCTTTGCACCAGCCGTGCCTGATGGCGTAGTGCTTTTTGGTCATCGCGAAGTCCCAGCTCCGCAGACCAACCCAGTGATATTTCCAGCCGGGTTGGGTTGGCGTTGCGCCGCTGTTTTGCCAGACCCGGCAATAGCCGTCTTTGAACATGACAACGGCATAATCGGCGCGCGCCGCCGTCGAGGCGGAAACGCCAAGCGCCAAAATGCCAATTGCAAAAGCCAACCGCTTCATCGTCCAGCTCCCTTGTACCGACCCACCAATTTCCGATAGACGGAACCGTAACTTGAGGCAAGCCCGTACCTTGGCCATCACGCGCAATTTGTGCTGACTGCGGCGGGCAAACAACACAGAGGACTTCATGCCGGAAATCATCGTCTACCTCCTCGAAGGCCGCACGATCGAGGCCAAGCGGAGCCTCGTCAAAGACCTCACCGACGCCGTGGTGAAGAACATCGGCGCGCCGCCGGAAGCGGTGACGGTTTCACTGGTCGAGACGGCAAAGACCGATAAGGGCAAGGGCGGGGTCCTGTTCAGCGACATGCCGGCGCGCAAATGAGCCTGCCGTCGGCAGTTTTATGCGGTGGGAACCCATTAACAGGGTTGTGTGAGTGCAACGCACAATTTCCTTGCTGCAATGCGGGATAGAGTCGATAATCGGCCTCGGCAGAAGGATAAAAACGAAGGTGCGGACATGACCGAGGTATGGGAAACGAAGGACGGAAGGCGGCGGGTCAGGCGCGATCCCCCGACCGTTGAAGAGGCGGTGCTCGCGGCACAGGGCCTCACCGACGATCTCAAGGAGCAGGTCGAGATCGTGGCGTCGCTGATGGAGGTCCCGTTCGAAGAGGCGAGGGGCGTTGTGCTGCGCATGGGGCAGCGCAAGGAAGTGAACCGCGTGACCGTTACCACCGGTCGGATGGGTGCGCCCCGCGCCGTGGTCGTCGAGCGGCGGACGCCGCGATTTGCGGTTGCGCAGCGGCGATCAGCAGGCCTCTAGAGTAAGGATCCGCCCGGGATTTAATCCGGGGTGGAAACCGCTTCCGGAAAAAAATTGCGCTACACTTGCCGCCGGCGCGTCAGCCGCCGCTAGAGGTAGCGGCGGCTTCCCGGGTCGGGGATCGCGTGGTGGGTCACCAGCCGGTGCCAGACAAAGAGCACGACGAGGGCGCCGATCACGGCGCCGATCAGGCCAGCGCCCTGATCCTGACCGTACCAGCCGATCTCCTGGCCGATAAAGGTTGCGACGAAGGCGCCGACGATACCGAGCACCGTGGTGAGAATGAAACCCGCGGGGTTGTTCGGACCTGGCGCTAGCATGCGCGCAATGATGCCGGCGACGAAACCGATGATGATGATCCAGAGAATGTGCATGGCGTCCTCCCTGCGATGCGGCGATCAACGCCACACGGCTGCCGCGGTTCCATAACGGAACATTGGCAGCCGCGGCAACAGCCCCCCGGGTGCACCGGCTTTGGGGGTTAGCCTCGCGCGTCTACGCACTGGGACGACGCCGTTGCGCGGATTATAATTGTCGAAGCTCGTACAGCCCCGGGCCGCGGAGCGTCCATCGATGAGCAAAACGCTTGTGAAGCCACGGACCAAGGTCCGGCTGAAGACGCAGCGCCCGCCGCTCTACAAGGTGATCCTCCTCAACGACGACTATACGCCGCGCGAGTTCGTCGTCCTGGTGCTCAAGGCGGTATTCCGCATGAACGAGGATCAGTCCTACCGCGTGATGATGACGGCGCATCAGAAAGGCGTTTGCGTGATCGCGGTCTATGTCAGGGACGTTGCCGAGACCAAGGCCAAGGAAGCGACCGAGCTCGGCAAGGCAAAAGGTTATCCGTTGTTCTTCACGACCGAGCCGGAGGAGTAGGGGCGAATGTTCACGAGGTTTTTTGGAGTCTGTTTTGCCGTTGCGTTCCTTTCACTGACCGGGCCGTTTGTCGACGCCGATGCCGCCGGGCTGGGCGCGACCTGCGGCGGCATTGCAAATATTCCCTGCGATGCCGGTCTGTGGTGTGAACCGCAAGCCGGCCAATGTAAGGGTGCCGACATTTCAGGCGCATGCGTCCGCGTTCCGGAGATTTGCAACCAGGCCTACATGCCGGTCTGCGGATGCGCCGGAAAAACCTACGGCAATGATTGCGAGCGGCGGCGCGCCAAAGCGCAAAAATCGCACGACGGCGGCTGCTCGTAAGGCGGCTCGCGTCGTAACGACACGGCCGGGTTCCGGCAGTCAGCATGGACCGCCGGGTCAAGCCCGGCGGTGACGAGTTGAGAGGCGGGTCCGGCTCGGATGGAATCCGGCCAACGCTCGCTAAGCGCGCCGCCGCGCCGAGGGCCGATAGGCCATGCGGGCGTGGCCTGCGCAATAGGAGAAGCCAACGGCCGCCTCGTTTCCGCAAAAGGTAAAATCCGCCGCGCACGGATCGCCGACCGGCCAGCGGCACTTGCCCTGCGCAAGCTCGAGCAGCGAGCAGCGTTGCGCGCTGTCGATCGGCACGGCCTCGGGACTAGCTCCGCCGTAGGCGCGCGGCGCTTGGGCGTAAATCACGCGCAGGAGCTGGCGTTGCGACGAGAGATGCGGGCGCCGGACGCGGGGAGGGCATGCACGCGCCGGCGCCGCCGCGGGCCGCCCCGGCCCCAGGCCGAGGCGGTGGATTTTGCCGATGACGGCGTTACGGGTGACGCCGATCTCGGCGGCAATCTGACTGCAGCTCAAGCCTGTGTCGACATAAGTGCGGAGCCGTTCGACGCGCTCCGGAGTCCAGGTTTCCATGGTCATGTACGGCCTCGCGAATGCCGCGGCCGGTTCTGGGCCGCCACCAGGGCAAAGGACGCGCGCATGGGACCGCGATCACCGAGCCGCATCCGCGCCTAAGCGATTGCCAGCCCGAGGTTTTTAAGACGCCCGGCCCCCTAACCGGGGCCGCTTTAAGCTTGTTGCGCGAAAACCCTCGCCGAGGCCAAAGTTTGCACGATTCGAGTCGCCTGCCAAGTGTTTTAACGATATTATAACCAAGTTATAACCGTGAGGCGTACAATCCATGGCGCGACCCGAAAACCGCTCGGAGGCGCGGGCGTTGAGCCTGACGCTCCCGGTCGAGACCTTCAATTACCTGGCTCTTCTGGCAACGCTCGGAAAGCTCGGCCGCACCGAGAACGAGGTGGCCGTGCATATCCTGGTGCGCGAGGTCTATGCCATGCACGCCGAAGGCTTCCACGAGACGCGCATTCCGCCGCCTTCCGATGAGGGTGGGTGAGACGCGGCTTTAGGCGGGGCATTGATGGTACCTAAAATAGGTAGTACTTACATATCCTACCTAAACGAGCTGTCCGATGTCGAAATACGCCGCCCTTGGCGAATATCTCAAGCACCAGCGCCGCGATGTCGTCCCCATGACATTCGCCGAAATCGAAAAGGTCACTGGGGCCAAGCTACCGGCGTCGGCGCACAAGCATCGTCCGTGGTGGAGCAACAACCCGGACAACAGCGTGATGACCAAAGTCTGGCTCGATGCCGGCTTTGAAAGCGAGCAGGTTGACATGCCGGCGCGCAAGCTTGTTTTCCGCCGCGTGCGCGGACCTAAGGGGGCGGGCGCAACGGTGCAATCCGCCGGCGAGAAGCCGTTTCATCCGCTGTATGGCGCAATGAAGGGTCTCATCCGCATCATGCCGGGCACCGATCTCACGCAGCCGGCAGACCCCGAATGGGCGGACCGGCTCGACGCGCAATACGGCGAGGAGAAGAAGGAGAACTAAGTGCAGGGGCTCCTTCTGGATACGTGCGCGCTCATCTTTTTGACCGAAAAGACTCGCTTGGCGGCGGCGGCGGTCGAAACGCTGCAGGCGACAAGTGAAGGTGGCGGTATCACTTACATCTCGCCGATCAGCGCCTGGGAGATCGGCATGCTGGCCTCGCGCGGCCGTTTGCAACTCTTGATCAGGGCCGAGCGCTGGTTTTCGAATTTGTTCGATGCGCCCGGCGTGCGGCTAGCCGACATGTCGCCCGACTTATGGATCGCATCGTCGTTTCTCCCCGGCAAGCCGCCACGCGATCCCGCCGACCGTATCATTGCCGCAACCGCGCGCGATCTCGGCGCGACGCTGGTGACGCGCGACCGCGCGCTGCTGGATTACGGCTCGCAGGGGCACATCGCCGTACTGGAGTGCTGAACGAAGCGAATACTCGTTCAGGAGGGTAACGACGCTCGGAAAACTCGGCCGCACCGAAAACGAGGTGGCGATCCACATCCTCGTGCGCGAGGTTTATTGCGATGGTCAATCGCGGCTTCCACGAGATGGGCATGCCGCCGCCGCCTTTCGGATGAGGGCGGGTGAGGGGATTCCGGCGCCGGGTGCTCTCTTTCAAGTGGCCCGCATGAGCACAGCGAAATGCGGGAGAAGCGATGAGTTGACCCCCGGATGTCGGGTCACTCATCCGGGCTACTCGCTTGAAGCCGAATAACGGCGCATCATACGGTAACGAAAAGCAATTGAGGGAGCTTCCCATGACCAAAGCTGTATTCAGGTGGCTGATAATTGCTAGCGGGATCATTGCGTTTAGCGGGCAAGCGTGGGCGCAAAGCCCCGACACAGGCAAAACGGCTTATCTGTCTAGCTGTGCGCCATGTCACGGCGCAGACGGCAAAGGCGACGGATTCCTCAACGCCGTACTCAAGACGCCGGCCACCGACCTGACGATGCTGGCCAAAAGGAACGACGGCGAGTTTCCGATCGCCGCGGTGAATGAGATCATCGATGGGCGAACCCTGATCGCCGCGCACGGCACTCGTGAAATGCCAATATGGGGCTTCGACGTGATGGTTCGAAATCGTATCGTCGAGATTGTGGATTATCTAAATCGGATACAGGCGAAATAGCTGTACCAACCGATGGGTTTCGCAAGTGCTCGCCCATGATACGAGATGGCAACGCTCGGAAAGCTCGGCCGCACCGAGAACGAAGTGGCCGTGCACATCCTGGTGCGCGAGGTCTATGCGATGGTCGAGCGGCGGTTCCACGAAACGCGCATCCCGCCGCCGTCGGATGAGGGCGGGTGAGAAGACCCTGCTGGGGAACGGCGACGCCTAACCTTTGACCTCGATCAACTCGACGTCGAACATCAGCGTCGCGTTCGGCGGAATGACGCCGCCG
>JBEKSB010000145.1:0-10866 GCA_049517455.1 Xanthobacteraceae bacterium
GCTGATGTTTTCGTCCATAACAATCGCCTCGCGGCGATGCGCCGCCTTGCGTTGACGGACGCGGACGTGCGCAAGGTCAATCCGCGGCTCATCTACGTCAGCTTGATCGGCTATGGCGACAATGGCCCCTATGCCGGCAAGCCCGCTTATGACGATCTCATCCAGGGAATTTGCGCGCTGCCGGCGACCGCCGCGCAAGCCAGCGGGCAGGAGCCGCGCTATGTGCCGCTAACGCTGACCGATCGCATCGTCGGGATCAACGCCGCGCACGCCATCCTTGCCGCCGTTATCCGTCGCGATCGTGTCGGCGAGGGTCAGTCGGTCGAGCTGCCGATGTTCGAGACCATGGCGCAATTCGTGCTCGGCGATCACCTTGGCGGACGAACCTTCGACCCGCCGATCGGCGGCCCCGGCTACAACCGGCTGATGACCGCAAACCGCCGCCCTTATGCAACCCGCGACGGCTACGTGTGTGCTCTCATCTATACCGACAAACATTGGAGGACATTCTTCGAAGCCATCGGCAACCTCGACGAATATTTTGCCAACCCGCGCTTGTCGGATCACGCCACACGCTCCCTTCACTATAACGAAGTCTACGGCGTGGTTGCCGACATCCTGCGAGGCCGAACGACCGCGGAATGGATTGCGCTGTTTGAACATTGCGACATTCCCTGCGCGCCGATGAACGATCTCGATGCCTTGATCGACGACCCGCACCTCGCGGCAGTCGAATTCTTCCAGACCCTCACGCACCCGACCGACGGGCAGATTCGCTATACCGGCATCCCCAGCCGCTGGAACGGAACCGCCCTGAAAGTCACTCGTCACGCCCCTCGCCTCGGCGAGCACAGCCGCGCAATTCTCAACGAAGCGGGCATGTCGCCCGGCGACATCGACGGGCTGGTGCAAAGCGGCGGCACCATCGACGCGGAACTCACGGTCTAGGCTGCGTCTCAGAGCCGTAGCCAGATTGCCCCGATTAGTCCGATGCCTTAGCTTGGCGGCGAAATGAAAAAACGTAAGGAGGGACGTTCATGATCCGGCTATCGGTTTTTGCGGCCTTGCTGGCGTCGGTAACAACCGCCGGCGTGCAAGCGGCCGACGCGCCCGCGGAAATCAAGCTCGGAACGCTTTATGCCTCCTCCGGCCGCTACGCCAGTATCTCCATTCCGGTTCACGACGGCCTCAAACTGTGGATCGATCGAAAAAACGCGGAAGGCGGCGTCTACGTTAAGCCGTTCGACAAGAAAATACCGATCAAGCTGGTCGCTTACGACGATCAAAGCAGCACCGCGACCGCGGCCACGCTCTATAATCAGCTCATCACCCAGGACAAGGTCGACATTCTGGTCGCGGATTCAGGATCGGTACTCACCTCGGTCGCCGTGCCGATCGCTCGCGATCATAAGATGTTCCTGATCGACCAAACCGGCACGGGAGCGAATTTTTTCACCCCCGACAATCCTTACATCGCGCTGATGGCCGACCCGGTTTCCAGCATCTGGCCGAAGCCGCTGGCGGATTTTCTTACCCATGACGGTCCCGGTCTCGGGATCAAGCGCATCGCGATGCTCTACGCCACCAACGACTTCACCGGCACGCAGGCGAACGCGGTGCGTAAGTTCATCAAAGAATCGAATTCCGGCGTTGAGCTTGTCTTTGACGAAGGCGTTCCGACCGAGACCTCGAACTATACGGTGTTGCTGAACAACATCCGCGCCTCGAATCCGGACGCGGTCCTGCACCTCGGTTACGCCTCGAATGACATCGCGTTCCTGCGCAACGTCCAGGACAGCGGCATCAAATTCAAGTTCCTGTTTTCCATCTATCCGGGAGTCGAAACCGAGCTCTTGGAAAAAAACCTTGGCAGCAAAGCGCTGAACTATGTGTTCACTTATGTCACGTCGTTGGACATAGCTTACAAGAATGAGTTCGGCATGTCGCTGAAGGAATACAGAGACGCCTGGCATAAGAAATACGCCGATTCCCATGTGGAGTTCGGATTTAATTCCATCGCGGGGTACACGACCGGCCTCGTGCTTGAAAAGGCGCTGGCGACCACCAATAGCCTCGATCAGCTCGAGCTGCGCAAAGCGGTCTTCAGCCTGTCGGGCAAGCTCAGGACGCTGGACGGTACGTTTGAGCTGGATGCGAACGGGGGACAGATCGGCGAACTCACTCCGCTTGGCCAATTCATCGCCGGTGAAGACGATCATCTCAAGCTGGTGACGGTGTGGCCGCACGAGCTTGCGAACGGAAAGCCAGTCTACCCCCGCCCCTGACGATGGCATTGTCGAGCGCTGCGGTAGCCGGCCGCGGCGGAGTGCGCTGAATGTTCACTTACAGCCTGATGGCCGGTCTCCTGTTCGGGCTCTACTTCACTCTGATCGGGCTGGGCCTCAATCTGGTGTTCGGCGTCATGCGCATCGTCAATCTGGCGCACGGCGATTTTCTGATGCTTGGCGCATTTCTGGCGTTCTGGCTGTTCACGCTCTTTGCCGTCAATCCGGTCCCCGCGGTGGCGATCGCGTTTGTCGCCTTCGTCATCGTCGGGCTGCCGCTCTACTACCTCCTCGTTCCGCGGCTGCTGCGCGCCAAGGACCCGGAAATGTTGTCATTCATCCTTTTCTTCGGCCTCTCGCAAGTGATCGAAGCGGTGACGACCATCGCCTTCGGCACCAGCGAGAGATCGATTCCGGGCGATCAGCTTGGACGTGCCATCGCCGCGGCTGCAGGCATTGTCGTCGGACACAAAGTCGAGACCGGCCCCATCGAGCTTTTGGGTCAGGCGTTTCCGGCAGCGTGGGTCGCGAGCGGCATCGTCAGCGGCTTGGCCGTTCTGCTCGTCTACCTCTATCTGTACCAGACCCGGCTCGGCTATCTCACGCGCGCGGTCATGGACAATCGCGAGGAGGCGATCGCAACCGGCATCGACGTCCATTGCATATCCGCCGTCGCATTTGGGATCGGCCTTGGGCTAGCGGCGGCCGCCGGCGTTTTCGCACCTTTCATGCTCGGCAGCATCACGCCCGCCATGGGCGCCGAAGTCACCGTGACATCGTTCGCCGTCATCGTTATCGGCTCACTCGGCAATCCGCTCGGCACCGTGCTCGGCGGCGTGATCTACGGCATTTCCTACATGTTCATGCAAAGCTATTACAGCTCATGGGCCAATCTCCTGCCCTACGTTCTGCTGATCGCGATTCTGTTGGTGCGGCCCAGCGGGCTTCTCGGCCGGCAGGTGCGCCGTGCCTAGGTTAGTGCGCCACCTTTTGCTGATTTTGCTGCCGGTCGTCATCGTCTTCGCGATTCTCCCGAGCGTCTACAGCAATCACCTTCTGCTTTTCAACTTCATCATCTTCATGACGCTCGCTCAGGGCATCAACGTGATCTACGGGTTCACCGGCTATTTACCGTTCGGCTATGTCGGATTTTTTGGCGCCGGCGCCTACGGCTTTTCGCTGATGGTACTCCATCTGCACGCGCCGCCGCTGGTCGCGCTGCCGGTCGGCGCCGCCGCCGCCGTGGCGCTCGCGCTATTGCTGACGCCGCTGTTTCGCCTCTCGGGGGCCTATTTCTCGATCGCCAATCTCGCCGCCGCGCTTGCGCTGTTGCAGGTGGTGTCGAACCCGAATCTGGAAGACATCACCAAGGGTCCTTATGGCATCAGCCTCAGCGGCGTCTTCAGTCCAATGCTCAGCTATGCGACGGCGCTTGCGATCCTCGCGCTGACGCTCGGACTCGTCATCTATCTGCGCAATTCGCATTTCGGCATGGCGCTGAAGGCCATTCGCGAGGATCCGATCAGCGCCGGCATGGCCGGCATCAACGTTGTGCGCGAGCGCATCATCGCCTGGCTTCTGAGCGCGCTCATTGCCGGTCTCGCCGGCGGCGTCTTCGCCTGGAACGTCTCGGTGTTTTATCCGGAGACCGTCTTCAGCGTCGAGTTCACGATCTTTGCGATCGTGTTCGCTTTGTTCGGCGGCAATGCCACGGTAACCGGGCCGATTCTCGGCGTCGTTATTCTCTACGGCATCTACAACGCCGTCGGCATCTCGACGCCGCAATACTTTCAGCTCCTTTACGGCTTGCTGATTATGGGACTGGTGCTGTTCCTGCCGAACGGCCTGGTCTCTTTGCTGCAGCAATGGGGCATCGATGTCCCCTGACGCCTTCCCCCTCCTGACCGTCGACGGCCTAGTGAAGCGCTTTGGCGGCTTTCGCGCGCTCGACGTCTTGAGCTTCAGCGTCGGCGCCGGCGAAATTCTCGGCCTGGTCGGGCCGAACGGATCAGGCAAGACCACCTGCATCAACGTCATTTCCGGTCTCTATCGGCCGGACGGCGGCACGATCCATTTCGAGGGACGCTTGATCGGAGGCTTGGCATCGCACCAGCTCGTGCATGCCGGCATCAATCGCACCTTCCAAGTCCCGCGCCCATTCCTCACCCTGACCGTACGCGAGAACGTCGAGATTGCGGTGGCGTACGGCCGCAGCCGCAACGGCGCCGCCGATGTCGGCGCGATTTTGTCCTCGCTCGACCTTGCCGCATTCGCCGATCAGCCGGCAGGTGAGCTCAACAGCGCGCATCAAAAGATGCTCGACCTCGCGCGCGCGTTGGCGACCGGTCCGCGGCTTTTGCTTGTCGATGAGCTTGCGGCCGGGCTGAACCCGGCGGAGCTGGAGCGCGTCGCCGGCAAGCTGAAGGAGCTTGCGCGCTCCGGAATTGCGCTGCTCGTCGTCGAGCACCTGATGGGATTCATCGACCAGATCACCGATCGCATCATCGTTATGAACGCGGGTAAGGAGATTTTCGAAGGCCGGCTGGCGGAAGCGTTCAAGAATTCACAAGTCGTCGAAGTCTTCCTCGGGGACGAACATGCAGCATGAGCGGTCGCCGCGGCCCCTCCTCGAAGTCGCCGGCGTCACCGCCGGCTATCGGCGCATGCAGGTCTTGTGGGGCGTCGATCTCGCCATTCACGAGTATGAGTCGGTGGTGCTGCTCGGCGCCAACGGCGCAGGGAAGACCACCTTGCTGAAAGCGATCATGGGCCTGGTCGAGATTTGGGCTGGCCGCCTCGATTTCTCCGGCGAAGACATCACCAGACTGCGCACCGATCAGCGGGTGCGGCGCGGCATCGTCTTCATGTCTGAAACTTCTGGATTTCCGGGGCTCACCATCGAGGAGAATGTCCTCATCGGCGCGCAATTTTTGCCGAAGACCCGCGCACGCCAACGGATGGACGAGCTTTATGCGGTATTCCCTACCCTCGCCGAACGCCGTCGCACGCCCGCCGGCAGCTTGTCCGGCGGCCAGCGCAAAATGCTCGGCATCGCCAAGGCCCTCGTCGGCGATCCCTGCCTGCTCGTCATGGACGAGCCTTCGGCCGGCTTGTCGCCGTTATACGTCAAGGAAGTGATCGGGGTGCTCGCGCAATTCCGCTCCAAACAGCTTGCGCTGCTCATCGCCGAGCAGAACGTGAAGTTCCTGGCGCTTGCCGATCGCGTCTACACGCTCGACAATGGCCAGATCGGCTTTTCCGGCACTGTCGGCGCGATGCAAGAGAACGACGCGCTGCGCCGGGCCTATTTCGGCCTGAAATAGGCGCGGCAAGGATGCGATCAGATCGGCGCGCGAAAAATGGAAGAATGACGTAGTCGCCGTTGCGGTTCGCCGCCAGCGGCGATGGAAATTGGCGGTTCAGATTGCTACTGCAACGAACTGCCGCACCTCGGTCGCAATTCGCCTTTATCGGGTGCGCCATTGCGTTTTGTCATTGCGCCGCATTCCAGACTGGAGACTAGCGATGCGCCAGCCCTTCATTGCCACGACCTTGATCCTCGCCATTGCCGCCGCGGTGATTCTGGCTCCCGAGCTTGGCCGCGCGCAGGGCAAATCCGAACAGGTGCCGCTGCCTCCGGGCGGCTTCAAGCCGCTGCCGATGGCCCCGATCAAACCCTATCAGGCGGTCGCGGTCACCCCGCCCGTGGCCTTCAGCGACCCGAGTTTTGTCGCCTTCCGCAAGCAGCTCGGCGATGTTGCCCAGCACAAGGACCGCGCTGCACTCGCCAAGCTGGTCGTGGCGCAGGGCTTCTTCTGGATGCAGGACAAGGACCTGGCCGACAAGCGCAAGTCCGGCGCCGCCAATCTCGCCAATGCGATCGATCTCGACTCGAAAGACGGATCCGGCTGGGAATTGCTGTTCGGCTTTGCCAACGAACCGACCGGCGAACCATTGCCCGACCACCAGAACGTGATTTGCGCGCCAGCCGAGCCCGGAATCGATGGGAAAGCTTTCGGAGCTCTGATCGAAGCCACGCAGACGCAGCCGCCCGATTGGGGCTATCCGTCGATGGACGGGGTTGAAGTGCGCAGCGGAGGAAAGCCGAGTGCGCCGGTCATCGAGAAGCTCAGCCTTACGCTGGTGCGCGTGTTGCCCGACAGCACACCACCGGACGACCCCAACCAGCCGCCGTTCCTGCACATTGCGACGCCGTCAGGCAAATCCGGTTTCGTCCCGATCGAGGCGATATCCGCGCTCGGCGGTGACCAGATGTGCTACACGCGGGATGCCGGCGCTTGGAAGATCACCGGCTATTTCGGCGGCGCCGCGCAGTAACCGGCCACGACTGACAGAAGACTATTGAACGCGCGCACGCCCCGGACGAAGATAGCGGCATGGTGGGAGTCTGGCTCACGGTGAATTTGGGAAGTCGGGCGCGCATCGCGGTGCTGATCGGCGCGGTCTTGCTCTGCATTCTTTCTGAGCCGGCACTAGCCCAGCCGCGGTCATCGGCTATTCTTAACAATTATCAGCCGACGATCGAGGACGCGGCGCCAGGCGTCGATCACGGCAATTCGGATGACAATCTTCCGGAACAATTCCAGCGCCAGGCGGTATTCTATCGCTCGCAACACCCGGTCGGCACCATCATCATCGACACCTCCGAGCGCCATCTCTATCTGATTGAGAGCGAGACGCGGGCGCTGCGTTACGGCATCGGCGTCGGCCGCGACGGTTTCACCTGGGCCGGTCTGTTGCAGATCACGCGCAAATTGGAGTGGCCCGATTGGCACCCGCCGCCCGAGATGATCGCGCGCCAACCATATCTTCCTCGTTTCATGGCCGGCGGCCCCGGCAATCCGCTCGGCGCCCGCGCCATGTATCTCGGCAACACCGTGTACCGCATTCACGGCACCAACGCGCCGGAGACGATCGGCCACGCCGTTTCCTCCGGCTGCTTCCGCCTCGTCAACGACGACGTGATGGACCTCTATGACCGCGTGCCCATCGGCACCCGTGTCATCGTGCGGCAGAACTGATCTGCACAAAGTCTCTCTTCCGGCGTGGCCGGGCGTAGCCGTTCGAAGGACGGCGTCGCTTCGCTCGCCTATGTCCGCGGGCATGACGGATCAGGCGCGGACTCATAACGCACGGGGAATGTTTGCTTTCAGGGGCGGAAGAGACGTCCCGAATTGAAGCCCCAACGTCACGAAATTCCGCTAAAAGCCAAACACTGCCATGATAGCTCGAATTTGCGACGTCATTGCTTTTGCCAAAGTAGTGAATCCTGGCTTAGCCACCGCCGTATCCCAGGAAAACGTCCATGCGAGGAAATAAAATCCGATGGCAAGCAAATACAGAAATGCAAATCCGAAATACATCGAGTTGTACTCCATCAATCCACCAAACAGCGCCCCCATCAGATTGTAAGCGAGCGCGGTGGAGATGTTGACGTTGGCCCTACCGATCAATGTCGAAAAAACAATTCCCGAAAAAAACAACGGGACAGTCAACAGCACACAGCTCACTATCAGACTCGCCAAGGGCGAACCAAAAGCGATCATTTCGTGGTTGCACGCATAGACATATCCGACGAGCAGACTGACGAGCAGCCCGAGATAGGCGAGGCCCGTCCGCTGAAATAGCTTCCGCCGGACGATGAGATTGGCGAAAAACGCCATAACCAAAACCAAAACGATGGTCGCCGCAACGACGAACCACGTACCGCCGAGATGCAGCCCCAGTTCGGTAATGGCCTTGGTCTCCACGAGCATGAACCCGGAACCGAGGAAGAAAAACGGCAAATAGCCGCGCTCGATCGGGTCCGTCAAGCCGATGGTCTTGCGCACAAACAGGTAGCTGAGAAGCAACGCCATTCCGAGCGCGATCATGTAGCTGACGGGATATGTGCGCCCGATCATGTAGAAGAACGGCCAGTCGTCGGTCGGGATACTGGCGGCCGGATAGGGCTGCGCGAAATGATCCGTGACATTGGTGAACCCGACAGCAGCAAAGACACTCGCATCCGGCGCTGTCACGTCGCGGCCCTTCTGTGTAATGAAGGCCGTGGTCGTGTATGAATCATAGCCAACCCGAACGGCCAGCGGCTTTCCGGCGCCCGGCAGGTCCTGGAGAATGTGCGACAGCTTGAACCCTAGCGACTCGTTAGGCAGCGCGAACGCGACGGACAAAACGCCCTCCGGCTTAAGCAGCCTAAACGCTTCCGCGATGCCTTCACGCGTATAAACATAAGAATCCACGCGCAGGTTGGAGGCGTGACTGAGCGCGGTGTGGGAATCCAGCACGCCGTATATGACCAAGTCATATCTCTGATGTGTCGTGCGGAAGAAATTGCGGGCATCATTGATGATGAGCGTGACCCGTGGATCGTCATAAGGATGCTCGGGATGATAAATTTTACCGAGATAGGCTATAGCGGGATCAATTTCGATAGCATCCACATGCAACGCGCCCATGCGTAGCGCCGCCGCCACGTCGTTGCCGCTGCCCGCGCCGACGATCGCGACGCGCTCGGGCCTTTTCTTGAAATTGAATGGAAATTCGTAATAGGCCCGGACATAACGGTCTTCCTCGGACTCATGCCCGCGATTGCTGTCCGCGAAGTTGAAGACCCTTTGATAATAGAATCCCCCGGACAGGATTTGCATCAGGCCATCGGTTTTGGCGGTGCGCTCCAGCAATTGATACGGAGAATAAAGCCGCTGGGTTTCCGGCTGCACGGGCCAGGACAGGACAATAATCAGCAGGCAAAAACTCGCGACGCCGACAGGCAGGCGCGCGTCGCGTGACAACACAAAAAACAGCAGGATACCGCCTACCGCGGTGAACCAGACTACCGGAGGCAGCCAGAACAGGCTCATGAGAAACAGCGCCACGACTCCAAGAATGCTGCCCACCAGATTGAGGCCGTAAGCTTTCAGTGCATCCGAGCTATGAAGTAATTTGCCGCAGAGTTGACCGACCGGATAACAGATGCATGCACAAAGGACGAAACTCATGCCCAGCAACAAATAAAGCGGCAAGCTTAGCTGAAACAAAGTCAACCAGTCGAAGCGGTCCATCACGATATCGACGGACGTTTGCTCGAGCATCGGGAGGGACGAAAATAGACTGTTGTCGGCGCCGACATCATAGCGCAGCAGGGTGATGACGCCGACGAATAACGCGAGCATCGGCAGCACCAGCGCGGGAGCGCACGGCTGTCTTCCCGCTACCGCGTATCCCGCCCCCAGGCCCAGGAAACACGCCAGCAGCGTGAAGTTCTTGAAGAATGAAAACACCGGGAAGATCGATGCCAGCCAACGGATCATCACCAGCTCCAAGAGCAGGCTGACCATCGTCACCAGCACGATCAATCTGATCTTCTCTTTCGTGCTTGAATTTGCGTATCCGGCCTCGAAGAGGCTGCCCATCATATCGATCTGACGCTCTAACGGCCGCGCCAGCCAGGGCGGATAAAAGATGACCAATAGCGCCGCCACGCCTAGCAGGACGCGAACGGAGATCATGAACAAATTTACAGCGTCGAACGTTTCGTGTTTCAGAAACAACGGAAGCGCCAGCGCGGAATAGCAAAAAACCAAGCTGCTGAGACAGATGCTGAAAATTCGGACGAGGTTGCGATTGGCGTCGTTATTCGCATCGCTCATGTTTGCGCGTTGGGTGACCATCTTCGCTGACCATTCCTGCAATGGGTCGTAGCGGCTTAACACGCAATGGTTGACGGAAACCTTAATGGGTGGCGTCCTGCCATCCGTGCCGCAACGACGCGGCCGGCCCGCGAGGCGGGACCACCGTTCAACGTAATCTTTTGGTGAATGGCTGGCCGCTTCCGCCGACGCGGAGCATCTTGCCTAACCAGGTGAGATGTCCGTTGTCGACCCTACACAGACGTGTCGCTCGTGCCGGCGAATGTCTGCTTGGTGAAGAGGAGCGGACATAAACCGGAGCTAGCGAACGTCTTGATTACGAGTGCGCGGCCTGTTTACTTTGACGCCATGCGCTCGATCGACTGGGCGGTCTGGCCGAACAGGATGGCGCGTTCCTCGGCGGTGCGAATACCGCCCTGGTTTGGATTGATCTTCGGCGTCCATTCGTAAGCCTTGACCACCGCGGGCCGCGCCTTGATCGCCTCGAGCCAACGTTTGAGGTGCAGGAAGTCCGCGATGTTTTGCCCCTGGCGCTCCCAGGGAACGACCCAGGGATAGCAGGCCATGTCGGCAATGGAATATTCGCCGCCGAGATAAGGCCGGTCGGCGAGCCGTTTGTTCATCACACCAAAAAGCCGGTTGACCTCATTGCGATAGCGGTCGATGGCGTAGGGGATTTTCTCCGGCGCGTAGGCGCTGAAATGATTGTTCTGGCCGGCCATGGGGCCGAGTCCGCCCATTTGCCAGAACAGCCATTCGAGGGCCTGATTGCGACTGCGCAAATCCTTGCCGAGAAACTTGCCGGTCTTGTCCGCCAGATAGAGCAGGATCGCACCAGACTCGAAAACCGAGATCGGCTTGCCGCCATCGGCCGGCGCATGGTCGACGATGGCGGGAATGCGGTTGTT
>JBEKSB010000146.1:0-17862 GCA_049517455.1 Xanthobacteraceae bacterium
CACCGCGTCGACGCCCGCGTGACCGAGCATCCCGTCGTAACTCGCGGTGAGGTGGAGACCCTTTTGTTTGGCGAACGCTTGGACCTCCGGTGTCACCGTGCGCGTGGCGCCGGCAACGAAGCGGATGACGTCGCTATTCTCGGCCGCCTCAACAAGCGTCTTGCCCCACCAGCCAAGTCCGACGATGCCCGCTTTGATCACTTGCTGAAACTCCCTTGGGAAACGCAGGGCGGGTTAGCCGAAGGCGTAACCCGCCGATTTGTCGCAAACTTCTGGCGGATTACGCTTTGCTAATCCGCCCTACATTTTACTTCGGCCACGTCAACTCGGCGAGGACGATGCAGCATAGCATCCAGAACACGCAGTACTCGATACCGCCGATCACCCAGATCCACTTTTTGGTCACCTTGTAGGTGGCCGCGCCGGCGACGAGCAGATGCAAGGCGGCGATGACGGCGACATAAGGCGTGTAGATGGCGAACACCAGGCAGATTGTCAGCAATGTCTCGATCGTGCCGGAAACGTACATCCAGGTCGCCGGCGGATTGAACTTGGCGGCCTTGAAGAAGTTCAGCGTCGCGGGCTGGGTAAACTTGCCGACGATGTGCGGGATGAAGAACAGCCCGCACATCAAGCGCAGGATGTTAATTCCATTGGTGAGATCGAAGTTATGCAGATAACCGGTCATGACGCGCTCCCCTTCCCCGGGTCTTAAGTTAGCCTGATCGTTTCCGGATAGCCATTTTCTGTTGATAGCCATTTTCTGTTCGGCGGTGCTGCGGCGATGCTCCGGGCCTCCGCCCATCGGCCTACGCCGGCATGCAAGGCTGCGGCCCACTCCCAACGTCATTGCGAGGAGCGAAGCGACGAAGCAATCCACACTCCGCCTTTCAGCCTGGATTGCTTCGCTGCGCTCGCAATGACCAGCGGAAATGCCTCTAGAGCACCTCGAACATCTGATAGATCGGTCCCTCCGGCAATCTGTGGCCGACGCCGATGCTGATGATGTTGTTGAGCCAGCCATACTTCTCCGACGATGTCTCGAACGACGCGGCGATGCGCAAATAATAGTCTGTGGCTTTGACTACCTCGCCTCGGGCGATGCGGTCGAGCACTTCCTTGGGGCCGTGGCGAATGCCGGGATAGCTCATGCCGATGATCGCATCGTCATCGGTTTTAAGCACGATCCGCACATTCAGCATCCAGGCGCCGTCGCCCGGCCGCACCGCTTGCCAGTCGCTGCCGCCGGGCAACAGCGTGCCGCGCAAGCGTTCGCCTTCGAAGCGGCCGCCGGTGATGACGCCGACACGACGGTCGACGCCCGGCGTTTTGCCGACATTGATCGCCGGCTGGACATCAAGGAGCAAGGTGAAGATCGGCCGCACGCGCAGCTCGGTCATCTCCTTCGGTAGAATTTCGGACAGCGGACGTGTGGTGGCCACCGGCGAACCTCCCTTGGCAATACCGGACGTGAGCCGGCCCTGCCGCAACACTAGCGAAGCCCGGCCGGACGGTCGAGCGGCCGCAGTCCGCCGCCCTTCAGCTTCCGCGATAGGTCGAATAGGCCCACGGCGAGACCACCAGCGGCACGTGATATTCGCCTTCCGGTTCCGCGATCGCAAAGCGCACCGGCACGGTGCCGAGAAACGGCGGATCGGACATGGGCACGTTCCGCCGGGCAAAATACTCAGCCACGGCAAAGCGCAATTCGTAGGTGGCGATCGGAATCGGCGTGCCGGCAAACAGCGGACGATCGGTGCGCCCGTCGGTATTGGTGACCGTGCGAGCAACAGTACGCGCGGCGCCGCCTGCCCCGATTTCGCAAAGCTCGATCGCAACCCCGGCCGCGGGATGGCCGCCGTGGGTGTCGAGCACGTGGGTCGACAGCCGGCCGTGCACCTTGAGGCGATCGGCCGCCTTGACCCGCTGATCGAGCCGCAACGCGGCGATACGGAAGGTCTCGGCGAGCGCGGTCTGCCGCTCGGTTGCCGCGTCGTTATTGAGCCGCCGCTCGAACTCTCTCAGGATCGATTCCTTGCCGTGGCGGCGCACGCAGACAATGAACGGCATGCCGAACTTGGCACGGTAGGCATCGTTGAGGCGGTGAAAGGCGGCAAACTCCTCCTCGCTCAGCCGATCGAGCCCCGCGCCCGCCTGCTCGGCGGTGGAATCGGCCGTGAGCTTGCCCTCGCGCGCGGCTTTGCCGGCAAGGTCCGGGTGGCCTTCGATGAGCGCGCGCTGACGCTCGTCGCCGGCCTTTCGCACCGCGTCGGTCATGGTCTGGTAGAGCGCCGCCAGGCTCGCGAACGGCCGCGCCGCATACGCTTCGTCCGCTACCCACGGCGCAAGCTCCATCACCTCGCCTAGCGCGGCAGTGAAAGCCTTGTGATCGGCGGTGTTGAGGGTATCGAGCGGAACGGGATTCATGCGGACGATCCAGCTTTCGCCGAAGCGTCTGCGCCAAGATGATGCTCACGGTACCAGTGGCGAGCGATGTCGACCCGGGTCGCGATCCAAACGCGATCGAACCCACCGATATAATCCAAAAAGCGAGCCAGCCCGGCGGCGCGGCCGGGCCGGCCGGCGAGGCGGCAATGCAGGCCAACCGACATCATTTTCGGCGCGCGCTCGCCCTCGGCGTAGAGAAAATCGAAGCTGTCGCGCAAATAGGCAAAGAAGTCGTCGCCCATGGCAAACCCCTGCGGGTTGATGAAGCGCATATCATTGGCATCGAGTGTGTAGGGAATGACGAGGTGCGGCGCCTTTTCAGGTCCGCTGACCCAATAAGGCAAGTCGTCGGCATAGGAATCGGACGAGTAAAGGAAGCCGCCCTCGGCCAGCACGAGCCCCAGCGTGTGCTCCGAGGTGCGTCCGGTGTACCAGCCGAACGGCCGCTCGCCCGTCGCCTCGGTGTGCAGACGGATCGCCTCGCGCATATGCGCGGCTTCATCGGCACGTGAAAAATCCTTGTAGTCGATCCATTTGAGCCCGTGGGACGCGATCTCCCAGCCGGCTTCGCGCATGGCGGCGACCACCTGCGGGTTGCGGGCGAGCGCGCTCGCCACCCCGAACACCGTCACCGGAATGTGGCGCGCAGTAAATATGCGCCACAGCCGCCAGAAACCGGCGCGGGAGCCGTATTCGAACATCGATTCCACATTCAGGTGACGCTGACCGCGCCAGGGCTGGGCCCCGAGTACATCGGAGAGAAACGCCTCCGATGCGGGGTCGCCGTGGAGGATCGAGTTTTCGCCACCCTCTTCGAAATTCACTACGAATTGCAGGGCAAGACGCGCGCCGCCCGGCCAGCGCGGATCGGGCGGCGTGCGGCCGTAGCCGGCGAGATCGCGCGGATAATCGGCGGAGGAAGGGGGAGACATCGCGGCTCTCGTTATGGCTTCAGGAGCCCGGCAAACCCCACCATGACAGACGCGCTGCCTTCTCTTCAAGTGTCCACAGGCGGCCAGCGGCACGGCAAAAACACGCGATTGACCAAGCCTGATGATGCCTCCATTAGAAAGCGCACCTTTGGGAGAAGTTATGCGCGCAATGCAGGCGGCCGACCCTGGCGCACTCGGCGAGACGATCGCGACCCGGCTTGTCGAACTTGCGGCCGTCAGCGACGAGGCTGGTCGTTTGACGCGGCTCTATCTGGGACCCGGCCATCGCAAGGCGGCCGACCTGGTCGCAAATTGGATGCGCGAAGCGGGGATGACACCCCGCATAGACGCAGTCGGTAATGTCGTCGGCCGTTATAGAGCGCGTGACGGCGGACCGCTCACGCTGATGCTCGGGTCGCATATCGACACCGTTCGCAATGCCGGCCGGTTCGACGGCGCGCTCGGCGTCGTCACCGCCATTGAGGTGGTGAGGGCCGCGTCCAAATCGGGCAAGCGCTACCCGTTCGCGATCGAAGTTATTGCGTTCGGCGATGAAGAGGGCGTGCGCTTTGCGAGCACGCTTGGCGGAGCACGCGCGCTGGCAGGAAATTTCAATCTGCATGCGCTCGACGAGGTCGGCGAAGACGGCGTGTCCCGGCGCCAGGCGCTGGTGGCATTCGGCTGCAATCCGTCGCGCCTGTCCGAGGAAGCGCTCTCGCCGGATCGGGCCCTGGGTTACGTCGAAGTTCACATCGAGCAGGGCCCGGTGCTGGAAAAGGAGGGGCTTCCGGTCGGCGTCGTGACGGCCATCGATGGCGTCACGCGGGGGACCGTGGAAGTCGATGGCATTGCCGGGCATGCCGGCACGGTGCCGATGCCGATGCGCAAAGACGCGCTCGCGGCCGCTGCCGAGATGCTGCTCGCCGTCGAAGAGCGGGCGCGATCGCGATCCAACCTCGTGGCGACGGTCGGCAAGATGGAAGTACCCGGCTCGGCGGCCAACACCATTCCCGGGCAAGCGCGTTTCACTTTGGACATCCGCAGTCCCTCCGATCAGGAGCGGGTGAGCGCCGTCGGCGACATCAAGCAAACAATCGCTGCAATCGCGCAACGCCGCGGCGTGACAGCGCGGCTTTCCGTCGGCCACGAAGTGCCTGCAGCGATTTGCGACGCCCGGCTGTCGGATCAGATGGCGCAAGCGGTCGAAGGCTGCGGGGTCGCGCCACGCCGGCTGCCGAGTGGCGCCGGCCACGACGCCATGGCGTTCGACGGGATCCTCCCCTTCGCCATGCTGTTTGTGCGTTGTCGCGCCGGTGTCAGCCACAACCCCGACGAATTCGCCTCGCCCGGCGATATCGATATTGCCGCGCGCGTTCTTTCGACATTTCTTGATAGGATTGGATCACAATGACCACGCTTCGCATCAAGGCGGGACCGTACGAATTCGAGGCGCAGACCGAGGATCTGGCGCCGAATACCTGCGCAAGATTTATCAGAATGCTTCCTTACAAGCAGCAGATCATTCACGTGCGCTGGAGCGGCGAAGGCTGCTGGATTCCACTCGGCGCGTTCGACTTCGGCTTGGGTCATGAAAATCCCACCAGCTATCCGGCGCCAGGCGAGATCATCCTTTACCCGGGCGGCATCAGCGAAACGGAAATTCTGCTGGCTTACGGCGCAGTCGCGTTTTCCAGCAAGGTCGGGCAACTCGCCGGCAATCATTTCCTGACCATCACCAAGGGCCGCGAGAACCTGGCCGCGCTGGGCAAAATGACCTTGTGGAAGGGTGCCCAGGACATTCTGTTCGAGCTGAAAAAATAACGGGCAATCGCCTTGGACTCGCCGAAACGGCCCGCGCATAATATCGCGCTGGCCGCGATCTTGTGAGACGATGGAGCGTGCGGGTATGAGTGGCAGTGCGACGCTGCGGATCGGCATCGATACCGGCGGCACCTTTACCGACATCGTCTGCGTCGACGACAGTTCCGGCGCGATGCGCGTGACCAAGATTTCGTCTACGCCGTCAAATCCCGCCGTGGCTTTGGTTCGCGGCGTCCATGCCATCCTCGGTGAATGGGGTGCCGGCGTGGACGATCTGGCCGTGTTGGCGCACGGCACGACGGTCGCGACCAATGCGCTGCTGCAAGGCGAGATCGCCGGTCTCGGTCTCATCGTCACCGACGGCTTTCGCCATATCCTGGAAATCGCCCGCCAAGCCGTACCCGAGGGCTACGGCAACTCGTATTTCTGGGTGAAGCCGGAGCGCATCGTGCCGCTGCGTTATGTTCGCGAGGTCGGCGGCCGTCTCAACTTTCTCGGCGAGGAGCTGCGGCCGCTCGACGAGGACAGCGTTCGCGCCGCTTCGCGCTTCTTTCGCGAGGCGGGCATCACCGCGATCGGCATCTGCCTCATTCACTCTTACGCCAACGCCGCGCACGAGCGCCGTGCGGCCGAGATCGTGCGCGAAGAATATCCGGACTGCACACTGTCGGTCTCCTGCGACGTGCTGCCGGAATATCGCGAATACGAACGCGCGGTGACCACGCTCGTCGATGCGTTCATCAAGCCGCATATGAGCCGTTATCTCGATCGCATTCGCGACGAGCTTGGCCCCGAGCTGAACAAAAAGCCGCTCCTGGTGATGCAGTCGTCGGGCGGCGTCGCCAGTCCCGATCAGGTGATGCGCAAGCCGATCACCACGGCTTTGTCGGGCCCCGCCGCAGGTGCCCTCGGCAGCGCGGTGATCGCCGAAATCGCCGGCTTTCCCGATCTGGTGACGCTCGACGCCGGCGGCACCTCGACCGATCTCTGCCTGATCGAAAGTGCCAAGCCGAAAATCACCAATGGCGGCCGCGTCGGCCGTTTCCCGGTGCGGATTCCGATGCTCGATATCAAGACCATCGGCACCGGCGGCGGCTCGATCGCCTGGATCTCACGCGAAGGCAACGAATGGCGGCGACGAGCCGACCATCACCGACGCCAATCTCGTTCTTGGCCGCATTCCGCCGGCGCTGATCGGCGGCGGGATCAAGCTCGACGTCGAGCGCGCGCGCGGCGGACTGAAAGCCTTGGCCGCGCGGCTGCCCGGCAACCTGAACGCCGAGCAGCTTGCCGAAGGCATCATCGAAATCGCCAACTGGGATCAGGCCAACGCCATCCGGCAGATGACCATCCAGCGCGGCATCGATCCGAGCGCGTTTGCGCTTCTGTCGTTCGGCGGCTCCGGACCGGCGCAGTCGCCGGCGGTGATGGAACTGATGGGCATGAAGACCTGCATCGTGCCGCCGAATCCCGGCAATCTGTCCGCCTTCGGTCTGCTGGCGGTCGATTGGCGCACCGACCACATCGTCACCAAGGTGATGCATGAGGAGACGGTCGACCTTCCGGCCGTTGCAGCGATTTACGCGTCGCTCGAAAAGGAAGGCACCGCAGCGCTGGAGAAAGACGGCATCGTGCCATCGAAGATCGCGCTGCTGCGCGAAGCCGACGTCCGCTATGCCGGCCAGTCGATGGAAGTGCGGGTGCCGGCGCCGTCCGGCAAGATCGACGCCCAATTCATCGCCGGCCTCGTCGGCGCGTTCCACGCCGAACATCGCAAAACCTTCGGCTACAACTATACCGGCCAGCAGAAAGTGGAGCTGGTGAATTTTTGCGTGTCCGCCTTCGGCACGATCGACCGTCCGAGCATCCCCGAACTCGAAAAGTCCGGCACGCCGCCCAAGCAAATGAACCGCCAGGTCTATTTCGACGGCAAGTTCCGCAACACACCGGTCTTCGCGCGCGGCTCGCTGGCGGCGGGTTTCAAACTCGACGGGCCGGCGGTCGTCGAGGAATTCGGCTCGACCACCGTCGTGTTTCCGGGCCAGGAGCTGACCGTGGCAAATCCGCCGAAACACGAAACTAAAAGGGGCCGCGCGATCGCCGCGCCGCCCTCGTTCGCACGATCTGCGCCGCGCCCTCATTTCGGATGCGCGCGCCAGTTGGTTGAAGTCCGCGTTGTCCCCAAAAGCAGAGATGAGCTGGCCGAACGGCATGTGCGTTTTGTGTCAAATCGAAACATTGGCGGTTCGCTAACCCCGACTTTGATTTGGCGCAAAACCCGCCGGGCGTTTCTTGCTACTCTTTTTCGCAGCAAGACTCAAAGATTGAGGAGCCTCTCATGAAAGCGCTGTTGATTTGCTCTTTATCAGCGTTTCTTGTTTTGGCGCCGCTACACTGCGAGGCCGCTTCCACAGCGGCCGCAGACCGGGGATCGCTGTACAACTACATCAACACGCAAGAGTTCGCCGAAGGCGCCAAAAAGTTCTATCTTGAGACAATTGCATCGAATGACAAACGCAAAAAGATGATCGCGGAAGCCGAAGAGGAATGTGGAGGCCGTTATGAAGGCACGTCAGTCACCCTCACTGAGCTGACTGAGCTGAGCCATGCGATTGAAACGGATAAAAGTCCCATCGTGGGCAATGATAAGGACTACACGCTTCCCTATTCCGCGAAGGCCACCGCGCATTGGCTTGTCGTCGAAAACATTTCCTGCAGCATGCATGGTGGGCACAATCAATCGGTGCTCCATGCGGCATTGCTGACCGGCACTGAGACGCAAACTGTGACCTATCACTACGTCGGCGGCAAAGAAAGCGGCAGCCCTGTGGTGAGCGATCTGCATCGCGCTTACACGATCGATGCGGACGAGCTCAGCGAGCAATATCGACTCCCTTATTCAGAGCAGTGACTGGCGGTTTCCTTGGAAGCGCCGCCATCGGCGATGGAAAGTATTTCGACAGGGGAATGGCAATGATCCGGCGGTGCTTTATAGCTATTCTTTGCGTGGGCGCACTGGCGGCGCCCGCCGCGGCCGAAGAGCCCTGCGTAGACCTGAAGGCATCCCAGACGGTTCAGCTTAAGGGCACATTGACCTACAAAATGTTTGCGGGTCCGCCGAACTACGAAGACGTTCGCAAAGGCGATAGACCCGAACCGAGTTACATTCTTAAGCTGCAGAAACCAATTTGCATTGTCGGAGACGAATTTATCGAGCCAGACAAGCTCATTGATCGAGTTCAGATCTTCCCAGGCTACGAGAGTAAGGACAATAAAACATTGTTCAGGGAGCTGCGAAGGTCAGTCGGCAAGGCCGTGGTCGTTCAAGGAAACTCACCATTCGGGGCTCACACGGGCCACCATCACGCTCCGCTGTTATTGCCGATAACAAAAATAATGATCGCATCGGAAAATTGACGGATTCCCTTAAGCGCGAACGCCAGGTGGCTCCTGACGCGGAACACTGAAAGCCAATCGATCTCCGCACCTGCTCCTCTCTTTGCCATCATTGCCATATTCTTTTTGACCTTGATCAAACCTGCGCGCACGACGGGACGTTAGGTGCGGCCCTCGCACGAGGCACGACAACCGGGGGGCAGCATCCGGCTTATGTGGAACGTCCGACTTGGGCCAAAGCTGAAACCCTCAAGCCAAACACTCCACTTCCGTTTTCGTCCACAAATCGGACCTGCGTCTGCGCGTAAATGAGTCGCGGTTAGCTGCTTTTCTCAGCCGCGACGTCGGCGATAACCTTGTCGGCGCGCTTGAAACCTTCCGACGCGATCGGGATGCCGGCGTAGACCGCCGTATAGAGAAGAATCTCGGCGATCTCCTCGGCCGTGACGCCGTTGTTGAGCGCGCCGCGAACGTGCACTCCGAATTCATGCCAGCGGGCCAAAGCCGAGAGCACGCAGACGTGAGCGCATTAGCCGTCTGATAACCCTCAAATGGGGAGCGGCCTCACGTCCACCTCCACTCGCACCGTCATCATCAAGCCGCAACGGCCGCCTCTCCCGACCAGCGACGCCATCCCGGGAACCGCGGCGCCCCTGGCGGCGTTGTCTGCTGTCACTTCAGCTGGAGGAGCTCGCCATGGCCGTAGTCGCTCTTGAGATTTCGGAACAACTCTCGCGCGCGTTAGGCGAGGCGATTGTGAGGATTTGGGGTCGCCTGCCGCCCAACCTGCAAAACCGTCTATTGAAGAGGCTGTAACCTCCGAGGACGAATGATGAGACCGCGCCTGGCCGTGTATCTGCATGCGAAGCATCCGCGCACATGCGCTGCAGTAAAGACCCGCGCGATACCGGAGCCGGACAGCTTAGGCGGTTAGCTTACCCATTGAACACGCCTTCAGCGTTGGATGTTATCAGCCGTGGTGACCGCGATGCCTCACGCGGGACCCATGAGCATGGCGGTGCCCGACATGACGCCCGCCCGCCATGGCGCTGCGACATTCCGGACCGATCTGAGCCCCCTTCCTACGCATGCACGCCGTTATTTTCGCCTCGTCTGGAATGAAATCGGAACAAAGTCGCATCGCATCGGACGTGCAGGCTTGGCGGACATCGACACCCTGGGCACCGGCTTCATCCAGACCGCAGAGCAGTGCGCCGACCGGCAACGCCAGCCAGCAGACAAAATGTATTGTTCGCATTCGTTCCTTCTCCGGTCTCAAGAAGCTCTTTCGCGCCGAGAGGAGGGTAGGCTGTGCAAGCGGGCGCTGGCAAGCGTCATGAATTGCTGGACAGATTGAGGAGGCCGGAACGGGCCAGCTTCCAACTAAGAAGTCGGCCCAAGTGGTTCTACCAATGCACGCCGCACGATATCGCTTCGCAAAACATTGCAGAGTTGCGCGCGCTGACAAGATATTCCGAGAATGTGTCCTACGGGTCAAACGCTGAAACCGTCAAGCTAAGCACTACATTTCCGTTTTGCTCCACGAAGCGGACCTCCATCCGCGCGCTAATGAGTACACGGGTTAACCCTTTTTTTCAGCCGCGACGTCCGCGATGATTTTGTCGGCACGCTTGAAACCTTCCGAAGCGATCGGGATGCCGGCGTAGACGGCGGTGTGGAGAAGAATCTCGGCAATTTCCTCGGCCGTGACTCCGTTGTTGAGTGCGCCGCGAACGTGCACTTCGAATTCATGCCAGCGGGCGAGCGCCGCGAGCATGCAGACGTTGAGCATGCTGCGGGTCTTGTGCGAAAGGCCTTCGCGCAGCCATACGTTGCCCCAGCACTGCGTCTGCGTGAACTCGATAAAGTGCTGCGTGAACGGGTTCGCCTTCTGCTTACCGGCGTCGACATAAGCCGTGCCGAGCACTTCGCGCCGGACCTTGGCGCCTTGCTTCGCTCGTTCCGATATTGAATCCGGCAATGCCATGGTGACCCTCCTTTTCGCATTGGTTTCGCCCGACCGGGCCGGATTTTCCTATTTGGCTTCGGTCATCAACGCCAGCGCCGCGTTCGCCGCAACACGCGCGGCGGGTAGTGAAACGGCGGCCACGCGACGGTAATATGGGCTATGGCTGACCAGATTTGCGCGATATAGAACAATCCGGAGCCTGTGAATAATGAACGTACACTCGAAGGAATGGCCGTGGCCGACCGCGCCGGATTTGCCGGCGCGCGAGGTCGATCCCATCGTCCTACAAATCGTCGAAGGCACGCTGAATTCCATCGAGGCGGAAATCGAATTCGCCATCGAGCGCACCGCGCGCTCGCCGATGATCCGCGAGGCGCACGACTATCGCGTCGGCCTGTTCGACCGCTATTGCCGCAAGCTCACCGGCCGCTCCTACTCGGCCATGCCCAACGCCGTGGTGCGCGATTTTCCGCCGCACACCATGGCGCCCGGCGACGTGTTCCTGATGAACGACACCTATCTGACCGAAGGCTCGATCGGGCATCTTCCCGATCTGTGCAGCACCGTGCCGGTGTTCCATCACGGCGAAATCGTCGCCTATATCCAGGCGTTCGGCCATCACGACGATATCGGCGGCCGGGTGCCGGGCTCGATGCCCGGCACCGCGACGACGGTGTTCGAAGAAGGCCTCGCCGTCCCGCCGATCAAATTCTACAGCGCCGGAATCCGCAACGACGCGGTGTTCACCATCATCAAACGCAACACCCGCGTTCCCGAAACGCTCGCCGCCGACCTCGACAGCGAGGTGCAGGCTTGCCTGATGGGCGCCCGCCGCATGGCGGAGCTGTTCGAGCGCTTCGGCCGCGAGACGGTGGAAGCCTGCTTCCAGGCGACCCTCGACACCTGCCGGGATATTTTCCGCCGCGAATTGCTGCCGAAAATCGCTGACGGCGAATACCGCTGGGAAGATTATGTCGAGCACGACGGCGTCACCGATCCCAAGCTGCACAAACTGGCGCTGACGCTCACCAAAAAGGGTGATCGGCTGACGCTCGATTTCACCGGCACCGATCCGCAATCGACCGGCCCGATCAACTGGCCGGCGGACTATGCCGGCGGCGCGTTCCTAATCAAATGGATCGCACCGATCCTGCGCAATCTCGCGGACACGCCCGAACGCGCCGCCGAGATTCACGTCAACGAAGGCGTCTGCGAAGTCTTCGACATCGTGTTCCCACCTAAAGGGACTTTGATCACGCCGGAATGGCCGGCGGCCACCAATGCGCGCTCGTTCGTGCTGCTGCGCTGTCTCGGCCTCCTTGCCGGCGTGGTGGCGCAAGCCGCGCAAGGACGCATGCCCGCCGATCAGGAAACAATCCGCTACACGGGATTTTATGGCGTTGGCCCCGACGGCAAGGCGTTCCTCTCGCGCGAGGTGTTGGGCGGCGGCTCCGGCGGCCGCGCCTACGCCGACGGCAATGACGCCATCCACATCGTGCCGGACTCGCGCAACCAACCGGCCGAATTCACCGAGACGCGGTTTCCATTGTTGGTCGAGAAACTGGCGTTGCGGGCGGATTCCGGCGGCGCCGGCAAACGCCGCGGCGGCCTGGGCTACGACAAACATTACCGGGCGCTGGTCGACTGCCGCACCATCGTCACCGCCGACCGCGTGCGGCTTGGCTGCTACGGCGTCAACGGCGGCAAGGCGGGCACGCCGTTCTGCGTGACTATCGACGCCGAAGGCACGCCGCGCGACCTCGGCGGCCTGGTCGATGGCGAGCCGGTACTTGCCGGCCAGATTGTGCGCGTCGTGACCACCGGCGGCGGCGGCTGGGGCGATCCGCTCGAGCGCGAGCCCGAATGGGTCCAGCGCGACGTGATCGAGGGCAAGGTTTCGCCGGCCGCCGCGCGCGACGATTACGGCGTCGTGCTGAAACTGGATGCCGGCGAAAACGCGTTCATCATCGACGCCAAAGCAACCGCCGCCTTGCGCGAGACGCTCAAGGCTGAGCGGACGGGCCAGCCGCTGATGATCGACCGCGGCGCCGGCTTTGAAAGAATGATCCGCGGCGAGGTCAAGCCGTGGACGCGCACCGCCTAGATAAAGACTTACCAGCGAGGATGAAGCGTAATGGCTATCGAAGTTGCCAAAGTCGAGTTGAAGAACGTGCAGGATGCGTCGGGAGTGGAAACCTGCATCCGCAACGGACAATTCAACGCCGACGAGGTCATCGCCGTCATCGGGAAGACCGAAGGCAATGGCGGCGTCAACGACTTTACCCGTATCCTCGCCGACCAGGCGTTTCGCGCCGTATTGCGCAAGCTTGGCAGCCGCTCGGAGCAGGACATCGCAAAAATTCCGATGGTCTGGTCGGGCGGCTGCGACGGCGTCATCACGCCGCACGCGACGATTTTTGCCCGCAACGCCAAGACCGGCCCGACCAACAAATCGCGCCTTGTCATCGGCACGGCGATGAGCGCCGAGCTTCTGCCGGAAGACATCGGCCGGCCGGCCATGGTCGAGAAAGTCGCCGACGGCGTACGCGCCGCGATGCGCGATGCCGGCATCGACGATCCGGCGGACGTGCATTACGTGCAGACCAAGACACCGCTCCTCACCGTCGACTCGGTGCTCGACGCGCATGCGCGCGGCAAGCAGGTTGCCTGCGAGGTGCACGATTCCATGGGCGTGTCGAACGGGACGACTGGACTCGGCATCGCCGTCGGGCTGGGCGAAATCAAGATGCCCAAGGCGGAGGAAATCTGCCGCAACCTCGATCTCTATTCTTCCGTGGCCTCCTGCTCGTCGGGCGTGGAACTGACGCAGGCGCAGATTGTTCTGCTCGGCAACAAGAACGGCGCCGGCGGCCGCTATCGCATCGGCCATTCGGTGATGAAGGACGCGCTCGACATCGACGGCATCTATGAATCCATTCGCAATGCCGGCCTGGAGCTGCCCGAGCGTCCTCGCGCCGAAGACCTCAAGGGACGGCTGGTTAACTGCTTCATGAAATGCGAGGCGGACCGCACCGGCAAGCTGCGCTCCCGGCGCCAGATCATGCTCGACGATTCCGACGTGCCTTGGCATCGCCACGCCAAGGCCGCGGTCGGCGGCGTCGCCGCGGCCGCGATCGGCGATCCGGCGGTGTTTGTTTCCGTTGACGCCATGCACCAGGGACCGCAAGGCGGCGGGCCCTGCATCGCTATCATCGATGCGGGGGAATAAAGCGTGCGCTCGGCATCCTCGCCGCATGAGGTCAATACGCATTCCACGGCTGATCTGACCCTTGTGCGCAAATCGGCACGCGAGCTGGCACGGCTTATTCGCACGCGGGCCGTTAGCCCTATCGAAGTTCTCGACGCGTATCTTGCCGTGATCGAAGCGCTCAATCCGAAGCTCAATGCCATCGTAACGTTAGCGGCGGAGCAGGCGCGCGACGGCGCACGACGTGCGGAAGCCGCAGTCATGAACGGCGAGCCGCTCGGCCCGCTGCATGGGCTCCCGATCGGGGTCAAGGACGTCACCCCGACCGCTGGCATCCGCACCACTTTCGCCTCGCCGCTGTTCAAGGATTACGTGCCGACGGAGGACGCCGAAGCCATCCGCCGGCTCAAGGCCGCCGGCGCCATCGTCCTCGCCAAGACCAACACTCCCGAATTCGCCTGCGGCGCCAATACCAACAACGAACTATTCGGCCCAACCCGCAATCCGTGGAACCCGGCGCTTAGCCCGGCGGGCTCCTCCGGCGGTTCCGCTGTCGCCGTCGCCAGCGGCATGGTGCCCATCGCACAGGGGACCGACTTCGGCTGCTCGATACGCATTCCCGCGGCGTTCTGCGGCATCGTCGGCATCCGGCCGACGCCGGGGCTGACGCCAAGCCATCCGCTGGCGCTCGCATGGGATCCGGGACAAGTCCACGGCCCGCTGGCGCGCGACGCGGAAGACGCAGCCCTCATGCTCGATTGCCTCGTCGGCTTCAGCCGCATCTCGCCGATATCGGTTTCGCCGCCTTGGCAAAGCGCGTTGGCCGATCTTGAGCGCCGCGACGACATTAAGGGCTTGCGCGTCGCCTACGTGTCCGACATTGCCGGCATTGGCGTCGACGCGGAAATCGATTCGCTTTGTCGCGACGCGGCGGCCGCGCTGGAGAAGCTCGGCGCGCACGTGGAACATATCGCGTTCGACGCGAGCGCCGGCCGCGCACCGTATCAGACTTGGCGCGGATTCTGGATGGTCGGCCAGCAATACGAACGGCTCGCCCAGATCAACGAGTTCGGGCCGAACCTCAAGGGCAATGTCGAGGCCGGCCTGAAGTTGAATTCCCTCGACTTCGCCGCGGCCGAGCGGACGCGGCAGGAACTGTTTGCGCACTTCCGCAAGCTGTTCGAGCGTTTCGACGTTCTCCTCACGCCGGCGGCGCCGGTAAAGCCCTATCCGGTGGAGAAGAACTTTCCCGATCAGATCAACGGCCGCAGCTTCGAGAATTATATCGATTGGATCGCGCCCGCTTATCTCATCACGCTGGTCAGCTTGCCGGCTGCGACCGCGCCGGCAGGCCTGTCGCAGGACGGATTGCCCGTCGGCATGCAGATCGTCGCGCCACGGTTCGAAGAGCCGCTGATCCTGAGTGTCGCGCGCCACATTCACCGGGAGAGCAAGGTCGGATGGCCGCCGATCGCCGGGGGCGAACTGAGATAGCCCTTCCGACCGCCGGCGAGGGTAACCGGGCACGCGGCTTGCATTGATTTCAGTCCGGCAGTTCGAAATGACAAATGACGAAAAATCAGCACTGTGGATCAAGGATCCGGTCGCCATCCTGGCGGACGGAGCCGACCGCGGCATCGTGGTGCAAGGCGGCCGCATCGTCGAATTGGTCGCCGCCGGGCGCAGCCCCGCGACGCCGGAAGTCAAAGCGTTCGATGCCGGCCAGCACGTGGTGCTGCCGGGGCTGATCAACACCCACCATCACTTCTATCAAACCCTCACCCGCGCTGTTCCCGCCGCGCTCGACCGCGAGTTGTTTCCCTGGTTGCAAGCGCTTTACCCGATCTGGGCGCGGCTGACGCCGGAAGCGCTCGATCTCGGTATGACGCTGGCGATGGCCGAGCTTGTCCTTTCCGGCTGCACCATGACGACGGATCACCATTACGTTTTCCCGGCCGGGCTCGAAGACGGCATCGACATCGAAGTGGCTGCCGCGAAACGGCTCGGCCTGCGCGTCTTGTTGACGCGCGGTTCAATGAACCTGTCGCAGCGCGACGGCGGCTTGCCCCCGGATAGCGTCGTGCAAGACGAGGATACTATCCTCGCCGACAGCGAACGCGTGGTGGCGCGTTATCACGATGCCGGCGAAGGAGCGATGATTCAGATCGCGCTTGCGCCCTGTTCGCCGTTCTCGGTCACGACGTCGCTGATGCGATCAACAGCGGATTTGGCGAAACGCCTGAACGTGCGCATGCACACTCATCTCGCCGAAACCGAGGACGAGAACCGCTTTTGCCAAGAACTCTACAAGTGTCGTCCGCTCGACTATCTGGAAGATTGCGGCTGGCTCAACGATCGGGTCTGGCTCGCGCACGGCATCCATTTCGATGCCGACGAGATCAAGCGGCTCGCGCGCGCCGGCACCACAATTTCCCACTGCCCGTGCAGCAATCAGACCCTTGCGTCGGGCACTTGCCCGGTCTGCGCGATGGAAGACGCCGGCGTGCGCGTCGGCATCGGCGTCGACGGCTCGGCCTCCAATGACGCCTCGAATTTGATGCAGGAGGTGCGGGCCGCGTTTCTGCTGCAGCGCAGCCGCTACGGCGTCACCAAGGTCAGCCACCTCGATGCGTTGCGCTGGGCGACGAAGGGCTCGGCCGCATGCGTCGGGCGAACGGACATCGGCGAGATCGTCCTCGGCGCGATGGCCGATCTCGCACTGTTCAAGCTCGACGAACTGCGCTTTTCCGGCAGTGGCGATCCGCTTGCCGCGCTTGTTTTGTGCGGCGCGCATCGCGCCGACCGGATCATGATCGGCGGGCGCTGGGCCGTGGAAAACGGTCAAATCCCCGGACTTGACGTTGGCGACCTGATCAGCCGGCATTCGGCGGCAGCGCGCAAGCTGCAAGCCGGCAGCTGACGCGGCGTGACATAGACTGGCTCACCATTGAGCCAGTTCTTTCAGAAGGCGACTAACTATGGAGACCTACACCGTCGATATTGCCGGCGAGCCGATCACACTGCCCATCGTGCCGATTAACCAGAAGCTTGCCATCTCGCTATTGATGGTGATCGATATGGGGGTGCAGTTCGGAGAGCGGATCGGCAAGGCGCTGGCCGCCAAGCTCGGCGTGTTCAAGCCCGAGATCATCGTCGGCGCCGCGACGCTCGGCATCCCAGTCGTTATCGAGGTCTCACGCGCCCTCGGTCTCGACCAATATGTCATCGCTCAAAAATCGCCGAAGATCCATTTGGCCGACGCGCTGATCCAGGAAGTCCAGTCGGTGACGTCCTCCGGCAAGCAGCGCCTGATGCTCGACCGCCGCGCCGTGCCGCTGCTCGCAAAGCGGCGCGTCGTCGTGGTCGACGACGTCGTCGCGACCGGCTCCAGTCTCGCCGCAACGCTTGCGCTGGTGCGCTCGGCTGGTGCCGAAATTGTCGCGGCTGGGGTGATCCTTACCGAAGGTCACGATTGGGAGAAGACTCTCGGCACCGACGCGCGTCTCGTCCATGGCCTGGGACACATTCCGCAATTCGCCATCGCCGACGGCAAGGCGACACCGATGCCGGAGACGCTGTAGATCGACTTGGCATTGCCGGTTTTCGAAGCGTAACTTAAGCGCAACCTGACAGGAGGCAATGATGAGCGATCTGCGCGACTTCATCGCAGGCATGCCGAAGTGCGAGCTGCATGTGCATCTGGAGGGAACTCTTGAGCCGGAAATGAAATTCGAGCTGGCGAAGAGAAATAGCATGACCCTTCCTTACAAGGATGCGGCTGAGATGAGGGCAGCCTACGATTTCCACGACCTGCCCTCCTTTCTCAAGATTTACTACGAGGGCATGAAGGTCCTGGTGCATGAGCCGGATTTCTTCGACCTGACTTTTGCCTACCTCGCCAAGGCGCACTCGCAAAACGTACGCTACGTCGAAATGTTCTTTGATCCGCAACCCCACACCGGGCGAGGCGTGCCGTTTGACGTTGTGATCCGCGGCATTCGGCGCGCGCAACTCGAGGCCGAGCGGATCCTCGGCATCAAGAGCCAGCTCATTCTCTGCTTTCTCCGCGATTGGAGCGCCGAATTCGC
>JBEKSB010000147.1:0-10690 GCA_049517455.1 Xanthobacteraceae bacterium
AAGCGGATGCTGTTCACCGGCGACAAGATCACCGGCATCGAAGCCGAGAAACTCGGGCTTGTGCTCAAGGCCGTCCCACCGGAAAGTCTCGATGCCGAAGTCGAAGCGCTTGCCGAGCGGATGGCGACCGTGCCGGTCAACCAGCTCATGATGCAGAAGCTTGTGATCAACCAGGCGATCGAGGCGATGGGACTGAGGAACACGCAGCTCCTCGCCACGGTGTTTGACGGCATCACCCGCCACTCGCCCGAAGGCGTGAATTTCAAAACCCGGGCGGAGACGGTCGGCTGGAAGGCGGCCGTTCGCGACCGCGACAACGGCACGTGGGATTGGACCGAGAACCGGCCGATCAATCCCCGCTGACTGAACGCCGGTTCAAGATCGCTGAAATTCGAGGTTCGTATGTCAACGCGCCGCGGGTAGCAGTCGCTCGCTGTTGGCACGCACGCGGTCGCGCAGCGGCACATAGGCGCGCTCGACGGCAACATGGAATCCGAGGCCATCGTCCAGCGCCCGCTCGGCAGCCACCTGGGCGTCGGCAAACGCGAGAACCTTCTCGGAAATCATCAGGCCGGCTTCCGCGGCCGCGTTCGGGGCGCCCGATGCGAACGGCAGCAGGCGCGCCGAGATAACGGCATTCGCCTCACAAGCCAAGCGCACCGCCTCGCTACAATTGGTCCAGAACTCGTTCATAGCGACACCCGGATCGGCGCGTCTCGATATCCCCGCGACCCAGAAACCTATCGGCGCACGATCCGGCGAATATCGCTCAAACTTTGGAAAATTGATTTTCGTAATCTGTTAGAATTGTAGCGAATGCGGCAAGAAAGCTGGCCGAGGGATACGGCAAAACCAGATTGCGCTACAGAGCCTCGGCGAGTGCCGCGATTGTCTTCGCGTTGGGCGTTTTGCGGCGCCGTGGCATTGCGGTTTCCGCGTATCGCTCCGCCGCCGGCCGACCGACTGTAAGGTAGCGGAAGTTGGCCGCTTCATTTCGTCGGCGCGATAGATGTTGCGCAGATCGACAATCACCGGCCGCACCATGAGGCATCGCAGCCGATCGAGGTCGAGCGCGCGGAATTGTTCCCATTCGGTCGCGATCACCACGGCGTCGGCGCCCTCCGCCGCCCCATAGGCGCTGTCGCAATAGATCACGTCGGGGCAGATACGGCTTCGCCTGCTCCATGGCGGCCGGATCATAGCCGCGCACCGTGGCGCCGAGATCATGCAAAGCAGTGATCAGCGGGATCGACGGCGAGTCGCGCATGTCATCGGTGTTCGGCTTGAAGGAAAGACCCAGAACCGCGACGGTCTTGCCGCGGATCGAACCGTCGAGCGCGGCAACCACCTTGCGCGGCATGGCGCGCTTGCGCTGTTCGTTGACGGCCGCAACGGTCTCGACGATGCGCAACTGAGCGCCGTGGTCGTGCGCGGTCTTCAGGAGCGCCGTGGTGTCTTTCGGCAGACAGGAGCCGCCGAAGCCAGGACCGGCGTGAAGGAATTTCGCGCCGATACGGTTGTCGAAGCCCACGCCACGCGCCACGTCCTGCACGTCGGCGCCGACGCACTCGCAAAGGTCGGCGATCTCGTTGATGAAGGTGATTTTGGTGGCGAGGAAGGCGTTGGCCGCGTATTTGATCACCTCGGCCGTACGTCGGTTGACATAGAGCATCGGCGCTGCATTGAGATAAAGCGGCCGATAGGCTCGGCGAGCACGGCGCGGGCCCGCTCATCGTCGCTGCCGATCACGATACGATCTGGATGCTTGAAATCGTAGATGGCGGCGCCTTCACGCAAGAATTCCGGATTGGAAACGACCTGCATCTCGGCATCGGGCCGTTCTTCCCGCAGAATGCGCTCGATCTCGTCGCCGGTGCCGACCGGAACGGTCGATTTCGTAATCACGATAGCCGTGGGGGACAAAAGTGGCGCGATCTCGCGCACCGCCCCATAGCTGTATGTAGCTCAGATCGGCGTGGCCATCGCCGCGGCGCAATGGCGTGCCGACGGCGATGAACACGGCATCGGCATCGCCGATGCCGCTGGCCTCCACGGAGAATTCGAGCCGGCCCTGCTGGATGTTCGTGGCAACAAGATCAACGAGGCCGGGCTCGAAGATCGGGATTTCTCCCCGTCGCAGCGCCGCGATCCGACCGGCATCCTTGTCGACGCAAGTCACATGATGACCGAAATCGGCAAAGCAGGCGCCGGAAACCAGGCCGACATACCCGGCGCCGATCATGGTCACGCGCATCAAGGTCTCCGCTTCTGCTCACGGATCGGCCCCACCTGGCGGCGCGGAGGTGCCTTCGAACGCGTCGATCGGCGCCGCCGGCGCGCTCTGCGCGCGCTTGCGCATCAGTGAAAGCCACCGGCGTCCGAACAGCGCGAGCACAACGGCTCCGTAAAACACGCCGCCAAGCAACGCCACCACGAGCAACTCTGATTCGTTGCGGAACCTAGACAAGGACGACAACACGTTTGTGACAAACGGCAAAACGAACAGAAGAAGAAGCGTTAGCGCCAAACCGGCCGCCGTCAGCTTGAACAGAGATGACTTGAGCGTCGCGTCAGCAACGATGTGGCCGGCGCGCACCGCCAGCCACAGCACAATGATGAAATTTATCCAGGCGCCGATCGAGGTCGCCAGCGCCAGTCCGACCTGCGCCAGCGATCCCATCAGCGCGATCTTGAAAGCGATGTTGACCGCGGTTCCGACCAGTGCCGCCTTCATCGGCGTCAGCGTGTCGCCGCGGGCGAGGAAGGGAGCGACGACACTGCGGATGAGGACGAAGGGAACCAAGCCGACCGTATAGGCCATCAGCGTCAACGCCGCCGCGTGCGCGTCCCCAGCCGTGAAACGGCCGCGCATGAACAAGCCGCGCATGATGAGATCGGGCACCACCAGGAATGCGACGATGCAGGGGATTGCCAGAAGGAGCGCGAATTCGATTGCGCGGTTCTGCGCCGAATGGGCGCCGACGTGGTCGCCGGCCGCGATCCGGTGCGTCATCTCCGGCAACAGCACGGTGCCGACCGCGATGCCGATGACGCCGATCGGGAGCTGGTCGATCCGATCCGCGTAATAGAGCGCCGAGATCGCTCCCGTCGCCAGGAAGCTGGCGATGATGGTATCGGCGAACAGCGCCAATTGCGTGCCGGCCGAACCGATCGTCGCCGGCAGGAGCGCCTTGAAGAAGCGGCGCACATCGGCGTCGAGGGCAAGCGCGCGAAACGAGGTGAACGCGCCGGCACGGAACGTGTCGCCGCCCACCAGCACGGCCTGCAGCAAGCCGGAGATGAGTACACCCCACGCCGCGGCGTAGCCGGCGCCGCCGAAGAAGGCGGCGAAGGCAAGCGTCGCCATCATCGAAAAGTTGAGCAGGATCGGAGCCGCCGCCGCCGCGGCGAAACGATGCAGCGCGTTAAGAATGCCGCCCCACAACGTCACCAGCGTGATGAGCAGGAGATAAGGAAAAGTGATCCGCGTCAGCGAGACCGCCAAATCAAATTGGTGCGGCTCGCGCGAAAAGCCGGGGGCAAGCAAGTCGATCACTTGCGGCGTGAACAGGAGCGCGAGCGCGAACAGCACCGCCTGGGTGGCGATCAACAGCGTGAAGATGCGGTCGCCGAAGATGCTCGCCGATTGCGCTCCGCCTTGTGTGCGAATGCGCGCATAGGCCGGAATGAAGGCGGCATTGAACGCGCCCTCGGCGAAAATAGCGCGGAAGTGATTGGGCAACCGGAAGGCGACGAAGAAGGCGTCGGCGACCGGCCCGGCGCCGAGGATCGCCGCAAGCATAATGTCGCGGAAAAAGCCGGTAAGGCGCGAAAGCAGCGTAAAGCCGCCGACGGTGAGAATCCGCTCGATCATTGCCGCCTTGTTACCATTGGCCGCCCGTCCCGGCGAAAGCGGGGACCCGGCAGTCCACAGCCACAACGCAATCTTCGCCTGGATTCCCGCTGGCGGCGAAAATACCCTCTAGCCCGCCAGCGCGCGCTGCACCGCCGCGACCATGCGATCCTGGACCTGCTGGTCGAGATAGGCGTGCATCGGCAGGCTGATCACTTCCTCGGCCAGCCGCTCGCTCACCGGCACCCCGCCGGCCCCCACCGGGAAACCGCGATAGGCGGCTTGGTAATGCAACGGCTTGGCGTAATAGATCGCCGTCGGAATGCCCTGCCCCTTGAGCGCGGCGGCGAGCGCATCCCGCCGCCCGGGCTCGAGCCGGATGGTGTACTGCGCCCAGACCGAAGTCGATTCGTTGCCTACGCGCGGCAATATCGCCGCGCCGGCGAGCCCCGACGTGTAACGCTGCGCGACCGCGTTTCGGGCAACAATTTCATCCGGAAAGATTTTTAGCTTCTCCAGAAGGATCGCCGCCTGAATCGTATCGAGCCGGCCGGTGATGCCGATGCGCGCCGCATCGTATTTGTCGGTGCCCTCACCGTGCACGCGCAGGCTCTTGAGCTGCGCCGCCAGATCGTCGTCGTCGGTGAGAATGGCGCCGCCGTCGCCGTAACAACCAAGCGGCTTGGCGGGGAAAAAACTGGTCGCCGTCGCGGGCGCGAGCGTGCCGAGCTTGCGGCCTTTGTAGGTCGCCCCAAACGACTGCGCCGCGTCATCGAGGACCAGCAAGTTATGCGCGGCGGCGACCGCGGCAATCGCGTCGTGATCGGCCGGCAGGCCGAACAGATCGACCGGAATAATTGCCCGCGGCGTCAATCCGAGCTTCTTTGCCGTCGCTACCGCACCTTCACAGCTTGCCGGGTCGAGGTTGAACGTTTCGGGCTCGACGTCGGCCATGACCGGCGTCGCGCCGCAAAGCGCTACCACTTCGGCGGTCGCGCAGAAGGTGAAGGCGGGACAGATCACGGCATCGCCCGACCCGATCCCCCAAGCCATGAGCACGAGGCGTAGCGCGTCGGTTCCACTCGAACAGGCGATCGCGTGCCGCGCGCCGCAGAATACTGCAAGCTCGGTCTCGAGCGCGCGCACTTCCGGTCCTTAAATGAACTGGCAATGCGCCAGCACCCGGGACACCGCTTCGTCGATGGCACGGCCGAGGCGGCGGCGTTGCGCGGCGACGTCGATGAACGGGATCGGCCGCTCGTCAAGACGTGCGTGCTGATTCATGCGATCTGACCTGAAAAAGAATCAGCCAACGACGCGCCGCGGTCCTTTGCGCTGCGGCGCGCTGGAACGATCCGTACGCGAATCGAGGCAGCGTATGGCGACCTCGAGGCTGGCAACTCCCTCTTCGCCGGTGACGGCGGGGGGCTGGCCGCTGCGGATGGCATTGACGAATGAAAGCAACTCGGCGCGCAGCGGCTCAGCATAGCCGACCGACAAATGCCGCATCGAATAGCTGCCGTCCGGCTGGAAGCCGAAACATTCGGTGACCTGGAGCGTGAGCAGATCTCCGATCAGATATTTGTCGCGGGTAGCGACATGGATGGTGCGCGCCTTGAACGGCGTGAGCCAGTTGGTATTGATGTGGGCAAGCACCCCCGAGGCGGTGCGAAACTGCAAGAGCGCGATGTCTTCGCGCTCGGCAACCGCGCTCGACAATTGCGGTTGAATTTCAACAATCTCCGAGTCGGTAAACCAGCGGATCAGATCGATGTCATGCACGGCAAGGTCGATCACGACGCCGACATTCGACATGCGCGGCGGGAACGGACCGACCCGGGTAATGGCAATCGAGAGGATGTCCTGATCCTTGATCGCCCGCTTGATCGACTCGACCGCCGGGTTAAAGCGCTCGACATGGCCGATCATGAGCGTCACGCCGGCGCGGCGCGCGGCCGCGACGATGGCGCGGCCCTCCTCCACCGTCGGAGCGATCGGCTTCTCGACCATGACATGGATGCCGTGGGAAATGCATTTCAGCGCCAGATCGTGATGCAGATGGGTCGGCGCCGCGATGGTCACCGCATCAACCCCGCTGCGAAAAAGCGCATCGAGGTCGCTGAATTCGGCGCAGCCGAGCGTGCGGGCAACAAATTCCCTTTGCTTGCGCTCGGGATCGACGACCCCCACCAGATGAACACCGGCGATTTCCGCTAGGACACGCGCATGGTTGCTACCCATGACGCCCACGCCAACCACACCGAGTTTCAACGGATTACCCCCACCGATCCCGACAGCCTCACCCATGACCCGAAGGGCTCCCTCGACACTGTTACCCCACTTTCCCCTAGCATGGCCGAGACCGACTGGCGACCCACTCCGGAGGGAACCTGAACACGTTTTACTTCCAATACTTACGCGCAAAGACCGCGCCAGAAATCCCCTCTTACCGAACCCCTTCGTCAGGATTTTTTCTCGGGCGCGGCAGCCGATGGCTGCGTTTACCCCTAACATGCCGACACCGGCCCGTTCGGGCCGAGTGTTCGCGAGCGGAAGATCGGATCATGCACATACCTGCTCTTCTCTCCGTGCTGTGCTTCGGTATCGTCATGGCCGGCGAAGTGCCCTCCCCGGCGGGCGCGGCCGACGATGAACCGGTCTATGGGCCGCAGTTGCAGGGTTTCGATTACCCCTGGCCGGTGGCGCATTTCACTTTCATGTCCCAAGGCGAGGCCCTGGATATGGCCTATATGGACGTGAAGCCCGCAACGCCGAACGGCCGCACCGCAGTGTTACTCCATGGGAAGAATTTCTGCGCCGCGACTTGGCAAGGCACCGTCGCGGTCCTGGTTGGAGCGGGCTACCGGGTGATCGCCCCCGACCAGATCGGATTCTGCAAATCGACCAAGCCGGCGCATTACCAGTACAGCTTTCAGCAGCTCGCCGGGAACACCCACGCCTTGCTGGCGTCGCTTGGAATAGGCCACGCAACGGTGATCGGTCACTCGGTCGGCGGCATGCTCGGCATGCGCTACGCCCTGACATATCCCGACGATGTCGATCGGCTTGTGTTGGTCGATCCAATCGGACTCGAGGATTGGAAAGCGAAGGGCGTGCCGTGGCAAAGCGTCGATGCATGGTACCAGCAGGAGCTGAAAACCACCGCCGACAGCATTCGCGACTATCAACGGTCGACTTATTATTCCGGGACGTGGGACCCGAAATATGAGCGATGGGTCCAGATGCTGGCGGCGCTGTATCGCGGTCCCGGTCACGAAATCGTGGCCTGGAATGCAGCGCTGGTTGACGACATGGCTTACACGCAGCCGGTGTTCTATGAGCTCGAAAAGATCTCCGTGCCGGTGTTGCTGATGATCGGCGACAAGGACACGACGGCGATCGGGAAAAACCTTGCACCGCCCGCCGTCCGCGCCGCACTGGGTAATTATCCCGCGCTGGGAAAAGCGGCGGCGACGCGCATCCCGCATGCGCAACTGATCGAGTTCCCCGACTTGGGCCACGCGCCGCAAATCCAGGCGCCGGAGGAGTTTCACAAGGCCCTGCTCGACGGCATGCGGCAATAGCGGACAAGGTTCGCGCCCTCGACGGCTGCCGCCCCCGCGCATGGCGCTCACGACCGGTGATAATCGTCCTCAATACGCACGATGTCGTCCTCGCCGAGATAGCTGCCAGTCTGCACCTCGTGGGGACCCGATCGCGTGGCGAAATGATGCATCCTCTGCTGCTGCAGATTGAGAGTTGATCAATAAGAAACGGAAGGATGCTTGGTCATGCGTCCGGCCCATCTCCGCGTAACTACGCACGATCTACGCTAAACAGCCTTGACGGTGATTTAATATTACACCTGCTACAATCTTTGAAAATGGAAGTATTTAGACTGTATCTAAGTACATTTATATTATAGATTGCTAGCGTTCCCTAGTTTTATTCAACATATACTTATACATACACTATAGTACGAAGACTTTCCATGATTTTGGCAGGGGGTTGCGGATCATCAAAGCCGTCCCACATAAATACCAAACCTGGGCCAATCAGTCGGAGTGAGCGTCATGCATCACGCAGACGGCCCAGGAACGATTCGGCCTTCGGCTAACCGAGGCCGCCCATTCGTTAACGGCAATCCCGGCCGGAAACCCGGGTCAAAAAATCGGACCACGCTGGTCGCAGCGGCGCTGCTCGACGGCGAAGCGCAACACCTCATTCGGAAGGCCATCGAACTCGCGAAAGCGGGCGACCCTACGATGTTGAAGTTTTTGCTTGGTCGCGTCCTCCCGCGCGAGCGGTTGATCAAGCTCGAACTCCCCAACATGAAAGTCGCCGATGATGCGGTGGAGGCCCTTGGCCAGATCATGCGCGCGGTATCCGAGGCAAAGATTGCGCCCAGCGAAGGCGCCGCACTTGCTGCGCTCGTTAACGCGTATAGGGAGGCCATCGATATCGCGGCGGTCGTGAAACGGTTGGACGCGTTGGAAGCCCAGATCAAAGGGGGCGCGGAGACGCATAGATGAATGCGGAGACGCATAGATGAATCAAGTTCGATTTCGACAAGTAGCCCGTTTGGAAAGAATGGCGCAGCCTTTGATCAGACGCGTACGGGAGGCGCAGAAAGAATGGCTGCAGATCTTTGACGGCGCGGTCAACCATGCTGCGTTTTTTGCTTTTATCGTCCGATACGGAAATCCAACACTGGACGAGCCTTTATCCTGCGCATGGCAACGGTGCAGTGAAGCGAGCGCGTGGAAGAAATGCTGTCGTCGATTTCCCTTTTTGCTTGCGGGCTAGGACAAGAAATATCGATTCGAACCGAACAGTCGAGACCGGGTGACAATAGCCGGACATTGTATTCGCCATGCAGTAATCGAAGCTTTCCCTGGCGCTAACGAAAAAGAAAAGTTGAACGCCGTCTTTGCCTCAGCACCGCCGTGGCTCATCTGGTTCACGTTTGCGGATTATACGGCTGCTTTGATGGGGCTCACATCCCCAGATCTGTCAAGTGTAACCGGCTTCGCGCGGTCGGAAACTGATTTTAATTATTGGTATGGGTTCCCGAGCGGCGCGTTTGAACGTCGGCCCTGGCCTAATGGTCCCGAGAATGAGCCTCTCGCCCGTGTGGATCTGCGATTAATTCGTCCTGCACGGTCTAATCTTGCAGCTCACATGAGACCTCGTCCGATTAGGCGACCAGATGAGTGGCCAAAGCTCCTACCAGTCGAGCTTCTTGAGGAAGATCCTATATTGGTGCTTCGAAGGCATGGGCGACTTAAATGAAAGCGCCATCAAGCAGGCTTGCCGCGTCGAACAGCCAGCCATTTCGCGACTGAGGTGACAAAGGAGCTTACGATCGAGTGCATCTGAGCCACGCGTGTTTCCAGAATCCGTCGCGCCGCGTTTTCCGTAAGATAGGCTCGAAAATACGCCTGCCTGATTCCTATTTAGGCGAGCGCCAACCGGGAAACAGGTCATTTCTTTTTCAGGTGTTTCTTACGCAATCGTACTCCAGCACCGCCGCCGTTCTCCTCGATAAACACTACACCGGCAGATTCTAGCGTTTGCCGCAGTTTTGTACGCGCTGCCGCCGACACGCGGGGACCGGTGCCCGTCTCGACTCTCTTCACCGTTGGTAGCGATAGACCCGCACGTTCGGCGAGGTCTGACTGAGACCACCCGAGGAGTCCCCGAGCAGCGCGCAGTTGCTCTGGTGTCAGCACGACAAGAAACCTCTTGATCCAAAAGGGATCATTAGTTATGATCCCTTTTGGATCACTTCTGCTGGCGGGTTCACCCACGAATCGCCATCGAAACGTTACCGCAATTCATAATGGTCGAGATCAAAATGTCAGAAACCCATGAAAAAACGTGGAAATCGGATCGCCGCTCGTTTGTTGGCGGCTCCGATGCCCGGATCATTGTGGGCACCGACGAGGCCGCCCTACTGCGGCTATGGCGGGAGAAACGCGGGGAGGCTGAACCAGAGGACCTCTCCGGCAATCTCATCGTGCAGCTCGGGGTCGTCACTGAAGAGCTTAACCGCCGCTGGTACGAGGCCAATACCGGTCAGGTGATCGCCGACGTTCAAAAGCACATCCGGCACCCAGGCCTCCGCTGGATGGCGGCGACCTTGGATGGCCGAGTGGTATCGAGCGGCGCCGTGTTCGAAGCCAAATTCATGCTGCCGTGGTCATTCTCGGAGGAAGCGGCCGCCGAAAAGCATATGCCCCAGCTGCAGCACAATATGTGGGTCATAGCCGCCAGGGCGGCAGTGCTCTCGATCATTACGGGGGGCGGGAAGTGGGTTGAGATCAAAACCCATGCGGATCCTCTGTATCAGCACCTCATTGTCACCGCCGAACGGAAGTTCTGGCGCTGCGTCGAGAATGGCGAGCCCCCTACCCTTTTCGGGGTCGAACCGCCGAAGCCGCGTATCGAAGCGGTGCGCATCGTCGACATGGCCTCCTCCAACGCCTGGGGGGAATTTGCCGCAATCTTTTCGCGGACCCAGTCGGCCCACCTTGAGCACGAGCAAGCTAAGGCCGAACTCAAGAACCTGGTGCCCAATGACGCCCAACAGGCAATTGGGCATGGCGTCCGGGCCAAGCGCTCCAAATCAGGGGCCATCAGCTTCGACCTCCTCAACGTGGAGGCCGACCATGCAGCGGTCTAGTGCTTCAATCGGCACTTTGGCGGCCGCCCTCGCTAAGAGGCTGACTGAAAAATAAATTGGGTGATTTCAATCGGTTGTGATTCCGTTGGGTTGCGAAGCTCAATGGAGGTCACGATGGCTTGGACTGAAATCACCCGCCGACACTATCGGCG
>JBEKSB010000148.1:0-10858 GCA_049517455.1 Xanthobacteraceae bacterium
TTGTCGCAAAAGGATCCGAACCACGTTTTGATATTCGAGGTCTACAACGACGCCGCGGCCGCGCAAGCGCACCGCGAGACCGATCATTTCAAGAAATATGCGGCGGCGACAAAAGATATGGTCGCCAAGCGCGAGGCCAGAGGCTTTTCATCGGTCGCGATGAATCTGAAGGGCATGTGATCGGAGCCGAGAGCCGATTTTGAAAAACATGGCAGTGAAAAAGAAAGGCTTTGTCGGGATCGTCGGTCTCGGCATCATGGGCGGCGCATTCGCTGAGAATCTGCTCGCCGCGGGCTGGCGCGTCGTCGGCTACGATGTGGCTGCGGCGCGCCGGCGCGCGTTGGCCCGCAAGGGCGTCGAAATCGCCGCGGATGCCGGTGAGGTCGCGCGCAAGGCGCCGACGATCATCTTGAGCCTACCGAAGCCGTCTGCGCTCGCGGCGACGGTAGACGCCATCGTCAAAGCGGACGTGCCGCGCCGCATAGTGATCGAAGCCTCGACGTTCAAGTTGGAAGACAAGGAAGCGGCCGAAGCGGTATTGCGCAAGGCCGGGCACGTCCTGCTCGACTGTCCGGTGAGCGGCACCGGCTTCCAGGCCAAGGTCAAAGACCTCGTGATCTACGCGTCGGGCGGCGCGGCCGAGATCAAACGGTTGCGCCCGCTGTTCGCCGACTTCAGCCGCGCGCTGCACGATCTTGGCGCGTTCGGCAACGGCAGCCGGATGAAATATATCGCCAACCTTCTCGTCGCCATCCACAACGTGGCGAGCGCGGAGGCGCTGGTGCTGGGTATGAAGGCCGGGCTGCCGCCGCAACTCGTTTATGACCAGATCAAGATCGGCGCCGGCAATTCGCGCGTGTTTGAGCTGCGCGCGCCCATGATGGTGAAGGGCCGCTACGACGATCCGACCATGAAAGTCTCGATCTGGCAGAAGGACATGGCTGTCATCGGCAGCTTTGCTCAGGCGCTCGGCGCGCCGACGCCGTTATTCTCCGCGACATTGCCGATCTATGCTGCCGCGTTTTCGACCGGCTATGCCGAGCAGGACACCGCCGCGACTTGCGCCGTGCTCGAAGCCATGGCCGGCGTCACGCGGGGCAAGCCGAAAAGGCGGCGCCGACGTCGACGATCGCGATAGGGTCACGCCCTCGCGGCCCGTTGCCTGCCGTAATCGGAGCCACTATCCCTCCGCGATAGTGTGGTAAGGGCCGCAAAACGGTGAAAGCGAACAGCGATGGCGCGACGCCGCATCTTTGAACAGCCGACGTCCCGGCTCGCCATCTGGGCGCGGCGTGTTGCGCTGTTTTCGCTCGCCGCCACGCTGATTGCGGTCATCATCGTGCGCTCGGGTGCGCTCGATATCGTGCCAGCGCTCTCGACGCTTGCCGGCGCAATGATGCTTGCGGTGGTCGCGATTCTGCTCGCGTTCGGCGCGGGGGTCGTTATCTGGAGGGAAGGCGTCGGCGGCTTCCGCGAGGCCACCACGGGACTTCTCATCGGGCTCGCGCTCATTGCGTATCCACTTTATCTCGGCGTCAAAGCCTACCGGCTGCCGGCGATCTACGACGTCACCACCGACCCGATCGACCCGCCGCGGTTCGAAGCGATCGCGCGGTTGCGGCCGCGGGACGCCAATCCGGTCACCTATGCAGGCCTCTACACCGCCGAGCAGCAGCGTGTGGCTTATTCCGATATCGAGCCCGATCTCACCACCGCGACGCCGCAAGAGGCCTACGACGCCGTGCTCAAGGTCATCGGCAAGCGCAAGTGGCACGTCGTCGACTCGCGGCCGCCGCAGGCGACCGCGCCGCGCGACGGTCTCGTCGAGGCGATCGCGCGCACGCCGATCCTCGGCTTCCGCGACGACGTGGTAGTGCGCGTGCGCGCAACGCCGGACGGCTCGCGTATCGATGTACGCTCGGCCTCGCGCTATGGTCGCCACGATCTCGGCGCCAACGCCGCGCGCGTACGCGCGCTCATCGAGGATGTTGATGACGTTCTCTCCGCCCCGGCACCGGAAAAGAAGCAACCGGTGCCGAAACCCACTCAGGCGGCGGGCAAGGGAAATTCGGTCAAGCGGTAGGTGCCCATGATCGCCGGCGTGCCCTCGGTGGCGACGCTACCGCGCGCGACTAAATCTTCCAGATGCGCCAGCACGGAGAGCGCGGCGGCGCCGGCGAGCCGCGGATCGAGCCCGATATAGATCGCGCGCACCAGCGTCGGGATATCGGCAGCGCCTTTGCCGAGCCGCCGCAGGATCGACGCCTCGCGCGCTTGCCGGTGGCGGACGTAGCCTTGCACGAAGCGCGGCGCTTCACGCACCGGTCCGCCATGGCCGGGCAGATAGATCGGCTCGCTCCGCCGCGCCAGCTTTTCCAGTGAGGCCATGTAATCGCTCATGGCGCCGTCGGGCGGCGCCACGATCGAGGTCGACCACGCCATCACGTGATCGCCGGAAAAGATCAGGTCCGCTTCTTTGAACGCATAGGCCATATGGTTCGCCGTGTGCCCAGGGGTCGTCAGTGCTTCGATCGTCCAGCCGGCGCCTGATACGATGTCGCCGTCGGTGAGCGCGATATCGGGGCGGAAATCCATGTCGCCAGAGGCGTCGAGCCGGTCCGCTTCGCCGATATGCAGCGGTCGCGCCGGGCGGTGTGGGCCTTCCGCGTAGACTTTGGCGCCGGTCGCCGCCTTCACCTTGGGCGCGGCAGGCGAATGATCGCGATGGGTATGGGTAACGAAAATGTCGGTCACGGTCTCGCCGCGCACGGCGTTGAGCAGCGCAGCAATATGCGCGTCGTCCTCCGGGCCGGGATCGAGGATCGCGACTTTGCCGCGGCCAATGATGTAACTCACTGTGCCCTTGAAGGTGAACGGGCCGGGATTGTTGGCAACAATGGCGCGCACGCCCGGGGCGACTTCCGTGGCGTGGCCGGGTACGAGATCGAAAGTTTTGTTGTAGCGGATGTCGTCGTTCATGCGGGGAACAGTAGACCTTATTTCCGCAGCCACAGCTCGAATCCAATCGGGTCGAGCCGGACATCGCCGTGCCGGAACTCCGACTGCGCGACCAAGGCGGCAATGGTCTCTTTGGTGTAGGCCCGTTTTTTCAGCATGGTGTGGAAAGTCAATTTGATCATGGCGGCGGAAATTGCGCCCCGGCCTCGGACGTAGTCGTTCACAGCTTGCGGGGAGAAGTCCTTGCGCAGATCGATGACGAGCGCAACCCCGCCCGCTTTGAGCACGCGGTGCATCTCGTCGAGCGCGTGGAGCGGCCGCGTGAAATTCTTAAACGCCGCGCGGCAGAAGATGAAATCGAATTGATCGGCGGGAAAGGGCAGGTCGGCGGCGTCGCCCTGCTCGAAATTGACGCGCACGCCGGCCTTGCGCGCATTCTCGGCGGCGATGCGCACGAAGGTGTGGCTCGCGTCGAGCCCGATCACGCGGCAGCTACTAAGCTTGGCGATTTCGATGGCGAGATAGCCGGGCCCGGGCGCGATTTCGAGCACGCGGGCGCTCGGGCCGATATGCGGCGCAATTCGCCGGGCAGTGGCTTTAAACTCTTCGATGTCGCGGGCGGTCTGGCGCGCGTACCACTTGGCGATGAAGCCTTCCATCCCGATGCCCTTCTGGGCGTTTTTGGGCGCTTCGGCCATAGGTGCGCTCCCTTCCTGTCCTTCGGCTCCATGTGCGAAGGGTGAGGCGAAAGCGCAACGCGGGAAGAGCGGGAGAGGGCCTTAAAAAAGGATGGAGCCCCGGTGCCGGGATCGCCGGGGCTCCAAGCAATCTCATTCAACACGAGTTGTGAGATCGAGATCGCATTTACCGGCATGCAAACGGCGGGCCAAGTTGGCCAAGCCGCGATTTGGCGCAAGATCGGCGGCTTCCGGCCTTACTGATGGCGTGCTGTGCCGCCTATTGTTCGCGCTGCGGGCGCGCCGTGGCTAATTTGCGGGCAGTTCCATCCCAGGCCGCCAGGGCTAAAACGGCGTTCGGCTGCGGATGGCCGCGGCCAGTGTGCCTTCGTCGAGATAATCGAGTTCCCCGCCGACCGGCACGCCGTGGGCGAGTCGTGTGACTTTGACGTTAGCGTCGTGGAGGAGGTCGGTGATGTAATGCGCGGTGCTCTGGCCGTCGACCGTGGCGTTGAGCGCCAGGATGATCTCGCTAACCGCCGGATCGTGCGCGCGCTTGATAAGCGATTCGATCGTGAGGTCGTCCGGCCCAACGCCGTCGAGCGGCGACAACGTGCCGCCGAGTACGTGATAGCGCGCGTGGATGGCGTGGGCGCGTTCGAGCGCCCACAGATCGGCGACGTCGGCCACGACCACGATGGCCGAAGGGTCCCGCCGCGGATCGGTGCAGACCGTGCAGGGATTCTGCGTGTCGATATTGCCGCAGGTCTTGCACACCTCGATCTTCTCGATCGCGGTCTGCAGGGCGGCGGCGAGCGGCGCCATCAAGAGCTCTCGCTTCTTGATGAGGAACAACGCCGCGCGCCGCGCCGAGCGCGGGCCGAGCCCCGGCAGCCGGGCTAGAAGCTGGATCAGACGTTCGATCTCGGGACCGGCGGCGATTACGGGCATCGGTCAAAACAACTTCAGCCCCGGCGGCAGCTGGAGGCCGCCCGTCAATGCCTGCATGCGTTCGGCCAGCAGCGTCTCAAGTTTGCGGCGGGCGTCGGCGTGTGCGGCGACAATAAGATCCTGCAGGATTTCCTTCTGGTCCGGCTTGAGCAACGAATCATCGACGTACGCCGTCCTCACCTCGCCCTTGCCGGAAAGTTTGAGCGTCAGCAGCCCGCCGCCGGCCGCGCCTTCGACCTCGATACGGTCGAGCTCGGCCTGCATCGCTTCCATCTTCGATTTAAGTTCGCTGGCCTGTTTCATCAGGCCAAGAAAATCGGCCATGGCGCACCTGTTTATGTTTGTCTTTATGGTTCGTCGTCGGCGCGGCCCGTTTCGCCGGACGCGTCGAATGGCATCTCGTCCAACGCGGCGGGCGCACCGGGTTGCGGCCGCACGTCGACGATTTCCGCGCCCGGAAAGCGCGCAAGGACCGCTTGCACCAGCGGATCGGCGCGCACGCCGTCTTTCAGCTCGGCTTTGCGCGTCTGCGCCTGCGCGTAGAGGGTCGGGGCGCCCGGCTCGGCGGATACGATCACCATCCAGCGCCTGCCGGTCCATTCGCCGAGCTTTCTCGACAGCTCGCCGGTGAGTGCTTTTGGCGCGCTTGTTTCGAGACCGATCTCGAGTCGGCCGTCCTCAAAGCGCACGAGTCGCACGTCGCGCTCGAGCGCGCTTTTGATGCTGAGATCGCGCTTTTCGGTGGCGAGCGCCACCAGCTCCTCGAAGTTTGCCAACGCGCGCGCCGTGACGCTTGTCTCTTCTCTGCGCGCGACCGGCTCATTCGCCGGCAGCTCCGCCGGCGCGGCTGCCGCGAGCGCAGGCCGAGTCCCGCCGCGCGGAATCTCCGTGCGTTCCGCACGCGCCGGCATTTCCGCGCGCGGCGAAGGCTGTCCGCCCGGCGCCGGCGCCGAGCCGTTGCCGTGCGGCGTGTCGCCGAGCGAGCGGATCACCTCATCGGGCGTCGGCAGGTCGGCGGCGTAGGCGATGCGCACCAAAACCATCTCGGCGGCGGCGAGCGGCCGCCCGGCCGCCGCGACTTCCTCGATGCCTTTGAGCAGCATCTGCCAGGTGCGCGCGAGAACGCGCATCGACAGCTTGCCGGCAAAGGCGCGTCCGCGCGTCCGTTCGGCTTCGGTCAGCGACACGTCGTCGGCCAAGGCCGGCACGATTTTCACCCGGGTGACGAAATGCGTGAACTCGGCGAGATCGCCGAGCACCATGGCGGGGTCGGCGCCGGAATCGTACTGGTCGCGCACTTCCTGCAAAGCGCGGGCAAGGTCGGCGCGCATCAGCGCTTCGAACAGATCGATGATCTTCGTGCGATCGGCGAGGCCGAGCATCTGCCGCACGTCTTCGGCGCGAACCGGTCCGGCCGCGTGCGCGATCGCCTGGTCGAACAGCGACAGCGCGTCGCGCACCGAGCCTTCGGCGGCGCGCGCGATTAGCCCGAGCGCTTCCGGCTCGGCGGTAATCGCTTCCTTCGCGCCGATGCCTTGCAGGTGCTTGACCAACAACGCCGCGTCGACCCGGCGCAAGTCGAAACGCTGGCAGCGCGACAGGACGGTGATCGGGACCTTACGGATTTCCGTGGTCGCGAACACGAACTTAGCGTGCGGCGGCGGCTCTTCCAGCGTCTTGAGCAGCGCGTTGAAGGCGGCGCCGGAGAGCATGTGCACTTCGTCGAGGATGTAAACCTTGTAGCGAGCCGAAACCGGCGCGTAGCGGACGGCCTCGTTGATCGCGCGGACGTCCTCGACGCCGTTGTGCGAGGCCGCATCCATCTCGATCACGTCGAGGTGCCGGCTTTCCATGATCGCCTGGCAGTGGACGCCAAGGACCGGCATGTCGATCGTCGGGCCGGTGATGGAACCGTCCGGCAGCTCGTAATTGAGCGCGCGCGCCAGAATGCGCGCCGTCGTGGTTTTGCCGACCCCGCGCACGCCGGTCAGCACCCACGCCTGCGGGATGCGGCCGGCCTCGAACGCGTTCGAAACCGTGCGTACCATGGCGTCCTGGCCGATCAAGTCGGCGAAGGTCGAGGGGCGGTATTTGCGCGCGAGCACGCGATAGGAGCCGGCGATACCGGGCGCCGACACGCTCGTTACTGCGGGATCGTTTTTGTTCGCGGCATCGCTCATTGTTGTCGTGGTCTCCGCCCGTGCGCGAGGCTTGCGATTTCTGTCAGCCCGGAGAGGACCGGCGCAAGTCCGGTGCAAGTCTGGCGCAACAAGTCTCGCGCAATGAGAGGGTGGGAGGCTGACGAGCGACCCGAACCGCGCTCGTTAGGGCTGCTTCCTTCCGGACCTGACCCGGTTGGCGAGTGGCTCGTCCACCGCCAACCTCCCGGCGTCTATATTGGCCGGGGAGCGCGGGAAAGCAAGCGCCAGCCAGCCGGCGCGGGGCGCTGGCCGGGGACCGCGGGAAAGCAAGCGCTAGCCAGCCAGCGCGGTGCCGAGGCCGTTTGGAATCTCGATGTCCACTTCGAGCGTCGACACCGATTTGCCGCGGTCGAGCTTGATCTGCACTTTCTCAGGCTCGAACGGTACATGCCGGCTGATGACGGCGAGAATCTCCTCGCGCAGAATGCCGAGCAGATCGGGCTGACCGCGCGCGTTGCGTTCGTGCGCAAGCAGGATTTGCAACCGTTCCCGCGCCACCGGCGCGGAGCCACGTCGCAGGAGCTTGAACAGGTTCATGCTGCTTTCCGTCCAAACAGCTTGTTGAAGATGCCCCGGCTTTCGCTAGGAACGAGCATGGGAATTTCCTCGCCCTTGAGCCGGCGCGCGGCGTCGAAATAGGCGCGGGCGGGGGCGCTCAGCGCGTTGTTGAGCGTTACCGGCGTGCCGACATTCGACGCGCGCAGCACCTCCTCGCTTTCGGGAATGATGCCGAGGAGCGGCGTCGACAGGATTTCGAGCACGTCGTCGATCGACAGCATCTCGCCGCGGGCGGCGCGGCCGGGATGGTAGCGGGTGATCAGCAGATGCTTCTCTACGCGCTCGCCGCGCTCGGCCTTTGCCGTTTTGGAATCGAGGAGCCCGATGATGCGGTCGGAATCGCGCACCGAGGACACCTCGGGATTGGTGACGATGATCGCGGCGTCGGCATGGCGCATCGCCAGCGTCGCGCCGCGTTCGATTCCAGCCGGGCTGTCGCAGATGATCCAGTCGAATTTTCGGCGCAGTTCGGCGATGACGTTGGCGACGCCGTCGTCGGTGAGTGCGTCCTTGTCGCGCGTCTGCGAGGCGGGAAGCAGAAAGAGATTCTCGAGGCGCTTGTCGCGAATGAGTGCCTGCGGCAGTTTGGCGACGCCGTGGATGACGTTGATAAGGTCGAAGACGACGCGCCGCTCGGCGCCCAGCACGAGGTCGAGGTTGCGGAGCCCGACGTCGAAATCGACGACCACGACTTTATCGCCGCCACGAGCGAGAGCGGCGCCCAGCGCGGCGGTCGACGTGGTTTTGCCGACGCCACCTTTGCCTGATGTCACAACCAAGACCTGGGCCATATTTGCTGCCTTTCTATCCTAATTCATCGCGGAGATTTTGACCGTGCCGCCCTCGAGCCAGATCTGGGCCGGCCGGCGCCGCAGGCTGTCGTCGATGTCGTCCACCGTCTTGTAGTAGCAGTCGATGGCGAGAAGCTCGGCTTCGACGCGGTGACAGAAGATGCGCGCGCGGGGATTGCCGGCGGCGCCGGCGATCGCGCGGCCGCGCAGCGCGCCGTAAACGTGGATCGATCCGCCGGCGACGATCTCAGCGCCCGAACCGACCGAGCCCAGCACGGTGATATCGCCCTCGATGAAGACTACGGATTGCCCGGAGCGCACCGGTTCCTCGATCAAAAGCGAGGTCGGCTGCGGCTTTGGCGGGGGCGGCGGATTGACGACGGCCGGCGCGGCGGCCGCGCTCGACGGTTTCGGCAGTTCGAAGCTTTGGGTGCCACGGCCATTGCGCAGGAGGGGAGGAAGCCGCGCTTGCCCCTCGATCCCCGCGGAACCTTCGATGCCCAGGACGCGGATGTTGCGCTCTTCGAGATTGGCGATGAGATGCGTGATCGCGCTCGGGCTCAACTGCACGGCCGACAGGTCGAGCGCCACGGGCCGATCGGCAAAGAAGCCCTTGGAACGCTCGAGAGCGGCGTCGAGGTCCTTGAGCCAGTCGACGATCGGCGGCTGCGGAGTGAAGGCAAACGCCATATAGGAGCGTGCCCGAAACATCAGCGACTGGCGTTGGCAAACGACGCTTGACACCTGGCCTCTCCGATTCTTGCTGATTCTTATTGGTTAATAAATTGGATAGGTTTGGTTAACGGAGGGTTAACGGCTATTGGCGCAAAAAGCGCGAAAGCGCCGTCTTCGTCATCCAATGACCTGGCAGACAATCCCTGGGGGCTTCGTTTGAGACGTTTGAACGGTGAAGCTTTCCCAAGCCGGCGATCCGCATGGATGCGCAGGCCAGGGCCGCGTATGACGAGCTTATAAATTTTATGACCACCCGCACGATCATCCTTGGCGCTGTTGCTGTCGCCATCGCCGCCTTCGTCGGCGCGACGCTGCTGTTGAACGTGCTGTGGCCGACTTCGGTGCAACAGGGGCGGCCGCAGCTCAGCGCCGTGCCGCCGCTCCCGCCGCTGGCCGGCACATTGACCGTGCTCGCGCCGGCCGCCATCGCCATGTCGGCCATCCGCGATGCGCTCGAGGCGCAAGCGCCGCGCAATCTCTCCGGCAAGCCGCAAAATCCGCTTTCGCAATTGCTGTCCAACGCCGATCTCAACTTCACCATCGCGCGCGGGCCGCTGAGCGTATCCGGACGGCCCGACGGGCTGGTCGTCACGACGCCGCTTTCCGGCACGTTCCAGATCCGCGGCCAGATCACCGGCGCGGCCGGTGCGATCGGCGGCGCCATCGGCAACCTCCTGGGCGGCAACGTCGGCCAGCAGGTGCAGGGGCTCACCGGCAAGGTGTTCGACCAGCACGCCGACCTCCATGGCACGGTGACGGCGACATCGCGCCCGACCATCGCGCCGAACTGGCGGCTGTCGCCCAATCTCGCGGCGCAGGTTAACGTCGTCGACGTCGCCCTGCCGATCGCCGGCATCAAGCTCAGCGTCGCCAGCGAAGTGAAACCGGTGCTCGACAGCCTGGTACGCGAGCAGACGAATGCACTCGAAGCGCGCGTGCGCAACGACCCGTTCATCGAGACTGCGGCGCGCGGCGAATGGAGCAAGCTCTGCCGCGCCATTTCGCTTGGCACGGGCGGACAGGGCGTGCCGAATCTCTGGCTCGAAATCCGTCCGACGCGTGCCATCGCGGCGCAGCCGAAGATCGACGCCAATGCGGTGACGCTGCTCGTCGGCGTGCAGGCGGAAACGCGCATCGTGCCGAGCGAGACCAAGCCCGATTGTCCGTTCCCGCAGCAGCTCGATATCGTGCCGCAGGCGAACGAGGGCACACTCGACATTGCCGTGCCGATCGACATTCCGTTCACCGAAGTGAGCCGCCTGATCGAGGCGCAGGTTAAAGGCAAGACGTTTCCGGAGGACGGCTCCGGCGCGTTCGCCACCACGATCAAGAAGGCCGCGGTCGCCGCCTCGGGCGACCGGCTGCTGATCTCGCTCTTGGTCTCCGTGAAAAAGCGCGGCTTCTTCTCGATCGGCGCCGACGCCACGGTCCACGTGTGGGGCAAGCCGGTGCTCGATCAGAATGCGCAAATTCTGCGCTTCACCGACGTCGCGCTCGACGTTGAATCCAAGGCGGCATTCGGGCTTCTCGGCGAAGCGGCGCAGGCGGCCGTGCCTTATCTGCAAAAGACGCTCGCCGATCAGGCGGTCATCGACCTGAAGCCCTTCGCCGCGGACGCCAAGAAACGCATGGCCGCTGCCGTCGGCGACTTCACCGGCCAAGCCAACGGCGTCAGCGCCAACGTCGTCATCAACGACGTTCGTCTCCTCGGCATCGCCTTCGACGACAAGACCTTGCGCGTCGTCACCGACGCCAAAGGCACGGTGACGGTCGCGATCACCTCGCTGGCGGGGCAGTAGGTCATACGGCGCAATACGCATCGTCCCAGACCAGCACTTTCAACAGCATATCGCTCCAGATCGCCTGGTCTGATAAGCATGCCAGCGCCTGCCCGCTCGTCGCGAAATCGAGATGGTGCTCAGAGCTAGCCGATTTTCGAGACCACGATCGTGGCGCCGGCCGAGGCGAAATTCGGCACGTCGTCGGC
>JBEKSB010000149.1:0-13287 GCA_049517455.1 Xanthobacteraceae bacterium
TACCGAAACTCGCTCGGCTTCTTGAGGCGCAACGTATCGAGCGCAGGCGCCGGCAGAGCCGCCGCGTCGGCGGCGAGATCGCCGTAGCCGAGCTTCTTGCCCGAGGGCGTGTGCACGACTTCGTGCAGCCGCGCCTCGACTTCGTTGACGTTTACGCCCCAGCGCTTGGCGGCCGCGGTCTCGAGCATCTGGCGCGCCCCGGCACCAACTTGGCGCATCGGCTGGATGAAATGACGCACACTGCGTGAGCCATCGGTATCCTGATTGCCGTAGGTTTCCTCGTCGCCCGGCGACTGGACGACACGGACGCGTGCCCAGTCGGCATCGAGTTCGTCGGCGACGATCATCGGGAGCGAGGTGCGTGCCGCGCCGTTGCCCATCTCGGCACGGTGAGCCACGATAGTGACCATTCCATCCTTGGCGATTGAAACGAAGATGTGCGGGTTGGTCACGACGCCATGCGGCATCTTCTCGGCGCCGGTGGCATACGCCATGGCGGAGCGAACCGCCGGGAACTGCGCGGCGAGCACGAACACGCCGGTGCCGGCCACGCCCTTGAGAAGGCGACGGCGGCTGACATTGGCGATCATGACGTTTTGCTGATTGCGTTGGTAAGTCATGTCAGGCCCCCTTCGATGCGGCGCGAACGGCCGTATGGATGCGCTGATAGCAACCGCACCGGCAGATGTTGCCGACCATGGCGTCATCGATCTGCTTGTCGGTCGGAGCCGGAGTGTGCGCCAGAAGCGCCGCCGCCTGCATGATCTGGCCAGCCTGGCAATAGCCGCATTGCGGCACGCTGATATTGCGCCAGGCCACCTGTACCGGGTGCTCGCCTTTGGGATCGAGACCCTCGATGGTGACCACCGACTTGCCGGCGACGTCGGACATGATAATGCCGCAAGAGCGGATCGCCTCGCCGTTGAGATGGACGGTGCAGGCGCCGCAGAGCGCGACGCCACAACCGAATTTCGTTCCTATCAGGCCTAGCTCGTCGCGCAGGTACCACAAGAGCGGCATCGACGGATCGCCGTCGAACGTCCGCGCTTGCCCATTCACATGGACGTTGACCATCACTCCCTCCGATGGCGGTTTTCTTTAGCCACGGACTGCCGCCTCTCAGCTCCGTGACGTCGCCGGTATTTCGGCAGCCGGCCGATGTGCACCGCCATATGCGGTGACCAAAGCCAGCGTTTTGTTTTTCTGAACGAATAGTTGCAGTAGGGAACTAAAAACACGCGCACTGCCAGTATTGGAATGCTAGCAAGCCGCTAAGCCTTAGCAAGACAAATCCAAAACTGGCTGGCCCATTTGGCCGCGTTCGCTGGCTCAGCAGTAGAGACAGACTGTCCCGCTGCGCGGGCAATATCTTATCAAACAAGCGAGCAACAAGGTGTGGGCCGTCATGCGTCGCGCGCGTTGCCGCTGCCCACCATCACAGATTCTTGATGAGGCCTACGTCGATCAGCATCCGGTTGAAATGACGCGCCTCCGCTCCGCCCGCGCAGGCGTAGAACAGACCGTTGCAGCGCTCGAAGATTTTTTTCTGCTCGACGAATGACGAATCGAGCGGCAGGCCGGCCGCTTCCTGCACGATGAGCGGCAGATAAGGGCCTTCGATCGTATCGAGCGCGGAGGATACATCGGCCGGCGTGAAGTTGATCGCGTCGATGGCGTAATACGTGGTGAAATAGCGCGGATCGTAAGCCATCAGCCGCCGCGCCACGGCATTCTCGCCGAGATCGGGTTCGATCAGCGCGGAGGCGAAGTCGGGCTGGTGATCGCCGAACCTTATCAGCAAAAACGAGTCATCTGGGAATTGCCGCTTCAGCCGCGTCAGGAAATCGGCATAGTCCTGCGCGCTCATGGCCTGCCGCCGCAGATACTCATCGACCAGCGGAGCGTTCCCAGGATCCTGCCATTGCGGCATCAGGTCGGGCCGGTAGCGATAATCCCAGATAGACGAAGATGAACAACGGACTGCGTGCATGTTCATGCTCGACCATCCGCGCCGCGGCGTCATAAAAGAAACTGTCGGGTTCGATCCGGCGCGTGCCGAGATCGTGCTGGTCGAAGAAGTGCTGGACGCCGGTCGTGGCCTGGAAGCTGCGCGCGTTCATGAAGGCACCCAGTGCGGGATAGAGCGAAAGCGTGCGATAGCCGCAGCGTCCGAGCGCGGCGGGCAAGCCGCGCTTGACGCGGCCGGCGGCGATCCGCGTCACGAAATAGGCGAACCGGCCGAACGAGCGTGCGGAGAGACCCGCGAGCACGTTGTACTCCGTGTACCAGCTCGGGCCGCCCGCGCTTTCGACGACGAAGTGGCGTTCCTTGCCGTCGAACGACAGGAAATGCGAGCCGTAGCCGCTCGGCAGCTTGATCCCCGGCGCCACGCGAATGTCGAAGCTCGATTCGTCGTGCACCAGGATGATGTGCGGCGGCTTGGTTGCCGGCCGGCAGGTCGAACCCTCGACGGATTTCAGGCGATCGGCGACCGTGGGGTCGGATTCCATGAGGCCATGCGTCATCAGGTCGGAGACGGCATCGACGCCGGAGCGCGCAAAGGCGGAAACATGGTTGCCGCCGTAATAGGCTTCATACGGTTCCATATGAAATTCCATCTCGAGGATCGTGAGCCAGCCGGCGCAGGCAAGAGCCAACGCAAGCGCGGTCAGGCGACGTACCCGGAACGGATCGCTTCGCCAGGCGATAACAACAATCGGGACCAGCGCGACCGCACACAGCAGGACGATCGCGCGCAAAGCCGGAAAGATCGTGAACAGGAAAGTGACGGTGTCGGTGTCGACGATCATCAGATCGATGAAATTCGCCGTCATCATCAGGACCTGGTATTTGAGCTGCGACAGCAGCACGAGCACGCCGATCATGATGAGCGACAGCGTCGCGGCCACGCCCGGACGCCGCAGTAGCGCGAGCCATAGGAAATTCAAAAGTCCCCAGGCAAGGAGGAACGCCGCCGCCGCTGTGAGCGTGGTCTCGGTGAAGGCCAAGATGGCGACGGCGATGACATGCGGGAGCAGAAGCGCACCGGCACGCCAAAACCCGTAGCGGGCAAAAAATGCAGCGCCACCAATACGTTGGCCGAATGACAAGAGGGCGGCACGCATACTGAGCGCGCTCGTGCCCGGCCATGATCCACACCCGTCTCAGCCCCCGGCGCACGGCGCCATTGTCATAAAACCATAATCATTCCGTCATTACAAGCGCACCGCTTGCACGGGCGCGAAATCGCGGCGACTGACAGGCCACCCTAATTCCTGCTGCGATCGACCAGCGCCCGCTGCTTGATCCACGGCATCATCTCGCGCAGCTTGGCGCCGACCTGCTCGATCGAGTGTTCGGCAAGCTTGGCGCGGGTCGCTTTGAACGAGGTCTGATTGACCTTGTTCTCCAGCATCCAGTCGCGGGTGAAGCGGCCGGATTGGATATCCGCGAGCACGCGCTTCATCTCCGTCTTGGTCTCTGCCGTGATGATGCGCGGGCCGGAAACGTACTCGCCGTATTCCGCCGTGTTGGAGATCGAATAATTCATATTGGCGATGCCGCCCTCGTAGATGAGATCGACGATCAGCTTCACCTCGTGCAGGCACTCGAAATAGGCCATCTCCGGCGCATAGCCGGCTTCGCACAACGTCTCGTATCCGGCCTTGATCAACTCGACGAGGCCGCCGCACAGCACGGTCTGCTCGCCGAACAAATCGGTCTCGCATTCTTCCTTGAACGTCGTCTCGATGATGCCGGCGCGGCCGCCGCCAATGGCGGAGGCGTAGGACAGGCCGAGATCGTGAGCATTGCCGGAGACATCCTTGTGGATGGCAAGCAGACACGGCACGCCGGCGCCGCGCTGATATTCCGAGCGCACGGTATGGCCGGGCCCCTTGGGCGCGATCATCAGCACGTCGAGATCGGCGCGGGGTTCGATCAGGTTGAAATGGACGTTGAGGCCGTGCGCGAACATCAACGCCGCGCCGTTTTTCATATTGGCGTGAAGGTGATCGCGATAGATGTCACCCTGCAGCTCATCGGGCGTGAGCATCATCATGACGTCGGCCCATTTGGCGGCCTCGGCCACTTCCATGACCTTGAGCTTTTCGCCTTCGGCCTTTTTGACGCCCTGCGAGCTTTTGCGCAAAGCCACGGCGACGTCCTTGACGCCGGAATCGCGCAGATTGAGCGCATGGGCGTGGCCCTGGCTGCCATAGCCGACGACGGCGACCTTCTTGCCCTTGATCAGGTTCAGGTCGGCGTCACGGTCGTAGTAAACACGCATGGTTCTCACCCCTACTTGGGCCGCGAATTGGCCGCTTGTTTTCCGTGCTGCTTCTAGGTTCTGCGAGCGGCTTGGACAAGCCCGGTCCGCGACGTTTCGCGGCGCGGCGGCGTCTTTCCTTTCGCCTCGCAAATCCCGTCGAACTGCTCCCGGGCCCGGGCGATCTTCGGCTGGTTGCGAATGGCCCAGGCGCCGAGCGCGGAAACCGGGTTCAACAGGTCGCGGCCGAGCGCGGTCAACTCATAATCAACGCGCGGCGGAACGGTCGGAAATACGGTGCGCGTGATCAGGCCGTCGCGTTCGAGCCCTCGCAGCGTCAGCGTCAACATGCGCTGGGAGATGCCGCCGATCTCGCGCCGCAGCTCATTGAAGCGCTTCGGCCCATCGCCGAGCCGGCTGACGACCAGGACCGACCATTTGTCGCCAACGCGGGACAGGACGTCGCTCACGGCGCGGCAATCCGCGGGCAAATGCATGTGGCTTGGTTTCATGAATGCGCCTTCTTGCGCTCCTTCGGCCTAGTCACCTATTTAGCGTCAGTTATCAATTTTAACCAGAGGTCCATGTCGTCAACACGCACAGGAATATCGGCGACGAGGGCACGCGGAAATTCCTGCAAGGCTTCCTCGATCAATTCGCTTCGCTCGTCGGGCGGCTGTCGGCGCAGCCGGCGCCGTTCAGCGGCGTAGGTGCTTGGAATTCCTGCCGCCTGCGGAATTACTTGATTTCACGCGGCCTTGGCAACGTAGCGCTTGACCTTGATCGTCTTCGCGCGCTTGCGGATTTGCGCAGTGTCGTAGGTGACCTGCATGCGGAGCAGGTGATCGACGTCCGGACCGAACGCCTTGTGAATGCGCAGCGCCATCTCCGCGGTCAGCGCCACCTTGCCGTTGACCAAGTCCGACAACGTGGCCCGCCGCACGCCGAGAACTTCGGCTGCTTTCGTTACTGAGAGACCGAGCGGCATAAGAATGCCGTTCCAAATTACTTGGCCGACGTGAGGAGGGCTCTTCATAGGCATGATTTATTTCCCACGGTAGTCTTCTAGGTCGACGTCCGACACGTCTTCCGCGTCGACACGAAACGTGATTCGATAATTGCCACTCACCCAAACACTCCACTCGCCGCGTCTTGCACCCTTCAACTGGTGTAGCTTCCATCCTGGAAAGAGTCCCACCTGCTCGATGCGTCGCGCTTGCTCGATGGCATGAAGAATGGATTCAACCTTTACCACCAGATCGGCCCAAATGCCGCGGCCGGAGCCCGCCTCGTAGAGGCGTTTCAGCCCCTTGTGCCGGAAACTTCGGATGCGCATGCCGCACTGTACGGCATAACCGTACGGAGATCAAACGGCAACTACATCCCCTCCGGCCCGCGGCTGATGGCGACGACGCCGGTGCGCGAAACCTCGATCAGGCCGAGCGGCAGCATCAGGTTGACGAAGCTCTCGATCTTGTCGGAGGCGCCGGTGATCTCGAACACGAAGCTCTCGTTGGTGGCGTCGATGACGCGGGCGCGGAAGGCGTCGGCGAGGCGGAGCGCCTCCATGCGCTGATCACCCTTGCCGCGCACCTTGACCATCGCCAGCTCACGCTGGAGCGCGGGGCCGGCAGTCGTCAGGTCGATGACGCGGTGCACCGGCACCAGACGATCGAGCTGGTTTTTGATCTGCTCGATCACCATCGACGTGCCGCGGGTGACGATGGTAATCCGCGAGAGATGCTTCTCGTGCTCGGTCTCTGAGACCGTGAGCGAGTCGATGTTGTAGCCGCGGCCGGCGAACAGGCCGATCACGCGCGCCAGCACGCCGGGCTCGTTGTCGACGAGGACGCAGAGCGTGCGTGACTCGATGACTTCGCTGGCCGGAGCGGCGGGATAATGACTCGTCGTCGCGGTATTGGCGTTCACGGTAGTTCTCCCTAAGCCCTCGGCGTTCTTTCTTCCCTCTGCCGTTGCGGGGGAGGGAAAGATACTCACACCATCACCTTGCCTGCCTCGGTGATGGCGTCCTCGATGCGGGTGGCGGCATCGCCGAGCAGCATCTCGTTGTGGGCGCGGCCGGAGGGAATCATTGGAAAGCAGTTTTCCGCCGGGTCGACCACGCAGTCGAACAGCACGGGCTTCTTTACCTCGATCATTTCGCGGATTTTCTCGTCCAGCTCGCCCGGATGCGTGCAGCGTATCCCGTGCGCATGATAGGCCTCGGCGAGCTTGACGAAATCGGGCAGCGCCTCGGTGTATGAGTGGGAATAGCGCTTGCCATGCAGCAATTCCTGCCACTGCCGCACCATCCCCATATATTGGTTGTTGAGGATGAAGATCTTGATGGGCAGCTCGTACTGCACCGCGGTGGAGATTTCCTGCATGGTCATCAGCACCGAGGCTTCACCGGCGATATCGACGACGAGCGATTTCGGATGCGCGAGCTGCACGCCAACCGAGGCCGGCAGCCCGTAACCCATCGTGCCGAGGCCGCCCGAGGTCATCCACCGGTTCGGCTCCTGGAAGTGATAGAATTGCGCCGCCCACATCTGATGCTGGCCGACTTCGGTGGTGATGTAGGTGTCGCGATCTTTGGTCAATTCGTAGAGCCGCTGGATCGCATATTGCGGTTTGATGATCTCGTTCGAATTGCGGAACGCGAGCGAGTTCTTCGCGCGCCATGTGCCGATCTGCTGCCACCAGGCCTGCAGCGCCTTTTTGTCGGGAACGACGCCGCTCGCGCGCCACAGCCGCACCATGTCCTCGAGCACATGCGCACAATCGCCGACGATCGCGAGATCGACCTTGACGTTCTTGTTGATCGAGGACGGGTCGATGTCGATGTGGATTTTCTTCGAGCCGGGCGAGAAGGCGTCGAGCCGGCCGGTGATGCGGTCGTCGAAGCGCGCGCCGACGGCGATCATCAGATCGCAATCGTGCATCGCCCAATTGGCCTCCCATGTGCCGTGCATCCCGAGCATGCCGAGCCATTTCGGATCGGCGGCCGGAAAGGCGCCGAGCCCCATCAGCGTCGAGGTGACGGGAAAGCCGGTGACTTTGGCCAATTCCCGCAGCAGATCGCTGGCCGCGGGGCCGGAATTGACCACGCCGCCGCCGGTGTAGAACAGCGGCCGTTTGGCGGCCGCCATCATGTCGACGGCTTCTTTGATCTTGTCGAGGTCGCCTTTGACCTTCGGCCGATAGCCGCGGTGCTGGAATTCCTTGGGCTTGAAATAAGTGCCTTTGGCGAACTGGATGTCCTTGGGAATGTCGACCACGACCGGCCCCGGCCGCCCGCTCGCGGCGATGTGGAACGCCTCGTGCAGCGCGCTCGGCAGGTCGGCGATGTTTTTGACCAGATAATTGTATTTGGTGCACGGCCGGGTGATGCCGACAGTGTCGCATTCCTGGAATGCGTCATTGCCGATGAGGTGGGTCGGCACCTGCCCGGTGATGACGACGAGCGGGATCGAGTCGCAGAGCGCGTCGGTCAAGCCCGTGACCGCATTGGTGGCGCCGGGCCCTGAGGTGACCAGCACGGTGCCAACCTTGCCGGTCGAGCGCGCATAGCCCTCGGCGGCGTGCACGGCGCCCTGCTCGTGCCGCACCAGGATGTGCTGTACTTTGTCCTGCTGGAACAGCGCGTCGTAGATCGGCAGCACCGCGCCGCCGGGATAGCCGAACAGGTGCTCAACGCCCTGATCGGCGAGCGCCGCTATCACCATTTCCGCGCCGGTCATTTCGGTCATGACTTGCTCCATACTCTCGGCACTCCTCCTCACCTGCCCCGCTGGGGGGAGGATGGAGGGGGCGGGTTTAGAAAATAAAAAAGGGGCTCAAGAGCCCCTGTTTTCGCGCACCGCCACGTTTCGCGGGTGGGTTCATCCACCCCCGACGGTGCGCCTTCCTACGAGTACCAGTGATGTGGCGACGAAACTACGCACGAGCTGCGGCCTTTGTCTTTGGACGGCTTTTATAGGGATTAAGGCAGCGCGGGTCAAGTAAAATGCGGCTGGAATGAGATCGGACAACCTTCAAACTATCGTTTGAAATCGGTACCGCATCAAAACCCCGATCGTTGGCCGTTGTTTGCTGCCACAGCGCAGCCCCGATTCCGCGCGGGAGCGGCCCGCAAATCGCCCCTGCGCCCTGCTTTGTCTTTGGCTCCGCTTCGGGCAGCGCGCAGTAAGGGCTTTGCTGTAAGACTCGGCGCACCTGCCATCGGCTTTCTCCGCTGGAGGGGACCATGCTTGCCGGAAAGTTGTTCGCAGGAAATTTGTTTGTCCGCGTTAGCGGCGTCTGGCGCAGCGGCGCTATCGGTCTTCTGGTTTTCTTCGCGCACGTACTCTTTCTCGCCGCGCCGGCCGCCGCAGTGCCACCGCCGGCCGCCGCGCTCAGTTCGACCGATGCCATGCTCAAATGGATCAACGCCTATCGCGGCAAGCCCGAGCCGGACGGTCTTCCAGTGCTGGTCCACGGGCTGAGCGATCTGCAAGCGTTCAAGGACGCCGAAACCTGCGGCGCCTATATCGGTTTCATCGCCGGCGTCCTTGGCGCCAATCCGGATCGCGCCGAGGCGCTGATCGAAAAGATGCTGACGATCCAGCCGGCCGATCACTGGGTGCTGGTGCGCGCCATCGCCTATTCCGGCCTGTCGAACTGGAAGGTGCTTCTCGTCAAGTTTGCCGATCGCATGCCGACGCGACGCGCCATGATCGACAAATATGTCGACGGCAAATTGCCTACGCTCGATCAGATTTCCTATCAGAACGCCAAGCCCGGCATGCTCGACAAGATCAAGGAAGCGCTGAAGATCGACGGCGACCGCAAGAAAGCGGTGGCGATCGAGCCGAACCCCGAGCTGATCGACGTGCTCTGGGGCTATTATCTGGCGACCGGTTCCTATCAACCGATCGGCCGCATCATCAAGCTTCTGCCGCTCACCACCGACAAGGACAGCGTCGACAATCTCACGACCGGGAGCGCCGCAAAGTTCACGCTTGCCAGCAACGCGGTGCGCGACCTGCATCTGCTCGCCATGCTCAAGCGCGCGATGAAGGGGCAGCCGGAGGACGTCGCCAGGATCCTCAACGACGTGATCGACACCGCCGAGAATGTCGACACCGCGCGCATGCGCAAGGAATCGCTCGCCGCGATCGAGGAGCTCAAGCAGAAAGGCCCGACCTCGAAGCGCGAACTCACCGGCCTCGGACAGATCGGCCAGGGCGCGCTGTCGATGGGCTGCGTCGTCGCCGCGGCCACCGGCCAAATTGAGCTCGGCATACCCTGCGTGATTGGCGGCGCGGCGTATTCGGCGGGGCTGCAGTACATTTCGCACTAGAGCACCCGCAACTGCGCCTCGACGGCATCGAACGCGCTCTCCGGTTCAACCCAGACGAAATCGGGAAGCTGATGGCGAAACCATGTCGCCTGCCGCTTGGTGTATTGGCGGGTGTCGCGTTTGCCGCCCTCCACCGCCTCGGCCACGCCGATCTCGCCGCGAAAGTGCCGCATGAGCCACGGCACCCCGTGGGCCTTCGTCGCCGGCAAATCCGGATCGAGATTGCGCGCCGCGAGCGCTCGCACTTCCTCGATCGCGCCGGCCGCGATCATGGCGTCGAAGCGCGCTTCGATCCGGCGCAACAGGCCCTCGCGGCCGGGCATGAGAAAAACTTTTGCCGCGCGCGAAGCGTCGAGGCTCGCGGGCTCGCCTTCGGCGTGCCACGAAAGCAGCGAACGGCCGGTTGCCAGCACCACTTCCAGCGCGCGGGCGATGCGGGCGCGATCGCCCGGCATCAGCCGCGCGGCAGCCGCCGGATCGCGAGCTTTAAGCTCCGCGTGCAGCGCGGCGACGCCGTCGCTTGCGAGCCGGGCGCGCACCATGTCGCGGATCTCGGCCGGAACCGGCGGCACGGCGGCAAGGCCGCGCGCCAGCGCCTTAAAGTAGAGGCCGGTGCCGCCGACGACGATGGCCGGCCCGGATTTTTGCGTCGTTGACGCCAGCGCCGCGGCGGCCTCGGCGCGCCAGCGGCCCACGGAGAAATTCTCTGCGGCGTCAACGTGACCGTAGAGCAGGTGCAGAACGCGCTCTTCTTCCTCCGGCGTCGGGCGCGCGGTGATGATGGGCAGGTCGCGATAGACCTGCATGGAATCGGCATTGATAACGACGCCGCCGAGCTTTTCGGCCAGCGCCAGCGCCAGCGCCGACTTGCCGCTCGCGGTCGGGCCGGCAATGAGGATCACTTCGGGTTTGCTCACGGGGTTGACGTAATGCCGATTTGCGCGAATTAAAATCCCGCCCAAAGGAAACATCACTTGACCCTCATAAAACCCTTCCGCGCGTTGCGGCCGGCGCCGGGACGCGCGGCTGACGTTCTGGCGCCGCCTTATGACGTGCTGTCGAGCGCGGAGGCGCGCGAGCGCGTCGACGGCAAGCCGTGGAGCTTCCTTCACGTCTCCAAGGCGGAGATCGATCTCGATCCCGCCATCGATCCTTACGACCGCGCGGTTTACGCCAAGGCCGCGGAGAATTTGCAGCGCATGATCGGCGCGGGCGTGCTCGTGCGCGACAACAAGCCCTGCTACTACGCCTATCGGCTGACATGGCGCGGTCACGTCGAGACCGGCTTCGCCGCCGTGGCTTCGGTCGCCGCGTATGCCGAGAACCGCATCCGCAAGCACGAATACACCACGCTCGCCAAGGAAGACGACCGCGTCCACCAGATCGAGGCGGTCAACGCGCAGACCGGCCCGGTGATGCTGGCCTATCCGAGCGCGCCCGAGATCGACGCCGTGCTGGCGCGCGCCGCCGCCGGCAATCCCGCAGTCGATGTCACTGCCGACGACGGCGTGCGCCATCAGCTCTGGGTGATCGGCGACGAGGCGACGATCGCCGCGCTCACCCGCGCGGTCGACGCCTTACCCGCGCTCTACATCGCTGACGGTCACCATCGCTCGGCCGCGGCGGAGCGCATCGCAAAAACGCGCGGCGGCGAAGGCTCGCACAGCTATTTCCTCGCCGTGCTGCTGCCGCAGGCAGAGATGACCATCCTCGACTACAACCGCGCACTCCGCGACTTGAACGGCCGCACGCCGGAAACGCTGCTGGCGGAAATCCGCCAGCGCTACACCGTCGAGCCGAGCGACCAGCCGGTGCGTCCGGCGAGCGCAAGCGAGGTCGGCATGGTTCTCGCCGGCCGCTGGTACCGGCTCACGCTGCGCCCCCAGCATGCGGCCGGAGCCGACCGGGACCCGGTCGCCCGGCTGCCGGTGACGCTGCTCGCGCGCAACATCATCGAGCCGATTTTCGGCGTCACCGATCCGCGCCGCGACAAACGCATCGATTTCGTCGGCGGCGGCCGCGGCCTTGAGGAGCTCGAGCGCCTCGTCGCCTCCGGCGCGATGGCGGTGGCGTTCGCGCTCTACCCGACGCAGATGCGCGACCTCATGGTGGTGACCGACGCCGGCGCGATCATGCCGCCGAAATCCACCTGGTTCGAACCGAAACTCGCCGACGGCATGGTCAGCCACGTGCTGGATTGAGCCGTGCCGCGTAGCAAGCTTTCACGCATTGGCCTGCTCATCGCCTTGGCGGGCTTCGCTGTGCTCGGCGCATCTTTTTACAATTGGACGCACGCCAGTCCGCTCAATCGTCCGTTCTACACGGAGGAGGAGCACCAATGGGTGCGCGCGGATTCTTCAAGCGCGCCCGCCGTTGAAACTGACGAGACCTGGCAGGTTTCCGCGGCCTGCCAAAAACCCTATTTTGTCGAGGCGACCGCGCAGGCCAGAGCGAAGCTCAAGGCCTACGGCGACACCGCCCCCGACGAAATTCGCGCCTGGCGCGATCATTCGCGTGTCGCGGACACTGACGACGATCTCAAACTCCACACCAAATATCAGGATTGGTTCCTTCCCGAGCTCAGGCTGGACGAGCAACTGAGACAATGGGAGCACCGGCTCGGCACCGTTGCCGACAGAAGCACGACACTCAGCGATGCGCGCCGCAGGATCATGGATGTCCGCACCTACCTCAGCAACGATCCTGAACTGGCAAGCGCCGGCCGCGACTTTGAGCATTTCGTCTTCTTTCTGCTCGGCCTTGGTGGTTTTCCGGACGAACAGATGAAAGCGATCCAAACAGCTTGCAACATCGGGCGCTGGCCGCGCGATCAGGCGCTAGCTTTTTGGCCCGGCTTGGCGCTTGCCGTCATCGGGTTGGCGTTGATTCCCGTCGCACGCCGCATCGGCTGAAGGAAATAGCTCGTCATTATAACCGTCATCCTAAGGTGGCCGCGAAGCGGCCCTCGAAGGATGCGGCTGAGGCGTTCGGGCCGTCGCCCTTCGAGGCTCGCTTTGCTCGCACCTCAGGGTGACGGTCGACATCGATCATTCTCGCGACGCGTCCGCGCCCGAGCTTTGCCAACAACCACGGAAAATTCGCATCCCCTCGCAAAAAACCGAGGCAAGCAGAGCGCCGAAAGGCGCATCCAACCATTGTCCGCGCATCGCAGACAAGTCTACGCAGTCTGCGCAAACCAATCTGCGCGCGGAAGCGCGCCAAAATCGGGGCGTGCTCGCCTTCCGGCGCTCCACTGCGGCACTCGCCAGCGCAGTCGCAACCGCCTCTGGCTCAGCTCCAAAACCACGTTTCCTGGGACGCGGCTGGGGCGGGTGTTTTGCCCGCCTCGGGCCTGTCCAGTCCAGCGAGCTCCTCGCAGACCGGTCCTTTTACCCGCCAAGCGGTGCCCCGAAGCCGCCCGGGTGCGGACTGCAAATCCGCCGCGGGCACCGCCCTTGCTCCGCTTTCAGGCTTGCCTTCCGGAAAGGCGCCCTCGATGAGCAAGGTGAGAGGCATGGTAACTTATTCGGTGACAGTTGTCAAGGATTTAGTCGCCGAATTAGAGACATTTGGTAGGCGCGTAGAATGAGCGAAGCGTCATTTATCGTTCCGGCCCACGTGATGGCGGATTACGCCCTGGGCTAATCCGCCTTACAAATGTGCCCATGAAATTCCT
>JBEKSB010000150.1:0-10485 GCA_049517455.1 Xanthobacteraceae bacterium
ACTTGGCCAGGGCGCCGTCCATCTCGGCGTCACCGGCGAGGATTTGGTGCGGGAGTTGATTGCCGACGCCGATCAGGAGGTCGTGTTCCTCGACCAGCTCGGCTTCGGTTTCGCCAATGTTGCCGTCGCCGTGCCGCAGGCTTGGATCGACGTGCGCAGCATGGCCGATCTCGACGACGTCGCGACCGCCTTCCGGCTCAAGCACGAGCGCAAGATGCGGCTCGCCACCAAATACGCCAATCTCACACGCGGTTTCTTCGCCGACCACGGCGTCGTCGATTATCGCATCGTGGAAAGTTCGGGCGCCACCGAGGGCGCGCCCGCGGCCGGCACCGCCGAATTGATCGTCGATATCACCACGACCGGCTCCACGCTCGCAGCCAACGGCCTGAAGGTGATCGACGACGGCGTGATCCTGCGCTCGCAAGCCAACCTGGTCGCCGCGCGTACTGCATGCTGGGACGCCGCACGCCGCGAAACCGTTCGCCTTCTGCTCGACCGCCTCGCGGCACAAAAGCGCGCACACTCGTATCGCGAAGTCCGCACGCGCTTTGCCGGTATGAATGAGGCGCTGCTTAATATCGCGCGGGAAAAATTTGGTGTCGCCGCACCGTTCGGCGGCCCCACCTCCTCCGGCATGCTGACGCTGCACTGCCCGCCCAAGCACGTGCATGCGCTCGCGAGTTTTTTGCGCGAGCACGGTGCCGAGGCGGTCTCCGTCGCCGCGCTCGAATACGTCTACGCGCGCGACAATCCGCTCTATGCGCGGCTGATCGCCGAGCTCGACCGGAACAACGCGGCCGAAAAAACGTCGAACTGAGGCGGGCGTTGGTGCGCAGGAGCACCCAAAGAGCATTGAGGAAGCCGCGCGTTGGCAAGCTCTGACGATCGATTTCTTCGCATCCGCCTCGACGAACGGATGCAGGGCATTGTCGCCTATGTGACGATCGACAATGCCCGCCGTCTCAATGCGATGAACAGCGCGCTTATGAGCGCGTTCGTCGACACCATGGCGGGACTTGCCGGCGACGAGCACTTGCGAGCGGTCGTGCTGACCGGCGCCGGGCCCAAAGCGTTCATCGTCGGCGCCGACATCAACGAGATGGCGAGCATCGAAAATCCCGCCCAGGCGAAAGCATTCATCACCCGCCTGCACCGGTGCTGCGACGCCATCCGCGATCTTCCGGTGCCGGTGATCGCCCGCATCCAGGGCTACGCCTTCGGCGCGGGCCTCGAGATCGCGGCGGCGTGCGACGTGCGCATCGCGTCGGAAACGGCCTTGTTCGGCATGCCCGAAGTCAAGCTCGGCATTCCCTCGGTGATCGAGGCCGCGCTCTTGCCGCTCTTGGTCGGGTGGGGGCGGGCGCGCGAAATCTTGCTGCTTGGCGAAACCTTCACCGCCGCCGAAGCCCTCGCGTGGCGACTGGTCGAACGCGTCGTCCCTCCATCAACTCTCGATGAGGCGGTCGAGGCCTGGATTGCCCGTCTCTTGACTTCACAGCCGCGCGCGGTGCGGCTGCAAAAGCGGCTGATTAAGCAATGGGAAGACCTGCCGCTTGCGGCCGCAATTGCGGCCGGTATCGATGCATTCGCTGCGGCCTACAAGACCGATGAGCCAGGCGTCGCCATGCGTGAATTTCTCGCCGCCCAAAAGACCCGCAAACAGAGCAGTTAGTCTGCCGCGCAACGTTGCGCGACGGGGTCCGAGGCCTCACATACCTACGAAGCAGGAGAACGGCCATGTCAGACGATCAAGACGAGAATGAGGAGCGGCCGTGCCTGCATTGCCTGATGGTCGAAGTGATCGACGGTTTTTTTGCAGAATATCCCGTCTCAACGGATGAGCCGGACACCGTCGACACCGACGAAGTCGTGACCGCGATCGCAAAGACGGTGGCGGAACTGACATACAGCCAGGACGCAGCGGGCCGACAAAATATGATCGACCAGCTTACGCGTGAAATTATGAATTATGACGTGGAATATCGGCAGCTGGACCAATTGGGCACGGCCGGCTCCGGCGCGCGGCACTAGATCATCAGCCACCGACGCCTCGTTGGCTGCGAGGCCGAAATGGCGGCTAGTCCCGCTTGGTCGGCTTATCGCAGCTCTTGCACTTGAATTCGGGCGGCTCCTGCCCGGGTTCGACCATTACCGAGCTGAACTCACCGCAGCGACCGCATTGTCTCACAAGCTTTGTCGGCAGCTTGACAATGGGTTTAGTGACCGCGGCCATGGCCTGAACGCCTTGGGCCCGCAACTCGGCCTTGCTAAGCACTGGTCCTCGACGCCGTTGATTCATAGGGCAGCCATCCTCCGCGATCCGATTCGCACTCGCGTTACAATCTTATTTGCGCTCTGCGGCAAAGGCTACGGCCTTGCGAGGCATAGTGGCCGCGGAAGTTCAAACATCCTCCCGCGCATCGCCTGCCGGATTGGCGCGCACCCGGAACACGACAAAGTGCGAAAATGAAAAGTTCACCACGAAGCTTGCCAGGATGGCGATGATCTTTGCCAGCCACACCGGCAGAAGCAAAACCTCCGCAGCCACCAGAAGCGTTGCAGTATTCGCCAGCCATCCGGCAATGCCGGAGATGACGAACGTGAAGTATGCGCGCCATCTCAACTGACGCCCCGATTCCGCGGCGAAGGTAATCGAGGAATTCATCACATACGAGCCGCTGACAGCGACGATCCACGATATCGTGTTGGCGGCGATCAATGAAATGGTCGCGGCGTTGCCGCACTGACAGAAATCCGACACCGAGGCAAACGCGCCGAGCGCCGCCGACGAGCGGTCCAGCACCGCCCGCGCGAGCAGAAACACGCCGTAATCGACCACCGTGTTGACGAGGCCGACCAGGCCGAAGGCGATCGCCTTGAGGCTGAGCGCGCGATTGTGCCAGGCGGCGAGGAGCTTTTCGCGAGCACGCAGATAGCGGGAAACGAGCGTCATTGGTTCCCGCATATCACGTTCGCCACGATCCGCCAGCCCCGTTGCCCCCCTTATGAGACGAGCGGCGGCTGCGACCGTGCGCGCGCGACAAAGGGGGACCAATTGCGGTATAGAATGGCAGTGAGAGGAGAAGCCAAGTGGCTGATATGACGACCGAGCCAAGATCGGTAGCAGCGACGCGCGACGGCAGTGCACCGCGCACGCTGCGCGGCATGCCGTCGGGCGCGGCACCGGGCCTTTCGATCGTGGTTCCGCTGCACAACGAGGCAGCTTCGCTGGCGCGCCTGCACGCGGAACTGGTCGAGGTGGCGCGAGCACTCGCCGCCAACCACACGCTCGCCTGCGAGATTATCTACGTCGATGATGGCAGCCGCGACGATACGCTTGCGATCGTTCACCAATTGCCGGCCAGCGCGGCCGACGTCCAGGTCGTGTCGCTGTCGCGCAATTTCGGCAAAGAGGCGGCGCTCCTCGCCGGTCTCGATCATGCGCGGCTTGGAGCGGTTCTGTTCATCGACGGCGACGGCCAACACCCGACCGCGCTGATCGAGAGACTTGTCCGCCATTGGCTCGATGACGGCTACGACGTGGTCTACACTGCGAAAGCCCATCGCGCCAATGAGTCGGCCACACGGCGCCTCCTGGTGAAGGGCTTCTATACGCTCATCAACTGGGGCGCCCACACCAAGATCCCCGAGAACGCCGGCGACTTTCGGCTATTGTCGCCGCGCGCCGTCAACGCCTTGCGCCGCCTTCCGGAGCGCAACCGCTTCTTCAAGGGTCTGTCGAGCTGGATCGGCTTTCGCCAGATCCGCATTGATTACCAGCCGGCGCCGCGCACGGACGGCCGCAGCACCTGGAATGTGCGTTCGCTGATCGGATTGTCGATCGACGGACTGACGGCGTTTTCGGTCGCACCGCTGCGGGTCGCTACCCTGCTTGGGCTATTGCTCGCGCTGACGGCGTTCATCTATGGCGGACAGATCATCTACGAGACTTGGATGTACGGCGAAAAGGTCCCGGGCTATCCGTCGCTGTTCGTCGGCGTGATGGTGCTAGGCGGCGTGCAGCTCATCATGCTCGGGGTCGTCGGCGAATATATCGGCAAGATCCTTTACGAGATCAAAGGACGGCCGGTCTATTTCGTCGCCGAGCATGCATTGAAGCCGCGCGAGGAAGCGGCGCTTCCAGAGAGTGACAGCCGTACTGCCGCCGAATGACCTGCATCCCGCCGCGAGGCCGGCGGGATGGGCAACTCACATCACTACGACCTTGGTGCCGACTTTCACACGACCGTAGAGGTCGATGATGTCGGTGTTGCGCAGGCGAATGCAGCCCGACGACACCTGGGTGCCGATCGACCAGGGCTCGTTGGAGCCGTGGATGCGATAGAGCGTCGAGCCCAGATAGAGAGCTCGGGCGCCGAGCGGATTGTCCGGACCGCCGGGCATGTAGCGCGGCAAATCGGGCCGGCGGGCGATCATCTCGACCGGCGGGTACCAATCGGGCCACTCACGCATCGCCGAGATTTGCTTCACGCCCGCCCAGGTAAAGCCCGGACGGCCAACGCCGATGCCGTAGCGCAGCGCTTTGCCGCCTCCCATGACCAGGTAGAGAAAGAAGTGAGGGGTATCAATAATGATTGTGCCGGGCTGCTCGTTGCCCTGATAGTCGACGACCTGACGCTCATACCTTGGGTCGGACAGCGGTTGCGCCATGTCGCCGGACGTTGAGGGCGCATAAAGCGGCGCCGGATAACCGAAGGCCAGCCGCTGTGGTGGCGCCTGCTGGGGATACTGAATGGCGGGCTGGTAGGCGCCTTGCTGTGGCGCGGGGAGTGTCTGGTAGTTCGCGGGCGCAGGCTGGAGACCGCGGACCTGCTGCGCCGGGACGGATCCCGTGTATTGGGGACCGTAGTTGGACGCCTGCTTTGACGGATTTTGTAGAGCGTAGGCGGGCGCTGGCTGAGGGGTGAGCGGCTGCTGGGCTGGCGCTTGCTGATAGGACGCAGGCGCGGACTGATATGCGCGCGCCTGCGGCGCTGGCGCTTGCTGATAATACACCGGCGCCGGCTGCTGGTCGGCGCGCTGCTGCGGTGCCGGCACCTGCAGGTAATATGCCGGCGCCGGCTGGTAGGCGCGCGCCTGCGGCGCTGGCGCTTGCTGATAATAGACGGGCGCAGGTTGCTGGTAGGCGCGCTGCTGCGGTGCCGGCGGCTGTTGGTAGTACACGGGCCCAGGCTGATAGGCACGCGCAACCACCGGCTGCCCCGTTCCATCGCTGAACATGGACTCGATGAGACCGTTGCTGCCGTATCCGGGCTGGCTCGAATAAGCGAGCTGCCAACCGGGATCGAGCGGCTCACTGCCGGCGTAGGCGCCGGAAGGGATGACAAGGCCGGCGGCGCAAGCCGCCAGAGGGGACGCTACGAATACACGAGCAAGGATACGCCGCATCACTGAACTCTGTACTTTCACATAGCCTCACGCCTAATCGAGCACCTTGCTCGCTGGCGCGACGAGTACAGACGTAAACCTCGACTGTTTGGTAAATTTCGCGCCGCGGCTGTCCGGCGAGCGCGATCTTCGTACATTGTTCATCAAGTTACGGTTTATTTTTAGTAAATAGCTCCGCGTTATGGTTAACGGAGCGTTTTGCATTTCGCTTGGCTGTGCGTGATGGCAGCCCGCGTGAACGCGGCATTAAGTGGCCAACCTCTATTTTTTGCGTGGGGGTGCACCAATGGCCGGACCGCGCAAGGTCTTCCGCATTGAAGAGATGGCCGACCTGCGGATCGAGTCTCAGACCGACGATCCGCATACGCCACGCCACGCCGAACTCATGGAAGAGTTGAGCGCGCTTCGCGCCATGCTCGCTGACACGCCTGCGAGAAAATCGGTCGATACCAACGCGCCGCAGCAGGACCACATTCAGCGGCTCGCAACCGAGCTGTGCCTCATCCAGTCGGCCATTTGTGGAACCGAGCAGGACCGTGGCGGCCGTGACGACTCGCGCTGGACGGTGACGCCAACGGCGCACATTGCCAGTGAACTAAAAGCGGTGATGCAAGGCAGCGAGCAGGCGACGCAGAAAATCCTCGCCGCCGCCGAAGACATCGATCAGGCGGCAAACAACCTATCGGCCGCACTCAAGGACGACTTCGAGCAAGGGCTCACCCAGGATATCCGGGATCGCGTGCTTCAAATCTTTGAGGCTAGCAACTTTCAGGATATCACCAGCCAGCGCGTCGCCAAAGTATTGGCGAGCCTCGGTCGTCTCGAGCAGCAGATCGCCCGCGCGCTAGACGAACTTAAACGCATTGCCGCCGCACCGCCCGTGCACGGCCCGGGCCTACCGGGCGATCGCGATCACGTCACGCAGAGCGACGTCGATTCCATGTTTGGAGGCGACATTCAATCAGCCTGACCGGGCGACAGACCATCAATGCGGCGGCGGCTTGCGCGTCATCCCTTCTGCTCCGCAACGCGCATAGACGCCGGTGCCATAACGGTTTTGGATTTCGGGATTCACCCAACGTAGGACCATGGTGCGGCCGTCGAACGCGACGACTTCGCGATCTTGCGGGCTGCTCGCCGGACCCGGCGGACCGATGAAGTTCCTGCCACCAGGGCCACCCTTGAGATAGAGCTCCTGCAATTGCGCGCTGTCGGCTAGATACATCAAAACACCACCACCCGGCCCGCGATTGATCACCACCGGCTGACCACACTGACCCCTGGCCGCGGCTTCCGTCCGCGCCCGGTCAGTGTCGTTGTGATAGGCGCCGTAACCCCAGCGGCCGACGATTTCTTCGGGCCGGATCGATGCCGGAATCTCCGGCATGACCGCGGGCGCTGGCGGCGGCGCCTCAGCGGGCGGAGGATTCGTCGTGCAGGCCGAAAGCGCGAGCGCGAACAGGGCGAGGCGCGTAAGCAACCGAAAATCGCGCAGCCACGCACTCATAAAACCCCTCCTCAAATATCGGTTCGCGCTAAGATGCCAGCTATGTCTTCGCGAAACGTGTCTTCGCGAAACATCCGGCCGGCATGGTGACGAGTTTTCGCGCCGAGGACCAGACCCAGCATGGCTTCGCCGGAGCCTTGGCAAGCAGCGAAGCTCGCGGAATTGGTCGCCTCGTAAAGCGGGACGCTTGACAGCTCTCATGTCAGACCTTATGTCCCGGGCGGGTTTGTGGCACTCACCTGAATAGAGTGCCAAGCCCATGTAATTCAAAGAATTTCTCATTAACACAGGCCGCATAGCAGCGGCGACGAGGTGATCATGGCGAAGCTTAAATTCCGTCCCCTGCACGACCGTGTTGTCGTCAAGCGCATTGAAGCCGAGGAAAAATCCAAGGGCGGCATCATTATCCCCGACACCGCCAAGGAGAAGCCGCAGGAGGGCGAAATCGTCGCCGTCGGTCCCGGCGGCCGTGATGAGAACGGCAAGCTCATTTTCATGGGCGTCAAGGCAGGCGACCGCGTGCTGTTCGGCAAATGGTCCGGCACCGAGGTCAGGCTTGAAGGCGATGATCTCCTCATCATGAAGGAGTCCGACATCATGGGCGTGATCGCCTGAAATTCATTTGCCGCCACCTTCGGGATGGCGGTCTGACGCAAAACCCCAGGAGTGAATTGATATGTCTGCGAAAGATGTACGTTTTTCCGGCGACGCCCGCGACCGCATGCTGCGCGGCGTGGAGACACTCGCCAACGCGGTGAAAGTGACGCTCGGCCCCAAGGGCCGCAACGTCGTGATCGAAAAAAGCTTCGGCGCTCCCCGCATCACCAAGGACGGCGTCACTGTCGCCAAGGAGATCGAGCTCGAGGACAAGTTCGAGAATATGGGCGCGCAAATGGTGCGCGAGGTCGCATCGAAGACCAACGACGAGGCCGGCGACGGCACCACGACGGCGACCGTACTTGCCGCGGCAATCGTGCGCGAAGGCGTCAAGTCAGTTGCCGCCGGCATGAACCCGATGGATCTCAAGCGCGGCATCGATATCGCGGTGAGCGCCGTGGTGGCCGACATCAAGAAGCGCGCCAAGAAAGTCGGCTCTTCGTCCGAAGTGGCGCAAGTCGGCACCATTTCCTCGAACGGCGACGTCAACGTCGGCAAGATGATCGCTTCGGCGATGCAGAAGGTCGGCAACGAAGGCGTGATCACGGTCGAGGAGGCCAAGTCGCTCGAGACCGAAGTGGAGATCGTCGAAGGCATGCAGTTCGACCGCGGTTATCTGTCGCCCTACTTCATCACCAACGCCGAGAAGATGCTAGCCGAGCTCGAGGATGCTTACGTGCTGCTGCACGAGAAGAAGCTGCCTGGGCTGCAGGCGCTGCTCCCCGTTCTCGAGGCAGTGGTGCAATCGGGCAAGCCGCTTCTGATCGTGGCCGAAGACGTCGAAGGCGAAGCGCTGGCGACGCTCGTGGTCAACAAACTGCGCGGCGGACTGAAGGTCGCGGCGGTGAAGGCTCCTGGCTTCGGCGATCGGCGTAAGGCCATGCTTGAGGACATCGCGATCCTCACCGGCGGCCAGCTCATCTCGGAAGACCTTGGCATCAAGCTCGAAAACGTCACAGTGGCGATGCTCGGCCGCGCCAAGAAGGTAGTGATCGAGAAGGAAAAGACCACCATCGTCGACGGCGCCGGCAAGAAGAAGGACATCGAGGGACGCGTGCAGCAGATCAAGTCGCAGATCGAGGAGACCACCTCCGACTACGATCGCGAGAAGCTGCAGGAGCGGCTCGCCAAGCTCGCCGGCGGCGTCGCAGTGATCCGCGTCGGTGGCGCCACCGAGGTCGAAGTGAAAGAGAAGAAGGATCGCGTCGAAGACGCGCTCAACGCCACCCGCGCCGCGGTCGAGGAAGGCATCGTGCCCGGCGGCGGCGTTGCCTTGCTGCGCGCCAAGAAGGCGGTCGGCAAGCTCACCAACGACAATCCCGACGTGCAAGCCGGCATCAACATCGTCCTCAAGGCGATCGAAGCCCCGCTGCGCCAGATCGCGGAGAATTCCGGGGTCGAAGGCTCGATCGTGGTCAACAAGATCCTCGAGAACAAGTCGGAGACATTCGGCTTCGACGCGCAGACCGAGGAATATGTCGACATGCTGGAGAAAGGCATCGTCGATCCGGCTAAGGTCGTGCGCGCGGCGTTGCAGGATGCAGCCTCCATCGCCGGCCTTTTGGTCACGACCGAAGCCATGGTCGGCGAGATGCCGAAAGAGCAATCGGCAATGCCGGCGATGCCACCCGGTGGTGGCGGCATGGGCGGAATGGGCGGGATGGGTTTCTGATCTCTTGGCCTATTGTCAATCCAAAGGGCGCGGTGCAAACCGCGCCTTTTTTCTGTTCCCGCACCGGTTTGCGGCGTAGCCTTCGACGCTAACGCCGCGGGAGGAGACGATGAACACCGTGAACGTCGATCCGTTCGCGAAATTCAAGGCGGCGCAGCGCGAGGCTTGGGCGGCCTTCTTACCGGTCGAAGTCATCACCATCATACCGGCGGCGAAGTTAGTGAATTTTGCGCAGGTGGCGCCGGGGGAGAAGGTGCTCGACGTCGCTTGCGGAACTGGTGTCGTTGCGGTCACTGCGGCGCGGCGCGGCGCCAAGGTGTCCGGACTCGATTTATCGCCGGTGCTGATCGAGCGCGCCCGCCACAACGCCAGCGTGGCGGCCGTCGATGTTGACTTCGTCGAAGGCGATGCCGAGGCGCTGCCTTATCCAGACGCTTCGTTCGACATCGTGCTCAGCCAATTCGGCCACATCTTCGCGCCGCGCCCGGCCGTCGTGCTCAAAGAAATGTTGCGGGTTCTTAAGGTCGGTGGACGCATTGCGTTCTCCACCTGGCCTCCCGAGCATTTCACCGGGTGGATGTTTACGTTCATCGCGCGCAATTTGCCGCCGCCGCCGCCAAGAACAGAGCCGCCGGCGCCGCCGGCTTTATGGGGCGATCCGAACGTCGTTCGCGAGCGGCTCAGCGGGTTGGTGAGCGATCTCACCTTTGACCGCGGCACGCTGGTCATGCCGGCGCTGAGCCTTGCGCATTTCCGCAGGGCGCAAGAGAAAACGATCGGCCCGCTGACGAAGATGGTTGCCTCGCTGGAGAACGATCCTGCCAAGCTTGCGGCGCTCCGTACCGAATTCGAGGCGATGGTCGGCAACTTCTACGATGACAACGCGATCCACATGCCGTTCTTGATGACCCGCGCGACCAAGGTGTGATCGGCGGAAGCGGTTAATTCGTCATCAGGCGAAACCGCAGCGTCGTCGCGCCGCGGAGCTCGATCACGTCCCCTTGGCGTCGCCAGTTCGTTACCTGCGCCAGTGCGGCCAGCAAATTTTCATCACCGCTTTGACGATCGGGCGCGCATTGCGCCGGTCGTACCTGTCCGGGCACGATGCTGATCGAATCCTCGCCGACATTGGCCTGACCGCGCATGCTCGCGCACCAAAGGTCGATCGAGACCGCGCCATTCTCGCCGATCTCGATCATTGGGATGCGCTTGGAGCCGGACATCGGCGCTGCATCGA
>JBEKSB010000151.1:0-10393 GCA_049517455.1 Xanthobacteraceae bacterium
GATCGCGTAAGCAATGGGATAGCCGATGACGAGCAGAAGGAGCGTCGCGAACGCGGCAATCTCCACGCTCTTCAGATAGGACAGAAGATAGAGCGGATCGGAACCGAGCAGCACGTAATTGTCGAGCGATAATCCGGCGAAAAAAGCCGCAATGCCGTGCCAGCCGGCGGCAAGGTCGAGTACCGGTGTGTAAGGCGGCTGCGCAATCGCCGTCTGCGACAGGCTGATCTTGAGCACAATCAGGAACGGCACGAGAAAGAAAGCAAGCAGCCATAGATACGGAATTCGCAGGACCAGCTGTCGCCAAAAGGAATGCCCGTGCGGTTGCTTCATGGCATCCTCACCGCGTCAGCACGATCGCGGCCTCGGCCGGCCAACTCAGCCACACCTGCTCATCGAAACCGACGGCGCGCTCACCGCGGCTGCCGATATTGGCGATCGCCGCCCTCACTTGCGAGCCGTCACGAATCCGTAGTTTGTAGATCGAAACGTCGCCCAGATAGCCGATATCGGCGACCGTCGCGGCGACGCAATTGTCCAGACCCGGCAAGAGCGGCTCGCGGCTGATGCGGACCTTCTCCGGCCGCACCGCTACCCAGACCATCGCTCCCGGTTCGGCGTCGGCCTTCGACGCCACGCGCAAGCGCCCGACCGCCGTGCCCTCGACGGTCAGTCCGCCGTCGCCGAGGCGGCCGTGGAACAGGTTGACGTCGCCGACGAAGTCGGCGACCCAGCGGCAGTTCGGCCGCTCATAAATTTCGGCTGCCGGCGCGACCTGCATGAGCCGGCCGCGATCCATCACGCCGATCCGATCGGCAACGGTCATCGCTTCGCTTTGGTCGTGGGTAACGATGACAAAAGTCAGCCCGAGTTTTCGTTGCAGCTCCATCAGCTCGAACTGCGTTTCGCCGCGCAGTTTCTTGTCGAGCGCCGCCATCGGCTCGTCGAGCAAAAGCACCCGCGGCCGCTTGACCAGGGAACGCGCTAGCGCCACGCGCTGGCGTTGGCCGCCGGAAAGCTCATGCGGCTTGCGGCCGCCGAAGCTTTCGAGTTTGACCAAAGCGAGCATATCAGCGACGCGGTGCGCGATTTCGCGCGCAGGCAAACCCTCCTGCTTGAGGCCGAAGGCGATATTGGCCTCGACATTGAGGTGCGGAAACAGCGCGTAGCTCTGGAACATCATGTTGACGCGGCGCCGATATGGCGGCACCGGAGCCAGGTCTATTCCGTCGAGCAGAATGCGGCCGGCGCTCGGCCGCTCGAAGCCCGCGATCAGGCGCAACAACGTGGTCTTGCCACAACCCGAAGGTCCGAGTAGCGCAAAGAACTCGCCTTCATAAATATCGAGCGACAGATGATCGACGACGGCGGCGCTGCCGAATCGTTTGGTCGCGGCCTCGATGCGCAACAGCGGACGCAGGTTCGGATCGGTCCACGGCGCAAAATCTCGTTTCGAGCCGGCGATCTGCGTTCACTCCAAAAGCGTGAAAGCGCGGGAAGACCTCGGCAACTTTTGTATCGTAAATCGCACGGACCGACAATTGCGGCCGACGCCAAGCGGCGTCAGATCACGAGCGGTTCGGAAAGCGACGAGGCGAGGTTGCCCTCCTCGACCGCATCGTTCGCGAGCTTGCGCGGCTCCGGACCGTAATAGTCGCCCAACTGCACGGTCGGTCGCGGCTGCAACGTGATCGTGACGAGGCGGTCATAGAGCGATTTCGCCGAAACCGGCTTGACCAGATACTCGTTGACGCCGAGCCGCACCGCCTCAACCACGCGCCAGCGTTCGCCGTGGCCGCTGAGCATGATGATCGGCACGTCGGGCATCGGGAACACGCCCGGCGAACGCACGATGCGCACGAGTTCGGCGCCGTTTAGCAGCGGCATCTCCCAATCGAGGATCACCACGTCGGGGCCGACTGTGCGGATAGTATCGAGAGCGGCAATGCCGTCGCCCGCCTCATAGATATCCTTGACGCCACAATTGACCAGGAGATTGCGGATCATCTTGCGCATGTATTGGTTGTCGTCGACCACCAGCACACAAAGTGCCTGGATGCGATCCGCGACGTCCTTTTTCGACAGCTTTTCTGACATGTCTTAAATCGGTTAGGACCTCAAAGCGTCCATTCCGGGCGCCACACGCATCAGACCATGGCCGCCTTGCGGGTTGGTAAAGCCGCACCGGCCAAGCCGGCCGGCATGGTGAGCATTCCGTTAACGCAGCAATTTGGAAGCGCGTCAGCCGGCCAAGCCTGCCTAACCGAAGCCGAATTCGGCTTCCGCCTTGTAGCTTGAGATCTGGCGTGGCTCCGGCCCGTAATAATCGGACTTTTTCACCATCCGACGCGGCTGGACGATGAGGGAGACGAAGCGCGCGAGCAGCGCCTTCGTGGAGACCGGCTTGAGCAGGAATTCGTTGACGCCGAGGCTCACCGCCTCGACCACCCGCGAACGCTCGCCATGGCCGGTGAGCATGATGATCGGCACGTCGGGCAGCGGAAAGGTCTCCGGCGAGCGCACCGTCTTCACGAATTCCGGTCCGTTGGGGCTCGGCATCTCCCAATCGACAATGACGACGTCCGGCAAAAGCGTGCGGATCGCTTCGAGACCCGAGTTACCGTCATTGGCCTCATAGACGGTTCTGATGCCGATCGCTTGCAGGAGCGAGCGCGTGACCTTGCGCATGGTGTGCTCGTCGTCGACGATCAGCACCTTCAGCTTGACAAGCTTTTCCGCGATCTGGCTTTCGACCGATTCCATGACGCCCCTATGGTCTCGCAGATGCGATGTGACCACATGCTCCTAAAATCGGCGTGAAATGCATCGATAAAATTCGACGCATTTTAACGTCTCAGCCATTCCGTGCTGCCATGAAGCGTTCCAGCGCGGCTCGCTCCGCTTGCGAAAAGCGCAAGCCAAGCTTGGAACGGCGCCAGAGTACGTCGTCGGCGGTCTGCGCCCATTCCTTCGTCATCAGATAGCGCACTTCCGCTGCCGCGAGATCGGCGCCGAAACGTATGCCGAGATCGTCCAACCGCGTGGCCGTTTGCAGCACCTGTTCCACGCGCGTGCCATAGGCGCCGACCAGCCGCCGCGCATGGTCTTCGGTGAGGAATGGCCAGCGCCGCCGTGTACCCTCGATCAGCGTCGGCGCCCCGTCATAGACGAAGTCACCACCCGGCAGCGAGCTCTTCGCGGTCCACGGCCGCAAGCGCGGGAAGAAAGGCGACAGCCGGGCCAGCACATCTTCGGCAAGGCGGCGGAATGTCGTCAGCTTACCGCCATAGACCGTAAGCAGCGGCGCCGCACCGAAGCTTTTGTCGAGCATGAGCACGTAATCGCGCCCAATATCCTGCGGCTTGCGCGCGCCATCGTCGTAAAGCGAGCGAACGCCGGCGAAGGCCCACACCACGTCCGCCGCCCCAATTGTGGTGCGGAAAAATGCGTTGATCACCCCGCAAAGATAATCGATTTCCTCTCCGGTCGGCGCGACCCCCGCAGGATCGCCGGAAAAGCTCCGGTCGGTCGTGCCGATCAAGGTGAAATCCTGCTGAAACGGGATGGCGAACACGACCCGGCCGTCGGCCGCCTGCAAAATGTAGGCGCGATCGTGATCGTAGAGCCGCCGCACTACGATGTGGCTGCCTTTATCGAGCCGCAGCCGGCGTGGCGGCGACTGCCGCAGCACGGTTTCGGCGACCGTTTCCACCCAAGCGCCGGCAGCGTTGACCAAGACCCGCGCGGTCACCACCTCGCGCTCGCCCCGCGCGTTGAGGATGAGCCGCCACTCGGCCGCGCGTTCCGCGCGGACGCAGCGCGTGCGGGTGCGGATCGCCGCGCCGCGCTCGGCAGCATCGACCGCATTGAGCACCACGAGACGCGCATCGTCGGCAAAACAGTCGGAATATTCGTAGGCGTGATGGAAGCGCGGCTTCAGCGGCTGGCCGGCCGCGTCGATGATGAGATCGAGCACGCGCGTGCCCGGCAGGATCTCGCGCCGGCCGATCAGATCGTAAACGAAGAGGCCGAGCCGGAGCACGAAGGGGGAGCGGCTCCCCGCAACGAGCGGCAGCACGAAACGAAGCGGCCGGATGAGGTGTGGCGCCATCCGCAACAACACCTCGCGTTCGCTGAGCGCGGCGCGCACGAGGCGGAGCGCGCCGTGCTCCAGATAACGCAGCCCGCCATGAATCAGCTTCGAAGACGCCGACGACGTGCCCGACGCAAGGTCGTTTTGCTCGATGAGCACGACCTTGAGTCCGCGCCCTGCGGCGTCGCGGGCGATGCCAGCGCCGTTGATGCCGCCGCCGATGATGGCAAGGTCGAAATCGGCCACTGATTCTCCCCTCAGGACAGACTATCAAATCCTGATCGTGGCCTTGCCTCCTACCGAAGATCGGCGATGATGCGCGATGGACTTTCGCAATCGCCACGTCGTGATCACCGGCGGCGCCGGCGCACTCGGCACCGCTTTGGTCGCGGCGCTGGTCGAAGCCGGCGCCATTTGCCACGTGCCGTGTCTGGATGAGGCGGAGGCGCAGCGCTTTCGGCTGCGCGAGCACAAGCAGGTCGTGCTCAGCGTCACCGGTAGCCTCGCTGAGGAAAAGCCCATCGCAGGGCTCTATCAGGGGATCGCGCCGCTCTGGGCCTCGATCCACCTCGCCGGCGGATTCGCCGCGGGGCCGCTCCGCGACACCAGCGTGGCGACGCTGCGGCAACAGATCGACATGAATCTCGTCAGTTGCCTGCTCTGTTGCCGCGCCGCGGTTAGCGCAATGGCGGGCAACGGCGGCCGCATCGTCAACGTCGCCGCACGCGCGGCGCTCGAATGGCGAAGCGGCGCCGGCATGGCCGCCTACACCGCGAGCAAGGCCGCGGTCGCGGCGCTGACCGCCGCGCTCGCCGAGGAGGTCGCCAAGGACGGCATCCTCGTCAACGCGGTGGCGCCCTCGATCATGGATACGCCGGCCAATCGCAAGGCCATGCCCAAGGCTGACTACGATCTGTGGCCCAAGGTCGAAGAAGTGGCCGCGACGATCTTGTTCCTCGCCTCGCCGGAGAACCGCGTGACGCGCGGCGCGGTCGTGCCGGTGTATGGAAAGTCATAAGGGATCCCGCCGCTAATAACCCGGCCATAATCCCGGCGTTGCCAGTTCGAGCAGATGCCCGTCGGGATCGCGGAAATAAATGCTCTCGCCGCCGCGGGGCCATTTGGTGCGACCCTCGATCGCGACGTCGGCCTCTGAGAGGCATGCCTCCCAGTTCGCAAGCTCATCAGCGGCAATCGAGAAGGCCATGTGCACGGGCCCGTGACCGTCATGCGGCGGGATCGTGCCGCCGGGCAGATGCACGGTCTCGAACGATCGGCCGCGCAGAAATAGGAGCAGCACGCTGCGCCCGCCGACGTCGTAGGCGCACAGCCGCGGATCGCGATACATGCTGTTGAGGCCGAGCACCTGTTCGTAGAACGCGCAGGCGCGCTCGAACTCTTCGACGTAGAGCGACGTTTCCAGAACGCCGAGGAGGTTGGGCATATAGTCACCGTGTGCGTCATCACCGCGCCGGCGCGAAGCGCCGAGACCCGGTGATCCATCTTAATCTTCCACGAAACGAAGCTGGATTGCCGGGTCAAGCCCGGCAATGACAACTTGGGCTACCCCGAAACCGGAACAACCTCGCGCATGGGCGAGCGCACCAATCGGCTGACGGCGCTCGCGGCGACGACGGCGTGCTGCTGCGCGTAGGCCTCGTGGTTCTGCTCGATGTATTCGAGATCGTAGAGGTAATTCACCATCAGGCCGTAGGACTGCGCCAGCGCCCGCTCGGATGTGTCGGCCGGCCAGTTCAATCGTTCGAGGCGGGCGCCATTGCCGAGATGGAAGCGCGCGACCGCATCGGCCGGCTGGCCGCGGCTGTTGCGGGCGCGCAAATAATACCAGGCGGCGGCGCGCATGAGCGGCTCGTGGATCGTCGCGATCGAGGCGTCCTCGCGCCACCAATCGGGCTGGTCGAGTGCGGCGAGCGCCGCCCGATCGTCCTCATCGACGACAAGCGAGGCTTCGTTGGCGCGCTCGCGTTTGAGCCACGCGGCGAAATTCGGCGCCGGCGACAGCGTCACAAAATTCGAAATGCGCAACAACTCGCGGCGGACTTCTTCCACCACCTGCTTGATGAGGAAGTGACCGAAGGTGACCCCGCCCAGCCCGCGCTGGCAATTGGTGATCGAGTAGAACACCGCGGTCGTCGCCCGCTGCGGCTCGACTTCCTCGCGCTTGTCGGAAAGGATCGGCGCGATCGCGTCCGGTATCTCGCGGGTGAGCGCCACCTCGACGAAGATCAGCGGATCGTCGACCAGGGCTGGATGAAAAAAGGCGTAGCAGCGGCGGTCGGGCAGATCGATGCGCCGGCGCAAATCTTCCCAGTCGCGAATCTCGTGCACGGCTTCGTAGCGGATGATCTTTTCCAGGATCGAAGCCGGCGTCGACCAATCGATGCGGCGCAACACCAGAAACCCCCGATTGAACCACGACGAGAACAGGTGGATGAAATCGTTATCGACCACGGCCAGATCTTCGCGGTGGTCCATGGCGTCCAGGAGCTGCTCGCGCATGCGCACCAGCGCGGCGGTGCCGCCCGGCGCGAGATTAAGCCGCCGGAAAAGCTCGAGCCGGCGCGGCTCGCTGGCGCGGTGAAGTTCGGCTGCCGTCGCGGCTGACGGCGACTGGTTCCAGGCCGCGATGGCCGCATCGATGTGGGTGCGATCGTGGCCGAATGTCCGCGCCAGTTCCTCGAAGAAGGCGATGCGCGGTCCAATCGTCAGGTCCGCATAATCCGCAAGGATCTCGTTGGCGAGGGCGACGCCGGAAGCCTCGCCGCGGCCCGATAACAGCGCCTCGCACAGCTCGACGATCCCGTCGGACCGCTCGCGCGCCGGCTCGCGGCGTTCGCGCAGGAAGGCGCGGCTGCGGTCGGCGATGCTCTGCAGCATGTCGCTGAAGAACGAGGTATTCACCGCAACCATCGATCCAACCATCCGCTCCGACACCAAAGAGCTAATGATCTCCTGCGGCGATGACAAGCTGGTTCCCCCACCCTTCCCTCCCCCGCGAGCGGGGAAGGGCGAGGCGGGGGTCGTAGACAAATGCCCGCCGCTTTGTCAGGTAACGGCGAGGGCGGCGAAGCCGTCGTGAAGCGTTGAGGAGCCGCCTATGCCGGGACCATTGGCCGGTCTGCGAGTGCTGGAACTTGCCCGCATTTTGGCGGGTCCCTGGGCCGGACAAATTCTTGCCGATCTCGGCGCCGACGTGATCAAGGTCGAGCGCAAAGGCGCCGGCGACGACACCCGCGGCTGGGGCCCGCCTTTCGTGCCCGCCGCCGATGGCAGCCACCTCGGCGCCGCCTATTTTCACGGCACCAACCGCGGCAAGCGTTCGATCGAGCTCGACTTCGAGAGCGACGAGGGCCGCCGCATCGTGCGCAAGCTCGCCGCCCGCTCTGACGTGCTGATCGAGAATTTCAAGGTCGGCGGGCTCGCCAAATTCGGCCTCGACTATGAAAGCCTCGCGCCGGAAAATCCGCGGCTGATTTATTGCTCCGTGACCGGTTTCGGCCAGACCGGCCCTTATGCGCCGCGCGCCGGCTACGATCTCATGGCGCAGGGCATGGGCGGCATGATGGATCTGACCGGCAATCCCGACGGCGAACCGATGCGCGTCGGCGTGCCGGTGTCCGATCTTTTCACCGGCGTGTATTCGGTCGTCGGCATCCTCGCGGCTTTGGCGCGGCGCGAAAAAACCGGCCGCGGCGGCTATGTCGATACCGCGTTGGTCGATACCACCGTCGGCGTCCTGGCCAATCAGGCGCTCAATTTTCTGGTTTCCGGCAAAGTTCCGCACCGCATGGGCAACGCGCATCCGAACATCACGCCCTATCAGGTGTTTCCGGCCGCCGACGGCCACATCATCATCGCCTCGGGCAACGACAGCCAGTTCGTCAAGCTGTGCGGCGCGCTTGGCGCGCCTGAAATTGCCAAGGAGCCGGGATATGCCGACAACAAGGGCCGGCTGGAGCATCGCGGCGAGCTTGTCGGCCGCCTGTGCGCGCTCACCGCGAAATTTCCCCGCGCCGAGCTCCTGCAAAAACTCGAAGCGGTCGGAGTGCCGGCCGGGCCGATCAACGATCTCGAACAGGTGTTCGCCGATCCGCAGGTGATCCATCGCGGCATGCGGGTCGATCCGCCGAGCGCCGCCGCCAAGGTCGGCACGATTCCCGGCGTGCGCACGCCGATCATGCTCGACGGCGCGCCGATGGCGGCGGAGCGGCCCTCCCCGCGGCTCGGCGAACACACTGCCGAAATTTTGCGCGAGATCGGTGAGCAATGACTCATCCGATAACCAAGGAGATTGATATGACGAGAGTCGTCGGCGTCTTGTCAGCAACATTGTTGATCCTGTCCGCAACAGCCGCGTTTGCCGCCGAAAATCCGTTGCTGGGCACATGGAAATTGAAATCGTTTGTGCGCGAGGTGGCCGCGACGGGAGAGCGCTACAACGAGCGAGGCGAACATCCCAACGGCTATCTCGGCTACGCCGCGGATGGCCGCATGTACGCGATCATCACCTGGGACAATCGCGCCAATCCGCACGACGTGGTTGCGACCAACGAAGAGCGAATCAAGCTTTATGGGACAATGATCTCCTACGCCGGGACCTACACGGTGGACGCCGAGAAGGTGATCCATCACGTCGATATTTCGTGGAATCAAGCCTGGACGGGCACTGACCAGGTCCGATTCTACAAGCTGGAAGGCAACACGCTGACCATTACTTCCGCCCCGGCTCCGAATCCGACAGACGGCCGCGAGGGCCGCAGCATTTTGGTGTGGGAGAAGCTGGCTCCTTAAAGGTGTTTTTCGAAAATACATTGCTCTCGCGACGCGTTCGACAAGCCAAGCCCCGCTTTACTTTGCCGCCGGCGGCGCCACGGCCGCCGACTGGTTACTGCGCTTGAGTGCGTCCGCGACAAAGCCCGAGGCTTTCACCTCCTCGACAAACGCGGTGAGATGGCGCGCGCCGGCAATGCGGCCCTTGGGCGTGCCCATGGCTTGGCGGATTTCCATGAAACGGCCGTCCATCACCCGCACATCCGGATGGGTTGCGGCGTAAGCGAGGAGCGGTTGCCGCACGCCGGCCGCAACCTCAAGCTTGTCGTTGACGAACAGATCGATCATCTCGCGGCCGCCGCCCGCCGTCGCCCGGACGATGGTGGCGTTTTTGATGGTGCGGCTAAGATAGAGATCGTAGGCCGAGCCCAGGCCGACAGCGATGCGCACGCCGGCGCGATCGACGTCGGCGATGCTTTGCAACGGCGAACCCGCCGGCACCATGTAGGTGCCTTCGATGAGCACATAGGGCGCGGTGAATTCGATCTCGGCGGCGCGCACCGGCTCGATCGCGAGGAAGGCAATATCCCACGCTCCGCTCTTGGCCGCTTCGAATACCTTGCCGGCCGCGTCGAACGTGACGAATTCGACCGGAACGCCCAGCCGCCGCCCGAGCTCGCGGGCCAGATCGGGCGTGACGCCCTTCGGTTGTCCGGTCGCCGCGTCGGTTTGCACCAGCACCGAATTGCCGAGATTAAGCGCCGCCCGCAGCTCGCCGCCCGGGGCGAGGTCTTTCAGGACATCCGCCGGAACCGCGCCGCCTGCGCCCTGCGCAACGACCGCAACCATTCCAACGAACAGCGGCAGAGCGGCATAGAGCAGCGTGTCCATGCATTTCTCCAATTGGCGGACTTTTATCCTGCCCCGCGAAGCGGGGAAGGGGGAGGGGAATAGACCTCGAAGCTCGTGCAGTTGTCAAAGATATCGTCCTCCAGCACGCTCGTGACACCCTCTCCCCGCGTGCGGGGAGAGGGTGGGGTGAGGGGGCGTTTTCGCTGGGCTCAGAATTGCAGCACTCAGACTCGCTGAGAGGCCCCCTCACCCTCGCTTCGCATAGCCGATGCGTCGCATCGGCGTTCTTGCACCAAGTACGGCGTCCAAAGGACGCCTATGCTCTCCCCGCATGCGGGGAGAGGTGAAAATGCGAAATCGTTTCCGCGACGCATTTTTGTTTGCGCCCGAGTTTTGCCAACCACGACGCGAGTGACGAACCGAGCGAGCCGTTACAAACTCTTTCGCAGACCAGGCTACGAAAGAGTTCTTTTAGACTCGCTTCCGGCAAACAAAAACGGAAGCGGAACGCCGGCAGGCGTATGTGTCCATCCTGCGCGCTTGCGCGCGGCGCGCGTCTTGCGGACGCGCTCGCCTGTCGGCGTTCCACCACGGCTCTTGCCGTCGGGGCTTTCGCCCGTTGGGCGCAGCTCCAGGCCAGGCTTCCTGGGACGTGGC
>JBEKSB010000152.1:0-10264 GCA_049517455.1 Xanthobacteraceae bacterium
CGTGCAGACCGCCAAGCTCACCGATATCGTCGTCACCCATCGCGCCGCGGTCATCACGCTCAAGCTGGTGAACGATTCGCGCGGCGAGGCGCTAGCCAACACGCAATGGACGGTGCTGACCCCAGGCGGCGACGTGATCAAGGAATCGATCGGCGCCTTCCCCCGCGTCGTGCTCGCCGAGGGCGACTATCGCGTGATCGCGCGCAACGAAGGCAAGACTTTCCAGCGCGACTTCAAGGTCATCACCGGCGTCGACGGCGAGATCGAGGTGCTGGCGCGCTGAGTGGTGGCGGCCGCCCACGGCTATGCTGCTTTCTTCATGCGCCCGACATCAGGCGGCACCGCTTCCTGCGCTAACGCCGCCAGCGCGGCGTCGAGCGGCATCACCCGTTGGCCCTCTTTGCCGAGACGGCGGATCGACACCGTGCGCTCGGCTGCCTCCTTTTTGCCAACGACGAGCAAGACCGGCACCTTCGCCAAGGAGTGCTCGCGGACTTTGTAATTGATCTTCTCGTTGTGCAGGTCGCCTTCGACGCGTAGCCCTGCGCGCTGCGCCGCCGCGATCGCCTCGCGTGCATAATCGTCGGCATCGGAGGTGATGGTGGCGATCACCGCCTGTAGCGGCGAGAGCCACAGCGGCAAGTGTCCCGCATAGTGCTCGATCATGATTCCGGTGAAGCGCTCGAGCGAACCGAACATGGCGCGGTGCAGCATCACCGGCGTTATCTTGTTCGAGTGCTCGTCGATATAGAAGGCGCCGAGCCGGCCCGGCATGTTGAGATCGACCTGAACGGTGCCGCACTGCCAGTCGCGGCCGATGGCGTCGCGCAGCACATATTCGAGTTTGGGGCCGTAAAAGGCGCCTTCGCCTTTGTTGAGAGTCCATGGCCGTCCCGACGCTTTCAGCGCCTGCATCAAGGCCGCCTCGGCCTTATCCCACACGGCATCGTCGCCGATGCGCTTGTCCGGCCGGTCGGAGAACTTGATGCGCACGTCGTCGAAGCCGAAATCCTGGTAGATCGACAGGATCAGATCGTTGACCTTGAGCACTTCGTCAGCAATCTGCTCCTCGGTGATAAAAATGTGCGCGTCGTCCTGCGTGAAGGCACGCACGCGCATCAGCCCGTGCAGCGCGCCCGACGGCTCGAAGCGGTGCACCTTGCCGAACTCCGCGATCTTGAACGGCAGATCGCGGTAGGATTTCAGCCCGTTCTTGAAAATCTGGATGTGGCCGGGGCAGTTCATCGGCTTGACTACGTAGGTGCGCTCGTCCTCCTCGCGTGGCTCGATGAGGAACATGCCTTCGCGGAACGTGGCCATGTGGCCGGACGCGACCCACAGCGATGAATCGATGAGCTGCGGCGCGTTGACCTCGGCATAGCCGGCATCGCTCTGCCGGCGGCGGATGTAGTTCTCCAGCGTTTGGAACAGCGTCCAGCCGTTCGGGTGCCAAAATACGGAACCGGGCGCCTGCTCCTGAAAATGAAACAGATCCATTTCACGGCCGAGCTTGCGGTGGTCGCGCTTTTCCGCTTCCTCGATCTGCTTCAGATAGGCGTCGAGCTCCTCCTGCTTGGCGAACGCGGTGCCGTAAATGCGCGACAGCATTTCGCGGTTCGAATCGCCGCGCCAGTAGGCGCCGGCCACCTTCATCAGCTTGAACGCGTTGCCGATCTTGCCGGTTGAGGTCATGTGCGGGCCGCGGCAGAGATCGAACCAATCGCCCTGCTTGTAGATTTTTAGTTGCTGATCTTCCGGGATCGCATCGACCAGCTCGACCTTGAACAGCTCGCCCTTGTCGCGAAACACCTTTTTCGCCTCGTCGCGCGACCACACCTCCTTGGTGAAGGGTTTGTCGCGCGCGATGATCTCGCGCATTTTTTTCTCGATCGCGTCGAAATCTTCGGGCGTGAACGGCTGGTTGCGAAAGAAATCGTAATAAAAGCCGTTGTCGATCACCGGCCCGATGGTGACCTGCGTGCCCGGCCACAGGGTCTGTACCGCCTCGGCGAGCACGTGCGCCGCGTCGTGGCGAATGAGCTCCAGCGCGCGCGGATCATCGCGCGTGAGGAACTCGATTTTCGCGTCGTGCTCGATCGGATCGGCAAGGTCAGCGAGCTTGCCGTCGAGCGCCATGGCGACCGTGCGCTTGGTAAGCGACGGCGAAATGCCTTTGGCGATATCCAGTCCGGTGATGTTTGGTGGAAATTCCCGGCGTGCGCCGTCGGGAAAGGTCAGCGCGACCATTATCTTGGCTCCTGTTGCTCACTCGCTGCCTACGAACGCAGGTAAGCGGTATTGATCGCTATTTAGCGCATGCAACCGCGAAGGCAAATGGGGGAGGGGCCGGTAGTGTCTCAGTTTGGATTCTAGACTCCGGGCCAAAGTGGCCATCTCCGTCTTTTCTCTCAAATTGCGGCCACGGCTTCGATCTCGATCAGGAAATCCGGACCATACAACTTCGACACCTCGATCAACGTCACGGCGGGTGCCGCGGGTGGAGTGACGCTCGCAAAGAAACGATTCCGCGCCTCCCGATAGGCTGAAAGATGACCCATGTCGCGGAGGAAGACGGTCAGTTTCGCGAGATTGCTTGCCGTGCAGCCGACCGACAGCAGCGCTGTATTTAAGTTTCGGAAGACTTGCCCAGCCTGCGTCGGATAGTCGTTTTTGCCGACCAACGCGCCGTGGCGATCAACAGCGGTCTGGCCGGCGATGAAGATGATGCGGCTGGCCCGCACGTCCACGATCTGCGAATAGCCGGGCGGGCTGCCAAGCTCGGGGGGATTGAGGCGTCGAATCGGTTGTGCCTTGCCTTCAGCCATAAAACATCCTCTTGGGAGTTGGGCACAGTAAGTCTGGCGCCGAAGCAAGCGGAGGCGCGAGCGGCTAGGCCAGCTCGCCCGCGCGCGGCGCCGCGTTCGTGCCGCGCCAGCGCGCGTAACGCCAGGGCAAATACCAGCGCGCCTTCGGCGGAAGGGTATCGGCAACGAAATCCAGTCCGGCCGTGCCCCAAGGCTGACAGCGCAACAGGCGGGCTAGCGTCATCCAGCCGCCTGCCCAGAGGCCATAACGTTCGAGCGCTTCGTCGGCATAGTCCGAGCAGGTCGGCAGATGCCGGCAATGGAAGCCGACCAGCGGCGAGAACGTGTAGCGATAGGCCTTGACCAGCCCGCGGCCGGCGAGCCGCGGGGCACGGCGTGAAGTTTCGAAAAGAGCATCGAGCGACATGGCAGGGATCTACGGGCTACTCGGCCGCGGCTTTGGCCGCGCGCTTGGCCTCGATCTGGCCGATGGCGTCGACCACGGCGTCGAAAGTCAGGAGCGTCGAGGCGTGCCGGGCCTTGTAGTCGCGCACTGGCTCGAGCACCGAAATATCGGCCCACTTGCCGTCCGCGGGCGGCTCGCCATTCTCTTTGAGCATCTTACGGACCTTTTCGCGGAGCGCACGTAGCTCCACCGCGTTGGAGCCAACGACGTTGCGCGCCATGATCGAGGACGACGCTTGGCCGAGCGCGCAGGCTTTCACCTCGTGGGCGAAGTCGGTCACTTTATCGCCGTCCATCTTCAGATCGACAGTGACCGTCGAGCCGCAGAGCCGCGAAACCGCCTTGGCCGTTGCGTCCGGGTTGGCAAGGCGTCCGATCCGCGGAATCGTTCCCGCAAGTTCGATGATACGGCGATTGTAGACCTCGTTGATCATTGCAGGAGCGCGGTTCGAGACTGGCTGTGTTGACTTCCCGATAAACTATATAGGTATTGCCGGGCTGCGGCGAGAGTCCCGGATCCGCGCCGAGCCATGCAGCAACTGAAGCGTCGCTATGTCAGATGAAGCGCTATTCGCACCGCCCGGCGCGGCCGCCGATCTCGAAGAAGGCTTGGCGCTGACGCCAAAATTCGATGCCGACGGGCTCGTGACTTGCGTCGCGACCGACGCCGCCTCGGGCGATGTGCTGATGGTCGCGCACATGAACGCCGAGGCGCTGGCCAAGACCGTCGCGACAGGAGAAGCGTGGTACTTCAGCTGCTCGCGCGGCGCGCTGTGGAAGAAGGGTGAGACGTCGGGCCACGCCCAGCGCATCGTGGAGATGCGCATCGACTGCGACCAGGACGCGGTCTGGATCAAGGTCGAGCAGGTCGCCGGTGCCTGTCACACCGGCCGCCGTTCCTGCTTTTATCGCGCGGTGCCGGTTGGCAAGGCCGGCGCGGTCACGCTCGAATTCCGCGACAAACGCGTGTTCGATCCGAAGGCCGTGTATCGCGGCCAGGAATGATCATCGCTTTGTCGCTGTGGCGCGGAGCAATAACCGCTTGGCGCGCACGAGGTGCGGCTGATCGACCATGACGCCGCCGATACCGACGATGCCGGCGCCTGGATTGGCGGCAAAGGCATCGACGATCGCCTGCGCCTTCGCGATCGCTTCGGGCGTCGGCGTGAACAGCTCGTTGATGATCGGCACCTGTGCCGGGTGGATGGCCATTTTTCCCGAAAAGCCGTCGCGGCGCGCTTCTTTGCACTCGCGGCGGAAGCCATTGGTATCGCGGAAGTCGACATACACGGTGTCGATCGCCGGAACCCCAGCGGCCGCCGCGCCGGCAAGGCATAGCGACCGCGCCAATCGATAGGGGTCGAGAAATCGGCCTTGGGCGTCGCGGTTTGCCTCCGCGGCAAGCTCGACGGAAAGGTCTTCCGCGCCCCATGTCAGTGCGCTGAGCCGCGCGCTTGCGCCGGCATAGGTGCCGGCCAGGAACAGAGCCGTCGCCGTCTCGGTGGCCAGCGCGACGATTTTGATATGGCCGTCAGGCAGGGCGCCCGTCGCCTCGCGCACCGCGAGCTTGGCGTCGGCGTGAACAACGGACGCGCCGCCTTCGGCCTTCGGCAACATGATGGCGTCGGGGCGCGCCGGTACTACGGCATCGAGATCGGCGTCGGTGAGGCCGGTGCGCAAGCCGTTAACGCGCACGAGCAGGTGTGGCCGCGGCGTGGTTGCTATTGCCTCCTTGAGAAACGCCGCCGCGCTTTGCCGCGCGCCGGCCTTGCCGTCGGGCGCAATTGAATCCTCGAGGTCCACGATCAGCGCGTCAGCGCCGCTCGCCATCGTCTTGTCGAGTTTTTTCGCGCTGTCGGCGGGGACGAAGAGCAGCGAGCGCATGATTGATCTTCCATCACCTCGCCCCGCAAGCGGGGAGGGGAGTATTCACCGCGGCGACATGCATCCGTCAATGGGAATGGTGCACATCGGATTGGCGCATTTGAGGGATCACCTCGTCATCTAAGGCGGGCGGCGTCACGCCGAGCACGGCGACGATGGCGATGATGATTGCGCCGGCCACGATTTCGATCGCGGTGTTGTGGCGGAGTTGACGCAACGCATTTCGCGCGGCGGCTGCCGTCGCGTCCTGCACAAGCCGAGGGGTGAGCCAAAGCCTGTTCACCGTGGCAATCGCGACCATACCGAGAAAGAGCGCGATCTTCGCGAGTAAAAGACGGCCGTAATCCGTTTCGATCAGCGCGGGGACGCTGCCAGCGAGATACCAAGTATTGATCGTGCCGGTCACCAGAAGCGTGGCGACGCTCACGATACCGAACCTCGAAAAGCGCACCGTCACCTTTCGCGCGATGGCGACCGACGCCACATCGGGTCCCGCCGCACCAAGCACCAGCGCTAGCGGCACCAGCGTTCCGATCCACGCGGCGGCGGCGACGAGATGCATGACGTCGGCGGCCGGATGGACGATGCCTTCGATGTTTGAGCCGCCGACCGCGTGCCCGGCCCAGGCCAAAGTTCCAACAAGACCACCCGCTAAAGCCACGACCACGAATTTGATCCAAACAGATTTGATCCCTTGCGCCGATAGAAAGGGAGCGAACATCCCGGCAAGAAGACAGGCCAACACAAATCGCCCCAGCCAATCGCGCCCAAAGCCCGTGCTCACCAGCACGGTCCAGAGGATGCCTTCCGAAAAAACATCGGCCAGCGGGCGATCGCTCATCGATTGCGCGACCAGAACGAGCCAAACGGCTCCGGAGGGCACGGTTAGCAGGAGGCTGATCCACGCGATCCGTGCGAGGCGGGCCCGAACGATGGCGGGCAACCCCGCGCTGGTGTCGTGGTTGCGAAACGCCGGCTCGGCGATGAAGACAATGAAAAAGGCTACGCCCACCACCATGATCGTCGCGCCGAAATGAACGGCGCGCACGTAAATCAGCGGGTCATTCACGCCTTCCTCCCAGCGCGACGTAGCTCACGCGTCCGATCACGGGCCGCCCACGTGGAAGGAAAAGCTGCCTTCCGTGGTGTGCGTATCGACCGAAAGCGCGCGCCAGCGAACTTTGTAGGATCCGGGCGCCAACGATTTCAGACTGACCCGCATGACGATGCCGCTGACCTGCACCTTGCCCTGATCGACGCGGCCGCCATTGGCGTCGGTGACCTGGACCGTGCTGAACGCCGGCTCGAGGCTTTGCGTGAACCAGAGCGACACCTCGTGCGGTGCGCTATGGACCGTGCTGCCCACGAGGGGGCTGGCGTGATCGAGAAAGGCGTGCGCCCGTGCCGCGCCGGTTCCCAGGGCCACGAGCAGAAGTGATACGATAGCTGTATGCGTTCGCATGCGTTGGTCCTCAAAATGTGAGCTTGCCGGGAGGGGTCGAGGTGCCGCCGATCAGCGGCTGTCCGATTGTCTTCGGAAACATGTCGTCGAGATAGAGGTGCAACTGCCCAAGCACGCCGACGCCGGTACCGCTGGCGCGGTTGATGGGGACCATCGCCTCCAGGCCGACCTGAAAATAGCTTCCAACCCAGATCACGCCCGGATTGATCGTGCCGGTGGTGAGGTAGCTGTTGCCGAAATTGTTGGCGACTGGCGTCGCCAGTTGCGCCTCGACAATGGGAATCAGATGATTGATGAAGTCGGGGAGCTGAAGGTCTTTTACCTCCGATTTGAGATAGGGCATGCTGTATTGCAGCGATGCGCCGTAGACGAGCACCTGCGGAACGTACGCGCCCTGCGACACGATGTAGGACGTAGTCGGGATCTGGTAGCCGATCTGGCCGGTCACCGCGATCGGCCTTGCCCATCCGATGGTGTCGGGAAGCGGACCGAAGCCCTGACCGAAATAGTAGGTCGGTGTCAGAAGACTGTAAGGGCTTCCTAACCCTGCATTCGTCGCGCCGGTACCGCCCCAATCGACGATCAGTCCCAAGAGCATCGCCAATTCGTGGGAACTATCTTTGAGCAGCTGATATTGAAGCGTGGTTTCGAGGTCCGAGAACCCCGCCATGGTGGGACCGTCGGGCGCGCGGATTTGCGACCAACGCTCGCCGATCGAAATGCCGAGGTTTTCGGTGATGCGCTTAGAGATTTCTCCCGAGATGTCCCATTCGGACGCCGGGGGGATATCTTCGGTTCTCGACCAAGCCACGGTCGGAAGCGACATTTCATCGGCCACGCAAGGGTCGTCGGTGGCGAGCGTGGCGGGGAAAAACCGAGCGCCGACAAAGCAATGGGCGAAAGCATTAGAGAAAGGTAGCAAGACGAATATTAGGCCGAGCGCAAAGGCGCGCAAGCACCTCGGAAGGCGGGACATCAGGAACACTCCATTTCGGGCGTGAGAGACACTGCAGCGGCCGCGCTAAGGGCCGCAGGCCGTCACGCGCCGAGTGGAGGACCTCGGGGACTTGCGATCGAATAAGCGGGAAGGCGGGGAAGGCCGCGCTTATCGGCCACCCATGCGGTGGCGATAATTTCAAAGTCGCAGCTAGAGAAAACCGGCGGCGACCCGATGAGCGCGTGATGCGATCCGGCAAAACAGAATATGCAATGCGTGCACCCGGAATGACTGGGATTGCCAGCCGGGAGGTCGGGTGCGCCTTGGCCGCCGTGGAGACAAAGCTCGATGGCCGGCGCGCTTTCGCTGGCCTGCGCAGGGAGCGCAAATCCGCCGAGCGCAATCAGCAGGCTTTGCGCGGCGACGGCATACGCGACGACGACGCCGATCAACGGCCGCCACCAACGCTTGGACCTCATCGCGCGTCTGAACATGCTGCTGCCCACCGGAAAGGTCACTCTAGCACTGGACCTGCGGGGCCGAAAGTTAGCGTTCTTGACGCTTTCACTTCGGCCGCATGAGCATAAAAGCCTGGCGGCGGCATTCGGCGACCAGCTTGTTGTCCTGGTTGTAGGCGCGATGATGAAACTCGACGATGCCGGCGCCGGGCCGCGACTTCGATTCGCGCTTGCCGATGATCTCGGTCGTCGCGTGCACGGTATCGCCCTCGAATAGAGGGTGCGGGAATTTCACTTCGGTCATGCCGAGATTGGCGATCGTGGTGCCGACGGTGAGGTCGCTCACCGACATGCCGATCATCAGGCCGAGCGTGAACAGCGAGTTCATCAACGGCTGTCCCCATTCGGTCTCCTGCTCGCAGAAATGCCGGTCGATATGGAGCGGCTGCGGGTTGAGCGTCATGTTGGAGAACAGCATGTTGTCCATCTGAGTGACGGTGCGCGTATAGCGGTGCTCGACGACCTCGCCGGGAACGAAATCCTCGAAATACACCCCGCCGCGCTTATGCCGCGTCGCCGTTTGCTGCGTCATGGCAACCTCCCTGAAAAGTTAAGTTCCCATTTACCATAATAGTTAATCATTCCTAACGCCCGAACGCAGCCGGTGGGAGCCGGCAGGGGAGTTCTTCATGCTGGTCGATCCCGGCAATTCCGCCGCCGGCTCGGCGGTGACCGGCGCCATTCGTCAAGCGTCGCAGGCCACCGGCACGAGCTTCAACTACCTGTTGGCGACGGCGCAGGTCGAATCGGGCCTTAATCCGCATGCCGGCGCTTCAACGTCCTCGGCCAGCGGCCTGTTCCAGTTTATCGATCAGACTTGGCTTGCCACCATGAAGCAGGCCGGGCCAGCGCTCGGCTACGGTCAATACGCCGCCGCCATCACCAAAAACGCTTCTGGCCATTACGAGGTGCGTGACCCTTCCTTGCGTAGCGAAATCCTCAAGCTGCGCAGCGATCCGACCGCGAACGCGGTCATGGCGGGCGCCTTCACCAAGGCTAATGCGTCGGTGTTGAGCGAGCGCCTTGGCCGCTCGCCAAGCGAGGGCGAGCTTTACATCGCGCACTTTCTCGGCGCCGGGGGGGCAGCGCGACTCATCACGCTGGCCGCAGCAGATCCGAGCGCCAAAGCCGCCGATTTTTTTTCCCATGCGGCGCAGGCCAACTCCACGATCTTCTACGATCGGGCGACCGGCGCGGCCCGCAGCGTCGCGCAGGTCCGTAATATTCTTACCGCTCGCTACGACGTTGCGCGTGGGAGCCAAGACCGTCCAACCCTCACCGCCCAGGCGGCTATTACGGCGCAGGCCGCCCGCGCGACCGCGGCGGCGCCGGATACCGCGGGCATTGCCGGCGCCTTTGCCGCCGCCGTTCCAACGCCCAAAGCAGATGACAAGCAGGTCTTCCACAGCCTGTTCGCGGATGGTAACCGCGCCTCGCCGCTGGCACCGGTCGTGAGCGCGCTTTGGAGCGTGCCGAACGTTGCGCCAAGCGCCAGCGCCGCACAGAAGCCGATCGCCAACGGCATGCTCGATCTCTTCAAGGACCCGCCTGTCAAAGGGTCGTGAGGCGTTGCCAAGCGCCGCGGTAACCTCTCCGAAGATTTATGGTGAACGGTTTGTTAAGGCGGCATCCCTACGATCAATCTCAGCTTCAATCTCCCGTGGCGTGAGCGAAAACGATGATCGTCCGCCATTTTCTCGACTGGATTCGCTCGGCGCCGGCCGGCAAGCGGGCCGAAGCAACAGGCGCGCTTGCCCGCGCGTATCTTTATTCCGATCTCTCGGCCGATGATGCAGCCGCCGCCGAAGGCGCGATGTTGATGCTGCTCGACGATCCTTCGCCGCTGGTGCGCCGGGCGCTGGCCGACGCTGTGGCGGCCAGTCCGAGCGCGCCGCCGGCCATCGTGATGGCGCTTGCCGCCGACCAGCCGCAAATCGCCGCGCCCGTGCTGGCGTTGTCTCCGCTATTCGTGGACGCCGATCTGGTTGATGCGGTGGCGACCGGCGCCGCCGTCGTGCAAGCGGCGATCGCTAGCCGCGCCGGCTTGCCGCGTTCGGTCTCGGCCGCCATCGCCGAAGTCGGCACGGCTGAAACCTGCCTCGTGCTAGTGGAAAATGGCGAGGCCGAGATCGCTTCATTCTCTTTTGATCGGATGGTCGAGCGCTTTGGCCATCTTGCGGCGATTCGCGAAGCG
>JBEKSB010000153.1:0-10032 GCA_049517455.1 Xanthobacteraceae bacterium
TTCAACGGCATCCGCGTCGGGGAGGTCACCGATCTTCAACTCAACCCGGACAATCCGCGACAGGTGACAGCGACCATCGCCGTCGCCACAAGCACCCCGGTGCGCGCGGATACCCATGTCGGACTAGACTTTCAGGGTTTGACCGGGGTTCCTGTGATCGCGCTCGAAGGCGGCAGCAATACGCCGTCGGCATGGACCACGTCGCCGGGCGAGCCGCCCATTCTCGACGCCGATCCGATGGCCGGTCAAAGCATGACTCAAGCCGCTCGCGATGCACTTCGGCAGATCGAAGCAGTCCTGGCAGAGAATTCGGAGCCGCTGCGCAGCACGATTGCCAATCTCAACACGTTCTCGGCGGCGCTCGCGCGCAATTCCGATCACCTCGACGGGATCGTCGCTGGGGTGGAGCGGATGGTCGGCGGCGGCGCTGCAAGTGCGCCGCCCATCCTCTATGACCTTACCGCCCCACGAACATTTCCCACAATCGACAAGACCCTGCCTGGACCACTCACCGTTCCGGAGCCGACTGCCATACTCATGTTCGATACGCAAAAGATCTTGGTTCAACCGAGCGGGGCCGAGGGCCCAACATTCGCCAATGCGCGCTGGAGCGACAACCTGCCCAAGCTCCTTCAGGAGAAGATCATCCAGAGCTTCGAGAATGCGAACTTTCTGGGCGCGGTGGCCAAGCCGATGGATGGGCTCACGGCCAAATATCAGCTCCTGATCGATATTCGTGGTTTCCAAGTTTCGATGTCGGCCAACCCGACCGCGGATGTCGAGTTCACCGCCAAGATTCTGACTGACCACGGCGAGATCGCCGCGGCGCGGATATTCCAGACGACCGTTCCGCTCAAGGCGCCTGACGCCGCAGCGGCAGCCGAGGCGCTGGACGAAGCCTTCAACAAGGCCGCCATCGAACTGGTGACCTGGACGTCGGCCATGATAACCAAGTCCAACTCCGAGAATCGAAAGCACAAATGATAAAAGAATAACAAACGTCATACTGTGCGTGGAAGTCCTACTTTTGTGACGGGTCCCCGCATCGACGTTGCATATTAAGGACGGGGCCGTCCACAACGCCAAACTTGCACGCCGGATAATAATAACACCTACTTGGCCATCTGTGTCAGCGTGGCAAATCACACGATGTCGGCTCCGGGTCGAACTGCGACATCGTGGGAAGTCCACGCTGCGGCAGCTTTACCCCAAGAGCCGACATTCGCTTGCGCTGCAATATCTGTCGAAAGGGGCCAGGAACGAACATTGTTTGTCTGCGACCCACCCAAGATAACGAAGAGTAGGGCTAGCCCCAATCGATCGCTTCAATTCGGTGATTAGGTTGCTTGCGCGAGTGCCACGTATTCAAGGACTGCAGTGTAATGACAGGCAGCGGCAAAGAGCACGAAGGCGTGCCAAATTGCGTTTTGAAAGCGCAGGCGCTGCCACGCATGAAAGATCACGCCCAAAGTGTACAGCGCGCCGCCGGCCGCGAGAAGCCAGAACGTCAGGGTTGGTAGCAATGCAAGGAAGGACCCGTAGGCCGCGACGCCACACCAACCGAGAATCAGATAGAGAACAATTGCAACGCGATCGAAACGGCCTGGCAGCAAAAGCTTCAACAAAATGCCGCCGCCAGCCGTCAGCCAAACGATCATAAGCAGACCTTGCGAGGCAACGCTGTTCTTCAGCTGCGCGACGAATGGCGTGTAGGTGCCGGCGATCAATAAATAGATGGCCGAATGATCGAAGCGGCGGAGAACCCACTTCGTATCGGAGACCGGCCACAGGTTATATGCCGCCGAGACTCCGAGCATTGCAGCAAGAGCAATGGCGTAGATCAACACGGCTACAACTGCGGTGATTCCCGTTGCGTGGCTGGCGACGATACCGACGATGACGATTCCCCCGACCAGGCTTAAGCAAACACCGATCGCGTGGATCGTGCCATCTGCAATAATCTCGACGCGGTCGTAATTCCACGAGAATCCTGCCGGCCGCCTATATGCGATCACCACGCTTGCACCTGTGAAGTTCGACGAACATTAAGCCACCCGGATGACCGGGTAGTTTGGCGTTATTCTCGACGCATCAAGGGGCCGTATTAAGGCGCGAAGTTCGGGAGCTGCCCAAAGTAGGAACCAAATGCACTTAGACTACGAAAAACGCGCAATTAAAGTCCTTGGGAAACCTGAGTAAAAACAGAACGCTGCTCACTGTTTTCCCGGCGCGAGTGGACGCGGGCAAAATCTGGGTGGCACTCGAGTAGATCACTACTGGTTGCAAAACCAGCCCACTCCATTTGCCAAACTAGTGAATAGGCCGCTAAGGCTCCGCACCGTGCGTTTGAGTACGGCCCTGCAAGACGCGCATTTCGAAGACCATCACATCCCTCTTACCGCCGCTCGAATGAGCCTTTCGCAGTGCATCAATCGGCGGTCGCGAAATGACGTTCTGGGTCATTCACGTCATATCGAACGTGCACCAGGCACTTCCGGTTTGCCCCCGATACCGGACGTATTGCGGCGTCGCAGCGAACCGTCGGTTTGGGCCATGCGGAAGTCACAGTGAGATATGAGGCGGCAAACTTTATCGTCCCACTTGGTCAAGCGGCTTACTTTTGTGAATTGTATTCGAGCAACGCATTCTACCGGGCTCGGTTAACGCTGCTGCTGCGCATCAGATTGACTTCGGGATCGGTAAACTCTTCACGCGTGAGCGAGCCGTCCTCGATGTGTACGATCCTGTCGGCAAATCCGAACAGCCGGGGATCGTGAGTCACCACCAGAACGGCGTGGCCTCGCTCCTTGGCGATCGCAGAGAGAATCGCCATGATTGCCTGCCCATTGGCGGCATCCAGCGCAGAGGTCGGCTCGTCGGCGAGAATAGCCGAAGGCTTCGCTACGATGGCTCTCGCGATTGCGACCCGCTGTTGCTCACCGCCGCTGAGCTGGCGCGGGAAGGATGCCATTTTCGATGTTAAGCCAACGCTGGCCAGCACCTCCTCGGTTTTCGCCATCGCTTTGAGCCCGCGCTCGCCGCGCACGTCGAGCGCCAACCGAACATTTTCGGCCACAGTGAGGGTGGAAAATAGGTGATAGGATTGAAACACGAAGCCGATATGCTGCCGCCGGATCTTGGCAAGCTCTTGTGGACGCGCCCCGCTGGTGGAGGTGCCGCAAACTCTTACAGTCCCTTCCGTAGGCGCGAGCATGCAGCCGAGAATCGACAGAAGGGTGGTCTTGCCGCTGCCAGATGGTCCCATCAACACGGTCAATTTGCCGCCGTTAAGGGTCAGACTGACGTCCTTCAGCGCCTGCACCCGTGCGGGCCCGCTGCCAAGAATCTTGCTGACATTCGTAGCGTCGATGATGGGCTCGGTCATTGGGTAAGCACAATCGCAGGATCGACGCGAACGACGCGAAGAAGCGCGGCAATCGCCGAGGCGACGCACATGACGACAGTGAGGAGGAACAATTCGATCATCAAATAGGGCGTGATCACAATCTGCAATGCGCCCTTCGCGGTGAAATGGGCGACGGCGGTTCCGATCAGCGCCGCAATGGCAAATCCGATCACGGCGTTGAGCAGCGCCTGACACATAATGACTTTGTAAATATAGCTGTCGGAGGCACCTATCGCGCGTAGCGTGGCGAACTCATAAAGATGGTCTTTGGTGCTGGAATAGAGTGTCTGTGCGACGATTGCAGTGCCGACAATGACGCTGAGCAACGCGCCTGCAAAGAGTGCCGCGCCAGCTCCTGTTCCGAAAAGCCAGAACGATCGGCTTTGATCCCGAAACTGGCTCGGAGTGAGCGCCTGGATGCCAGAAATGTTCGCGAGAATATCCTGACGGATCAGCTCAATGTCGGTTTTTGGCTTCAGCCGAACGAGAAAATGACTGATAAAACTGGCGGGCAACCCGATGTATGAACGAGCATCCCCAAGGTCGGAGAATACATAGGGCGTCGTGGTGAAAGAGCGAATGCCGTCCGTAACCGCACCGACCGTTACCGGCAGGCCGCGAATTTGCGCAGTTGCGCCGAGACCTGCCACACCAAGACGACCATAATAGGACCGGTCGACGGCTACCGTTCCGGGAGCTGTCAAATCCTGGACCGTCCCTTCCACGACATTCCAAGGTGACAATCCGCCGGCGATAAAGTCCGAGCCGATGATGAATACCGGAGTCATGGTTCCATCCGGCAGCATCCAAGCGGAATATCCGACCAGCACCGGAATGACTTCGGCTACTCCGTCAATTGCCTGCAGGCGATTTTGCGTTCCCGTGCTCAGGAGCGAGAGATCCTCGAAGCACTTCGCGCCATTCGCAACGATCCAGAGGTCGGTAGAGGCGTGATCGATCACGGTCGTCACCATGCGGCCGAAGCCGAAGTAAAGGCCCATCTGCACCATCACCAGGACCACCGAAAACACGATGCCGATGAGCGAAGCTATAAAGCGAAGCCGATCTTGGAAAAGATTTCGCGATGCGAGCGTAAAAACGAGTGACATATTTCGAACCCAACTCCGCGCCGGACTTCTCTCGGTTGTCGGCAAATTACATCGACCACAAGTCCCGAGCCCAACAATGACCGGCATCAATTTTGACCATGTTCAGTGTGTCCTTTGGGGCAGCCGCCTTCACGATTTGGTTCGATTGTGGCGGCTAAAACCAATTAATCCCCACCAGCGGCAGCACCCGCGCAAGGATCGCCCCCAGGCAAATCAGCACCACAAGCAATATGAGAAGATTTGCCAAGAACTTTTTATGGTGCTTTCGAATAGTCACATTGATCCAAGTCAACCAATGCCTTCTGCATCGAATTGGCAAGGATTTCCACCGCGCTTTTGATCTCGGTCAAAGCCCCGGCATGGGTCGCCGTTACCTTACAAACGGCAACCAGTGAGGATACGGCAAGGGGCACACAATGATCACGATCGGAATCGCCGTTGGCGCCGGCCTCTGTTACTGGTTTGAGTGATACGGGTTGGCGTTCTGGATTCTAATTTATGCGATCGTCTATGGTGGCTTGAGCGCCGTGCGGGCGATAGTCAAACCCAATAGGTATATCGAGGGTGCAGTGGCAACCGGAGCAGAACCGAATTACACGATGTCATTTCTGACAAAGGAAGTACCCATAGTGTTTCTGATACCCGTCGCTTGGCACGTTGGGGTGATAGCTGGCTATCTCTAAATTCAAACTGAGACACCACCACAATCCCCGTGCATGTTATGTTACGGTGACAGTGCACTTAATTCCTTGCACGCGAACAAATAAATTGCACTGTCACCGTAATTCACGCGGCCGCTTGAAGCTTTTTACACTTTTTAATAGCGAAGTCTTCAGACGTAACGGGCAGGCTCATGTCGCGCAGGATAAGACTGATGCCCACGCTTTCACCGCCTCCGCGCGGCTATCCCATTCCACCGAACGAAGAAGAGCGCCTCCAGGAAATCCTTGGCTACGATTGTCCGGATGGCCCTGCTCAAGCGAGTCTGAACCGCATATGCCTGCTGGCGCAGAGCCTATTCAACGTGCCGATCGCGCTCGTCACGCTGATCGGACGCGACGAACAAAAATTTCTGGCCAAATGTGGCGTCGATGCGGACGGCACGCCCCGCAAAGATGCGTTCTGCACCTATGCGATCCTGGACGACGAGGTGTTGATCGTCAGCGACGCTACGCGAGACGCCCGATTCTCGGAAAATCCGCTGGTTACCGGAGACATGCATATCCGTTTCTACGCCGGAGCGCCTTTGATCGTCCGGCCCGGCATTCGCCTCGGCACGCTTTGCATTATCGACACCAAGCCGCGCGAGTTCTCCAAAGAGGAGGCCTCGCGCCTGCAGATGCTTGCAACCGTTGCCATCAACGAGCTGCGCCGGCGCCGGGTCACGCTCGACCTCAAGCGCCAACAAGAATTGTCGGCGCAAACGGCGCGCATGACCAAGGTCGGCAGCTGGATCTGGGACGTGCGCACGAAGTCGCTGGTCTGGTCAGAGGAAACCTATCGAATCTTCGAGGTCGCCCTGGACGTCACGCCGACCGAGAAAATGGTGACGCGCTTTTGGGGCGAAGACAAAACCGACGTCGCGCAAGGGATAGAGCGCCTCGTGCGCGACCGCGTTCCCCTCGATCTGGAACACCCGATCGTGACCGCTGCAGGGACTCAGCGTTGGGTGCGCAGCATCGCCGAGCCGGAAATCACCAATGGAGCGGTAAGCCGCATCATCGGCAGCATTCAGGATATCACCGAGCAACGCCAGCAAGCCGCCAAAGTGGAGCGCCTGGCATTCCGCGATTCGCTGACCGGATTGCCTAACCGATCGCTGTTCCAGATACGCTTCGCGACCGCGGTGGCGGAAGCAGAGCAACTCGGTTCCAAGGTCGGACTGCTGATACTCGACCTGGATCATTTCAAAGACCTCAACGACACCTTGGGGCATGCCGCGGGCGATGCGTTGCTGCGGTCGGTGTCCGAGCAACTGCTCGCCGTTTATTGCGGCACGGATCGCGTGGCGCGTCTGGGCGGCGACGAATTTGCCGTCATCATCCCGAACGTGCGGGACGCAAACGATCTGATGGCGCCCACCGAAAGGCTCAGGGAATTGCTGCGCGATCCGCATGAACACGACGGCAAGCGCCTGCCCATCAGCGTCAGTATCGGCGCGGCGCTTTATCCCGAGCACGATCGCAACGCCGCGGGACTGCTCAGGAATGCCGAAATCGCGCTTTATCGCGCCAAGAATGCAGGGCGGAATCGTTGTGTGATTTTTGAACAGAGCATGCGCGAGGAGGTCGAGCAACGCATCTCGCTCCTGGGCGAGATCAGATCCGGGATCGAAAGGGGCGAGTTCGTTCTCTACTACCAGCCGCTGGTCCGCATCGCCAAACCAAGGGCCGTCACCGGTTTCGAGGCGCTGATGCGCTGGAAACATCCCGCTCGCGGCGTGCTTGCGCCCGACAAATTTCTGGCCGGCCTGGAAGATCCGGAGCTCTCGCTTGCCATCGGCGAGGTGGCGCTGGATAGCGCAATGGCGCAGATGCGGGCGTGGATCGATACCGGGATCGACTTCGGGCGCATCGCCGTCAATCTGTCGGCCTCGCAGTTCCGCGGCGGCAATTTGGCGAAGGCGATCATGGCAAAGCTCGAGCGCGCGCGTGTGCCCGCCAAGCGACTGACCCTTGAAGTGACCGAGAACGTCTATATGGGCTGGGGCTCCGATGTCGTGGCCGACACCATCCGCGCCTTGCATGAGGCGGGAATCCTGATCGCGCTCGATGACTTTGGCACCGGCTACGCCTCGCTGACGCATCTCAAACAATTCCCGATCGACCGCATCAAGATCGACAGATCCTTCGTTCGCGATCTGCGCGATCCGGCAATCGTGGCGGCGATCCTGTCGATCGGCGCCGGCATGGGCATTAAGGTCGTCGCCGAAGGCGTCGAGGACGTCCACCAGCTCGAACTGCTTGGGGCCATGGGCTGCGACCAAGCCCAGGGATATTATTTCGCGCGGCCGATGCCGGCGACCGACGTTCCGAAGTTTCTGAGCACTTTTGGCGACTCTGTTGCGGCCGAAGCTCAGGCGGCCGCGTAACGCACGCGACCCCGCGCTCGCCCCCGCTCCCGTCGGGGCTCCTGCGCTCCAAAAACCGACATCAGGTTTCGCTGTCCGGGGCCAAAAGGCGACAAGATTGTCGCAGCGGTTTAGGTCTGCTTCATCGCCTCAAGCAGACATGGTTTTGTGAAGCCGGTGGTCCGTCCAGCGTGGCGGATTTTTTCGGGATCAATAGTTTAGCAATTCAATACCGCGCATTCCCCGGCGTGCGCGGGAACGGAATCGCGTCGCGCACGTTGGCAAGGCCGGTGACGTAGGCGAGCGTGCGCTCGAAGCCCAGCCCGAAGCCCGCGTGCGGCACGGTGCCGTAGCGGCGCAGGTCGCGGTACCAGCCGTAGTGCTCCTTGTCGATGCCGCGCTCCGTCATGCGCGCGTCGAGTACGGGAAGTCGCTCCTCGCGCTGGCTGCCGCCGATGATCTCGCCGATCCCGGGGGCGAGCACGTCCATCGCCGCGACGGTTTTGCCGTCGTCGTTGACCCGCATGTAGAACGCCTTGATGTCCTTCGGGTAGTTCATCACGATCACCGGCTTCTTGGCGTGCTTTTCGGTGAGATAGCGCTCGTGCTCCGACTGCAGGTCGATGCCCCACTTTACCGGGAACTCGAACTTCTCTTTTTTTTCTTGCGCCCGTTCGAGCACCGCGATCGCCTCGCCGTAATCCATGCGCACGAATTCGGAAGCGACGATGCCCTGCAGCTTCGCCACCAGCCCCTTCTCGATCCGCTCGTCGAAGAAGGCCAGGTCCTCCTGCCGTTCTTTCAGCAGCGCCTCGAAGGTGAATTTCAAGAGCCGCTCGGCCAGGGTCGCATCGTCGGAGAGGTCGGCGAAGGCGATCTCCGGCTCGATCATCCAGAACTCGGCAAGGTGGCGGCTGGTGTTCGAGTTCTCGGCGCGGAATGTCGGTCCGAAGGTGTAGACCTTGCTGAGCGCAAGGCAGTAGGCCTCGACGTTGAGCTGTCCCGACACCGTCAGGAACGTCTCGCGGCCGAAGAAATCCTTGCCGTAATCCACCTTGCCGTCCGGCGTGCGCGGCAGGTTGGCGAGATCGAGCGTCGAGACCCGGAACAGCGACCCCGCGCCCTCGGCGTCGGACGAGGTGATGATCGGCGTATTCACCCAGAGAAAACCGTTGTCGTCGAAGAAGCGATGGATCGCCTGCGCCAGCGTGTGTCGCACCCGCGTCGCCGCCCCGATCACGTTGGTGCGCGGCCGCAAATGCGCCACCTCGCGCAAAAACTCCATCGTGTGCGGCTTTGGCTGGATCGGATAGGTATCCGGGTCGTCCACCCAGCCAATCACCTTGATCGCGCTCGCCTGCATCTCGAACGGCTGGCCTTTCGCCGGCGAGGGCACGATCATGCCCGTCGCCTCCACCGCGCAGCCGGCCGTGAGCTTCAAAACCTCATCGGCGTAATTGGGCAGCGTGTTCGGCGCGACCACCTGCACCGGATGGAACGACGATCCATCCGACAGGTGCACGAACGAAATACCTGCCTTCGAGTCTCGCCGCGTGCGCACCCAGCCTTTGACCGTAATCGGCGCATCCCTCGGCGCCTCGCCGGCCAGGATCGCGCGCACGTTGAACTCTGTCTTGTCCATGGGTCGAGAGTTAATCATAGACCTCAGTTTCATCAAATCGGGCAGTTGCAAGAAACCGACGACAGAGTTGGGTCAACCTGAAATACTCAATACAAGGCAATCCTGTCCGCCTTGCCCCCGATAGCCGTCTTCCCATTCACGCGCTCATGATTCCATGCCCTAGCTGAGAGCCGATTGATTTAATGGCCTTCTCGTTCCGCCTCACTGCTACCGACGGCGCCGCGCGCACGGGTGAGATAGCGACGGCGCACGGCGTCGTGCACACGCCGGCCTTCATGCCGGTCGGAACGCAAGCGGCCATCAAGGGCGTGCATCACGACGACGTCCGCGCTTCGGGCGCGGAAATTCTGCTCGGAAACACCTATCACCTGATGTTGCGGCCTTCGGCCGAACGCATTGCCGCGCTGGGCGGGCTGCACACGTTCATGCGCTGGCCATATCCGATCCTCACCGATTCCGGGGGCTTCCAGGTGATGTCGCTCGCGCCGCTGCGGAAAATCACGGAGGAGGGGGTTACGTTCCGCTCGCATATCGACGGCGCTATGGTTGAACTCACGCCCGAGCGTGCCATGGAAGTGCAGATACTGCTTGGTTCCGATATCGCCATGCAGCTCGACGAATGCGTGCGATTGCCAGCGGAGCGGGTCGAGATCGAGCGCGCCATGAACCTTTCGCTGCGCTGGGCCGAGCGATGCAAGCGCGCGTTTGAAAGCGCCGCGCCCAGCCGGGCGCTATTCGGCATCGTGCAGGGCGGTGACGACCAGAAACTCCGCGCCGAGAGCGCCCGCGCGCTCGCCGCTATCGG
>JBEKSB010000154.1:0-10029 GCA_049517455.1 Xanthobacteraceae bacterium
CAGTGTGAATCGTCTCGTTCAACGCGGCTCCCTTCGCTGGTATGACCCAGACAGGTTCGACGGGTTTGATCTCAGCCGCGCTTATTCACGCGGCACCCCTGGCCGATACGGCGATGATGGTGATTTTTGCCCTTCGCCACAAGGGCTGGGCGATTACGCCTTTGGCGCGGTCTTGGTTGAGCGCTTGGCGGGGCTTTTGGCCGAAGTTTTGGCCAATCTATCGAATTGCATCAACCGCTCAAGAAGTGACTCCATCTCCTTGAGCGGGATCATGTTTGGGCCATCGGATGGCGCCCGATCCGGGTCCTCATGGCTCTCGATGAAGAGGCCGGCAACCCCCACTGCCACGGCCGCCCGCGCCAATACTGGCACGAACTCGCGCTCGCCGCCGGAGGAGGTCCTCTTCCCTCCCGGTTGCTGCACCGAGTGCGTCGCATCGAAGATGACGGGCGCTCCTATCTTGGCGAGAACCGGCAGCGCCCGCATGTCGGAGACAAGCGTGTTGTAGCCGAACGAGACGCCGCGCTCGGTGACCAGCACGTTGCGGTTACCGGCGCCGGTGATCTTTTCGACCACGTTGGCCATGTCCCAGGGCGCGAGGAACTGACCTTTTTTGACATTGACCACGCGCCCGGTTTTAGCGGCGGCAATCAAGAGATCCGTCTGGCGGCAGAGGAAGGCAGGTATTTGCAGAATATCGACGGCCTCGGCGACGGCCGCACACTGGTCCGGCTCATGCACGTCGGTAAGCACCGGTACGCCGAGTTTTTCGCGCAACTCCGCGAATACTGCGAGCGCCTTGTCCAACCCGACCCCGCGCGCGCTCCTCGCGCTGGTGCGGTTCGCCTTGTCGAAGGAGGTTTTGTAGACGAAGCCGATACCAAGCCGCGCGGTGATGTCCTTGAGCGCGCCGGCCATGTCGAATGCGTGCGCGCGGCTTTCGAGCACACATGGTCCCGCGATCAAAGCGAGCGGCAACGCGTTGCCGAAGCGCGCCTTACCGACGGTAACAACAGTATTGGCGGCGGAACTGGTCATTGAAGGTCCTTAAGCGTCCGACCTTGCGTCGCTGCACGTGCGTGGTCAACCGGCGCGCGGCCGCGGGCCGCACGCGCCTAAGCCAATGCGGCTACGTTCACTTCACGGAAGAAAAAGCCGTCGGCCGCAGGAACATGCTTTTGATGTTGGCGATGACCGGCCCGTCCCGCTCGCTGTCGTCGCGCGCTTTGATCCACGCGGGATCGGCGAGGAAAGTTTCCCACTTCTTCTCACGTTCGGCGAGCGAATCCCAGGCGAGCAGGTAGTGCAGATCGTTATTGCCATCGCCGACCAACACGGTCCAAAAGCCAGCCTGCTTGATGCCGTGCTTGTCCCATATCTTCAGCGTGTGGTCCTGGAACCGCTTAAGCAGCAGGGGCAAGCGTGCGGGAATGCAGGAGTAGATGCGCAGTTCGTAGATCATGGGGTTCCTCCCGGGAATGTATTTCTGTGATTCCGGACAGCCGCCGCGCGGCTTTCGGAATGATGTGGCTAAACCAGCCGGCTCTGCTCCACCGCGGCCTCGATGAAGGACGAGAACAGCGGGTGCGGCGCAAATGGCCGCGATTTCAGCTCGGGGTGAAATTGCACGCCGATGAACCAGGGATGGTCGTCGTATTCGATGATCTCCGGCAGCAATCCGTCTGGCGACATGCCGCAAAAGCGCAGGCCGTGTTGCGCCAGCCGGTCCTTGTAGGCGGTGTTGACCTCGTAGCGATGGCGGTGGCGTTCGGAAATTTCCGTCGCATGATAAATCTCGGCGACGCGAGAGCCGCGTTGCAAGACGGCTGGATAAGCGCCGAGCCGCATGGTGCCGCCAAGGTCGCCGCTCAGGCCGCGCTTCTGCAACTCGTTGCCCTTCATCCATTCGGTCATCAGGCCGACGACCGGCTCGCTGGTCGGAACGAATTCGGTGGAGTTGGCTGCTTCGATGCCGCAGAGATTCCGCGCCGCCTCGATCACCGCCATCTGCATGCCAAAGCAAATGCCGAAATACGGCACCTGGCGTTCGCGGGCGAATTGCGCAGCGCGGATCTTTCCCTCTGCGCCGCGCTGCCCAAAACCGCCGGGCACCAGGATGCCGTCGACGTGCTCGAGAAACGGCGCCGGGTCTTCGTTCTCGAAGACCTCGCTCTCGATCCAGTCGAGATTGACTTTGACTTTGTTGGCAATGCCGCCATGCGAGAGCGCTTCGATCAGCGACTTATAAGCGTCCTTCATGCCGGTGTATTTGCCGACGATAGCGATGGTCACATCGCCTTCGGGATTGCGGATGCGTTCGTTGATAAGCCGCCAGGTGGTGAGGTCTGGCTCAGGTGGGTTTTCGACGCCGAAGGCAGCGAGCACCTCGCCGTCAAGACCACCGGCGTGATAGGCCTCGGGCACCGCGTAGATGTTGTCGACGTCGAGCGCCTCGATGACGGCGCTTTCACGGACGTTGCAGAACAGCGCGAGCTTACGCCGCTCGCTCTCGGGGATCGGCCGGTCGCTGCGGCAAAGGAGGATATCCGGCTGGATGCCGATGGCGCGCAATTCGCGCACCGAGTGCTGAGTCGGCTTGGTCTTGAGCTCCCCCGCGCCCGGGATGAAGGGCAGCAGCGTCAGATGGATATAGACGGCATGGCCGCGCGGCAGGTCGTTGCCGAGCTGACGGATGGCCTCGAAATACGGCAGGCCCTCGATATCGCCGACGGTGCCGCCGATCTCGCACAGCACGAAATCGAAGCCCTCGTTGCCGTCGCGGATGAAGTCCTTGATGGCATTGGTGACGTGCGGGATGACCTGAATGGTGGCGCCGAGATAGTCGCCGCGCCGTTCTTTGGCGAGAATATCCTGATAGATGCGGCCGGTGGTGATGTTGTCGGTACGGGTCGCCGGACGCCCGGTAAAGCGCTCGTAATGGCCGAGATCAAGATCAGTCTCCGCGCCGTCGTCGGTGACGAATACTTCGCCGTGCTGGTAAGGCGACATCGTGCCCGGATCGACGTTGAGATACGGATCGAGCTTGCGCAGGCGGACCTTGTAGCCACGTGCCTGCAGCAGCGCGCCGAGCGCCGCGGAAGCTAAACCCTTGCCCAGTGAGGAGACCACGCCGCCGGTGATAAAAATGTACCGCGCCATGGGATTTAAGCTCTAGCCGCGATCAGCCGATTCGACGAGCGATATTCCGGAATAGGTGCCACGAGATTGCGAAAAATAGAGCGATCGCAAATACCTCCGTAGAAATCCTCATGCCATGCGGAAGCTTCCCCCGCTCGCTTCGCTATCGGTGCAGGGGTCATCGCTTCCGCCATGGATTAAAGGCCTATTGCGATTGGGGCACTTGCGGCCCGCTGGGCGCGGGCGGCGCGTTGGTCTCAGGCGACTTGCCGCCCAATTGATTGAGCACGCCGCCACCCTGACTCAATGGGGCCATCGGACCGCCCGCGGGCGCCTGGGACGTTGGCGCTCCGCCTGTATTGATGATCGAGGCCGGGTGGCGGCCAAGGCCGGCAAGCCACGATAACGCCAGGCTGGTCACAAAGAATCCGACGGCGAGCAAAGCCGTCGTCCGCGTCAGGACGTTGGCCGTGCCCCGCCCGGTCATAAAGCCGCTGGTCGAGCTCACGAGCCCGCCACCCTCGGATTTCTGCAGCAGAACCACCCCGATCATGCCGACGACGAGCATAAGGTGGACGACGATAACGACAGTCAGCATTGATGGATGTCCATTCCGGCCGGGGTAAAAAAGCGCGCCGTAATCCGCCCCGCGCCCCCGATATAGGAAGTCGCGCGCGTCTCTACATGATCCGCTGTGGATTTTCTATGGCGGTCTTGGCTTGGCTTGGCTTGCCTACCGATAGACCCCGGCGATCGTCAGGAATTCATTGGCCTTCAGGCTAGCGCCGCCGACCAGCGCCCCGTCGACATTCTCGACCGCCAGCAGCTCCTTCGCATTCGCCGGATTGACCGAGCCGCCGTAGAGAATTCGGGTCGTGGCCGCCGCTTCGCCGTAACGAGAGCCGAGCCGCTCTCGGATAAAGCGATGCATATCGCCGACATCGCCGGGAGTTGGTGTGAGACCGGTGCCGATGGCCCAGACCGGCTCATACGCAACGACTAAATTCGCCGCATCATCGGGCAGAGAGCCATCAAGCTGTGCGCCTACCACGGCAAGTGCACGCTTCGCCTCACGCTCGGCGCGTGTTTCGCCGACGCAAACGATGGCGACGAGGCCGGCGCGGTATGCCGCCAGCGCCTTCGCGCGCACGGCGGCGTCGGTCTCGCCATGATACTGGCGGCGTTCGGAGTGGCCGACGATGACAGCGGCTGCGCCGGCATCCTTCAGCATTTCGGCGGCAATATCGCCGGTGAAAGCGCCCGAGGCGAGCGCATGGCAATCCTGGCCGCCAATGAGAACGGGCGATCCGCGCGCCGCCGCCGCAAAGCTCGCAACCAGGGTGGCCGGCGGACACACCATCAACGCCGCGTTCGGAAGCGTCCGCGCGCTGGCGATGATTTTTTCCAACTCGCCGATCGAGGCGTGAAGGCCGTTCATTTTCCAATTGCCAGCGACTAGCGGGCGGCGCGCCATCATCTGTCTCTTTAGATCTTGGCCGCAAAGCCTGCGACAAAGAGCCGTTAGCAGACCGGTTGCTCGCGGAAAAGAGTCGTTTTACCAAGGACCCCCGTCGGTTGCGGCCCTGCGCGCCGGTCCTTATGATGCGCCGCTCCCGCCGGGCATCCCGATCGGCATCACTTCAACCTGTTGGACGCATGCTTAGAGGTATTCGTAAAGCCTCCGCGAATTGGCTCGGCCGCGCCGTGATGGGCGCGGTCATGGGCTTGCTGGCCTTGAGCTTCGCGGTCTGGGGCATCAACGACATTTTTCGCGGCTTTGGCCGCTCGACGCTCGCCAAGATTGGCGGCACGGAAATTCCGATCGAGCAGTTTCGCCAGACCTATAACGAGCGCCTACAACAGATCGGCCGCCAAATCGGCCATCCGCTCCCGCCAGAACAGGCGAAAGCCATCGGTCTCGACCGGCAAGTGCTTGGCGAAATGGTTGCCGAGGCCGGCCTCGATCAGCGCGCGCGGCAGATGCGGCTCGGCCTTTCCGACGCCGAGATCGTGCGGCGCATCACGGGCGATCCGACCTTCCGCGGCCCGACCGGGCGGTTCGACCGCGGGCGGTTCGAACAGCTCCTGCGCGACGCCGGCTATAGCGAGCAGCGGTTCGTCACCGAACAGCGGCGCGTGATGCTGCGCCGGCAGATCATCGACTCGCTTTCCGGCAATCTGCCGGTCCCGAAAGCGTGGCTCGAAGCCATCAACCAGTTTCAAAATGAAGAGCGCAGCATCGAATACGTGACGCTCGGTCCGGCGCAGGCTGGCGACGTTCCGCCGCCGACCGCTGACGAGCTCAACAAATATTTCGAGGCGCGGAAAATCCTGTTCCGGGCGCCGGAATACCGCAAGATCGAGACCGTTGCCGTGACGCCGGCGGAAATCGCCAAATGGATGGAAATCTCTGATGCGGAAATAAAAGCCGCGTTCGAGGAACACCGCAGCCGCTACCTTACGCCCGAGCGCCGGCACATCGAGCAGATGGTCTTTCCGAATATGCAGGAAGCCGAAGCCGCTGAAGCGCGGCTGAAGGACGGCCTGACTTTCGCCGCGCTCGCCACCGAGCGCGGTCTCAAGGATCAGGACATCGACCTCGGCACGGTGCCGAAATCGGAGATCATCGATCCGGCCGTCGCCGACGCCGCCTTCGCACTGCAAGACGGAGAAGTCAGCGCGCCGGTCAAGGGCCGCTTCGGAGCGGTTATCGTCACCGTGCTCAAGATCGAACCCGAGGATACAAAATCGCTCGCCGACGTCACGCCGCAAATCCGCATCGACCTTGCCAGCGGACGCGCCAAGGCCGAGGTGCAGAGTCTGCACAACAAGATCGAGGACGAGCGCGCCGGCGGCGCGACGCTGGAGCAGGCGGCGCGGAAGTCGAAGGCTTCCGTCGTCACCTACGATCTCGATCGGTCCGGGCGCAGCCCGGACGGCAAGCCCGTCAGCAATCTTCCTCATGCAGATCAAGTGGTCGGCGCCGCGTTCGCCTCCGACGTCGGGGTCGATAACGAACCGGTCGAGGCCGACGGCGGCTATATCTGGTACAACGTGACCGGCATCACGCCGGCGCACGATCGCACCCTCGACGAGGTCAAGAGCGAGGTCGAAGCCCGCTGGCGCCAGGACGAGATCATTTCACGGCTGAAGACCAAGGCGGCCGAGCTTCTCGATAAGCTTAAGAGCGGCACGGCGCTCGACGCCGTCACCAAGGCTGATGGCCTCAATGTCGGAACAGCTGACAAGCTCACCCGCGGCAAAGCGGCGAACGGCATCCCGGCTAAGGTCGTCGCTACGGTCTTTCGCACCGCCAAGGACGCATTCGGCAGCGCCGAGGGCGATCAGCCGAGCGATTGGGTCGTATTCCGCGTCACCGCGGTGACAGCTCCCAAGCTCGACGCCAATACGGCGGACGCCAAACGCATCGGGGACACGGCGAAACGCCAGGAGAGCGACGACATTTTCGGTCAATACGTCGCGTCGCTCGAAAACGATCTCGGCACCAGCGTTAATCAGGCAGCGCTGGCGCAAGCTCTCGGCAACAGCGCGCCGGATACCAACTAAACATGCAGATCGAGCCTTCGGCCCCAGCGTTTGCCGCGCGCTATGCGGCCGGCGAGGCCCAGATCGTATGGACGACGTTGGTCGCCGATCTGGAAACGCCAGTCTCGGCCTTTCTCAAGATCACCGGCGCGCGGCCGATGAGCTTTTTGCTTGAATCGGTCGAGGGCGGCGAGGTGCGCGGCCGCTATTCGATCATTGGTCTCAACCCGGACGTCATCTTCCGCACCAACGGCCAACACGCGGAAATCAATCGCGCGCCGCGCAATAATCCCGAGGCGTTCGCGCCGGCAGGAGCGCCGCCGCTACAGGCCTTGCGCGCGCTCATCGCCGAAAGCCGCATTGCGCTGCCGGATACGCTGCCGCCGATGGCGGCCGGCGTGTTCGGCTATCTCGGTTACAACATGGTGCGGCTGATGGAGGATACTTTGTCCGCGCCCGGACCCGATCCGATCGGCATCCCCGACGCGATCCTGATCCGCCCCACCCTCGTGATCGCGTTCGATGCCGTGAAGGATACGATCACCGTCGTGACGCCGGTGCGGCCGCACGCCGGCGTGACGGCGAAGGCGGCGCTCGCGGCTGCGGTCGATCGCTTGTCGGCGATCGTCGACGCGCTCGACCGCCCGCTCGACAAATCGGCGGCGGTGATCGATACCGGCCCGCTCGATGTCACGCCGCGCTCCAACACCGCGCCGGAAGACTTCAGGCGCATGGTGCTGCGCGCCAAGGAATACATCGCTGCCGGCGATATCTTTCAGGTGGTGTTATCACAGCGCTTCGAGGCGCCATTCGCGCTCGCGCCGTTCGCGCTGTATCGCGCTTTGCGGCGCGTCAACCCTTCGCCCTATCTGTTCTTCCTCGATTTCGGCACCTTTGCGGTGGCGGGCTCGAGCCCGGAAATCCTGGTCAAGACCAGCGGCGGCACCGTAACCATTCGCCCGGTCGCCGGCACAAGGCGCCGCGGCGCCACCCCGCATGAAGACAAGGCGCTGGAGGAGGAGCTGCTCGCCGATCCCAAGGAACGCGCCGAGCATTTGATGCTGCTCGATCTCGGCCGCAACGATGTCGGCCGTGTCGCCGAGATCGGCACCGTCAAGGTGACCGATCAGTTCTTCATCGAGCGCTTCAGCCAAGTGATGCACATCGTCTCTAACGTCGAAGGCAAGTTGCGCAAGGACCGCGATCCGCTCGACGCGCTGGCGGCCGGCTTTCCCGCCGGCACCGTCTCGGGCGCGCCCAAGGTGCGCGCCATGCAGATCATCGACGAGCTGGAAAAGGAAAAGCGCGCGCTCTATGCCGGCAGCGTCGGCTATTTCTCCGCCGGCACGGACATGGACACCTGCATCGTGCTGCGCACCGCGCTGGTCAAGGACGGCGTAATGTATGTTCAGGCCGGTGCCGGCATCGTCGCCGATTCCGATCCCGAATTCGAGCAGCAGGAATGCATCAACAAGGCGAAGGCGCTGTTCCGCGCCGCCGAAGAAGCCAGGCGTTTCGCCAGCGCCGCGGGACACCGGCAGTAAGACGCCCGGTGTTGCAGCGCGGCACGAGTTCGAACGTCGCGGCGCTGCACAAGATGACGCGGAATTAATTGAGGGGACATCTTGAGTTCATCCGCGGAACGCCAGGCTGACATTGCGCAATCCCAGACAGGAGGGTGCGATGTCAATCCGCAACTTTCTTCGAAACGGCACGGTCGCGGCTGCGGTGCTCACCACTTTGTCACTCGGCGGCACGCAAGCGGTTCTCGCCGACGACACTTATTATTTCGTCAGCACACGAGGGCTTCCGGATGCCGAGCTGGACGCCGGCGTCGCCAGCGCGACGCGACAATGCGATCCCGGCGACCAGCACGACTATGGCTCCGCCAAATTCAAAAGCTGCATGCTCGGCCTCGGCTTCAAGGCCACGACGGTCAAGCGCACGCCCGACGCCGCGGACAGGGCGGCCACCGGGACGGTGGTGCATTTCAACGATATGAAGCCCAGTGTTGCCCGCAGCGATGCGGATCGGGAAGCCGACACGCGCCGATGCGATCCCAACGGATCGATCGACTACGAGTCGGCAAAATTCAAAAGCTGCGTGCTCGGATATGGATGGAAGTTAGCTTACACCTACCACGCGCCGGCTTCGCGCACCACGCGATATGCGTATCACCCCGGGCGCGGGCAAGAGGAGACTTGGCAAGGGACTGGCGACGACGAGGGACTTACCTGTAGAAGCATCTTGAACGGCCTCGGGTCTGTCTGCTCAAATTTCTAAAAAAGCGAAGATGCAGTTGCGCGCTGGCGAAGGGGTCAAGGACTTCGCCGGCGCCGCGGGGCGCGGCCAATCGTCATCATTCGCCTGGCACATCGCGATGAACCGGGTCCACCCACAATACGGTCTCCGGTTTTTCCACCGGCACGATGTCGAGATTGATCGCGATGGCCTGACCGTCACTGCGGACCAGAACGCACTCCAACACCTGATCCGTGCTGGCATTGATCTCCTGATGCGGCACGTAGGGCGGGATGAAGATGAAATCGCCGGGATCTGCTTCGGCCGTGAATTGCAGATGTTCGCCCCAGCGCATGCGCGCCTTGCCGCGCACCACATAGATGATGCTTTCAAGATGCCCATGATGATGAGCGCCGGTTTTCGCATTCGGCTTGATCGTCACCGTACCTGCCCATAGCTTCTGCGCGCCGGCACGGGCGAAATTGATCGCGGCCTTCCGGTCCATCCCCGGCGTTGAAGGTACGTTGGGATCCAGTTGGTCGCCTGGAATAACGCGCACGCCATCGTGCTTCCAGCGTTCCGCTTCGTCAGGAGTATGATCGTGGTCGGACATGAATCCTGCTAGGCGAGCCCGCGGGGTTTATTGTATTCGGGTCATATTCCGGCCGCCGCAAATGCCAATGACGCAGCCTTCGACCCTGATTGTTCGACGGTCGAGTTCAAGAAGATGCCCTTCATAGGATTGACCATTGTCGGTGTTGTAGAGCCGTCCCGACCACTTTCCGGGCCCATCCGGCATCATGGAACTCAGCACCGCGACGCCGACCAACGGCCGTCCGCGCTGCGCCGGATCGGGATTATTCTTGTCGGTCCAGGGTCCGCCGGTGGATGGGTCGGTCGGTGACTTCGGCGTTGCTATCGTCGCGCAAAGTGCCCGGCCGCAGGAACCCACGCGCACTTTCGCGCCATCCTGCGCCAGCCAAAGGCCCTTCGGATCGGCCAGCGCCGTTCCCGCACCGACCAGTGTGAATAAAGCGACAGCAGATACACCACAGAGCCTGTAAAGCTTCATGGACATGCTCTCGACTAGGGACTGTCCCGGCA
>JBEKSB010000155.1:0-13502 GCA_049517455.1 Xanthobacteraceae bacterium
GTTTGCAGCTCGGCGGCTTGCCGCCATACCGGGTGGCCCAAGCCGGGCTCGGCCTGGTGCCCGAAGGCCGCCAGATTTTTCCGACGCTCAACGTCGAGGAGAACCTGATCGCAACTGCGGCCATGCGCTTCGGCCCGCCGCGCTGGCGGCTCAAGGACGTCTACCAGATGTTTCCCAGTCTCGCCGAGCGGCGCCGCAACATGGGCAATCAGCTTTCGGGCGGCGAGCAACAAATGCTGGCGATCGGCCGCAGTCTGATGACGAATCCAAAACTCCTCATCCTCGACGAGGCGACCGAAGGCTTGGCGCCGCTCATTCGCAACGAAATCTGGGCGAGCCTCAAGCGGCTGAAAGCCGAGGGCCAAGCCATTCTGCTCGTCGACAAGCACATCGACGCGCTGCTCAAGCTCGCCGATCGCCATGTCGTGATCGAAAAGGGTCACGTGGTTTGGTCGGGCTCCTCAGCAGCGCTCGTAAACGATCCGACCGTGCGGCAGCGCTATCTGCAGGTGTGACGGCGCCGCGCTGGGGGCCGCATAGTTACAGATCAAGTCGGATGACGAACGATCTGAACCCCTTACGTCCCCTCCGATTCCGATGGCATCGATCTGAAATAATGTTCGGCGTACTGGTAGTAATTCTCCGCCCCGACCGTGTTGCCGGTTTGGGCTTCGGCACGGGCGAGCGCCAGATACCGTTCATAGTTTCTTTGCGCGTTTTGAGAGCTCTTGGGCTCGGTGCGGGCGGCGCTCGATGTCCACCGCTTGGAGCGCGCGGCAAATGACGCAGGCGGTCTGGGTTGGCGTGCACTCATGAGTGTTTTGGGGCATTTTGCATACCCACTCCTTGGTCGTTGGGCCTAAAATGCTCCGTGCGACGCACGAAGGACGAAAAACAGATATGACCGAGCGATGGGGTCAACTTGTTGAGCACAATGGGAAAATAGAGAGCCAGCCGGGCAACTCAAGTTCGAACTGAGACACTACTGACTGATCTAATGCCTCGGTTTGGTCTAATGCCTCGGTTTGGGAATTGCTCCTGGAGGTTATCCCAACTATCTACCATGGATTTATAAATAAACTTGTTCTATTACAAGTTTAGCAGAAAATGAGGCCCAAGGGCACGGAAGCGAAGGCCCAATTACCGACTTCCGACGATGGAATACGCGCGCGTAATTTGAGTGATCAAAGAAGGATTGCGCAACCTACGAATTCAAGAAATGTACTTTTGACCTAAAAAAACGTTGACGCAAGTTATCAAATTCGGACCAGGAGGAAGATAAGGTCCGTAATGTTGCGAGTCTACACCTGCCTGATCGTTGACCACGACTGGCTCCTCGTAGTGCTTGCGATTATTGGGTGTGCGTAAAGTGTCCCGCGCTAGGCTTCCGGCACCACCGCGGTCGTCTCGATCTCCAGACGCGCTTCGGGCTCGACGAGGCGTGTGACGGCGACCAGCGCCATCGCCGGATAGTGGTCGCCCATGACCTCCCGCCACACATCGCCAAGCGCAGATCTCGATTTCAAATATTCGTCCATGTCGCGGACGTACCAGGTCATGCGCACGATGTGGCGCGCGGATGCGCCGCCCTCGGTCAGGATAGCAATGATGTTGGAAAAAAGCTGACGTGTCTGTCCGACGAAATCCGCCGGAAAACGCCCGCGCGCATCCCAGCCGACCATTCCGCCGATGAAAAGAAGGTCGCCGCGAGCTTTGATGCCGTTGGCGTAGCCTTTGGGCCGCGGCCAACCGGAAGGCTGCAGCACGATGTTCGACCTCGTGCGCGGCGGAAGGGTCTCGGTTGGACTGTCGGGCAATTCAATCTCCCTAGGATGCGAGCTTGCTCGCGGCCGATTCTGCCGCTTTGCGCCGCAATTCGAAGCGCTGCAATTTGCCGGTCTCGGTGCGCGGCAAGCTCGTCACATATTCCACCGCGCGCGGATATTTGAAAGGCGCAACCGCCGATTTGACATACTCCTGCAGCGTACGGGTCAGGGCGGCGTCGGCGGCAAAACCTTGATTGAGGACCACGTAAGCCTTGACGATCTGGCCCCGCTCGTCATCGGGCTGGCCGACGACGCCGCACTCGGCGACCGCCGGATGCGTCAGCAAGACCGTCTCGACTTCCGGCCCCGCAATGTTGTAGCCCGACGATATGATCATGTCGTCGGAGCGTGCCTGATACCTGAAATAGCCATTGGCATCCTTGATATAGGTGTCGCCGGTAATGTTCCAGCCATGTTGCACGTACTCGGCCTGACGCTTGTCGCCGAGATAGCGGCAGCCGGTCGGGCCTCTCACCGCAAGACGTCCTGGCGTTCCCTCTGGTAGCTCCCCGCCAGCCTCATCGACAACACACGCTTCGTATCCCGGAACTGGCTTTCCGGTCGCGCCAGCGAGCATCTCCTCCTCGCGCGACCCGATGAAGATGTGGAGCATTTCGGTCGAGCCGAGACCGTCGATGATGCGGATACCGGTCGCGCCCAGCCAAGCCTCGAACGTGGCCCCGGGCAAGGTTTCCCCGGCGGAGACGCATTTTCGCAGCGACGAAAGATCGTGGTCCGCGACTTTGCCGAGCATGTTGCGAAAGGCGGTCGGGGCGGTAAAGCAGATCGTGGCCTTAAGCTTTCCGAATGCGGGCAGGAGTTCGTCTGGACCCGCTTTCTCTAACAGGACCGTAGCCGCGCCGACTCGAAGCGGGAACAGCACAAGGCCGCCGAGCCCGAAGGTAAACGCGATCGGCGGCGAGCCGATGAAACGATCATCATGATTGGCGCGGAGCACGTATTTACCGAAGGAGTCGCAAATCGCCAGCATGTCGCGGTGGAAATGCATAGTGCCCTTTGGCACGCCGGTTGTGCCCGACGTAAACGCGATCAGGCACACGTCGTCGCTCGCCGTATCGCAAGCGTCGAAATGTTCATAGCCTGGCTTCATCATCAGCGCTTCGAGACTATCCGCGGCGCTGGGTCCCCAATAGACGATCCGGCGCAGCGCGGGCGCGAGCGGCTTGGTCTTCTCCATTTCGTCGGCGAGCCGCACGTCGCAAAGCGCAAGCCGAATTTCGGCTTTCGTGAGCGGAAAGGCGATCTCCTTGGCGCGCAGCAGCGGCATGGTCGCAACCACGATGCCGCCCGCTTTGATGACCGCAAAATACGCCGCCACCATCGTCGGGCTGTTGGGTCCGCGCAACAGCACACGGTTACCGGGCACCATCGCGAGATCGCGGGTCAGCACATTGGCGATGCGATTCACACGCTCCGCGAGATCGGCATAGGACCAACGTTCTGTCGGCGAAATGAGGCAATCGCGGCTGCCGTGGCCGGCGGCGACCCAATCATCGACGAATGCGGTCACGCAGTTCAGGCGATCAGCGTAATGCAGCTCCGGCAGCTTGAACAAAAATTCCGGCAATTGCTCGGGTTGCGGCAGATGATCGCGCGCGAACGTATCGATATGTGCCGACCGGATCATGGTGCGTCTTCCTTGCGCTCCTAATTGGCAAGCCCAACAAGCGCGTTCAGTTGCCCTCGAACACCGGCTTGCGCTTGTCGGCGAACGCCTTGACGAGTTCGCCGGTCATCCCCGTGAAATCGAGGAGCCCGGTCGTGTCCATCTCGGTGAGCGGCTTGATGATCTCGAAAACATCCCCGCCCGAGCAGAAATTCCCGCCCGCGCCGGTGACCGCGATCGCCTTGATGCTTTTGTCGCGCGCGGCGGCGCGAAAGATATTCGCAAGCTCGGCGTAGCTCTCGAACGTCAGCGGATTTTTGCGTTCGGGCCGGTTGAGCGTGATCGTCACGATAGCGCCGGCGACCGCAAGATGCACATGCTGCGCGGCGTAGCCCGAAAGCGGCAAGGTCACCGGATTGGCGCTGGTCATCGCGGCGGCTCTTCTGAAATCGCGTCGCGCGCCGACGCTTTCGTCCTGGCCAGAAGCCGCATCAGCACATCGATGTCGGTGGGCGAAAGCTGCGCGAATATCTCGGCGATCCAGCCTTCGTGGGCGCGCGCCATGGCGCGGAACACGCGCCGGCCCTCCGGCGTGAGACTCACGAGCTGCGCTCTGCGATCGCTTCGCGACTGGCGCCGATCCAAGAGCCCCAGCGCCACTAGCCGCTCGGAGAGCCCGGTAACGTTGCCGTTCGAGACCATCATGCGCTTTGACAGCTCGCCGAGCGTCATGCCGCCGGGCGCCTTATCGAGTTGCGCCATAAGGTCGAATCTCGGCAAGGTCACGTCGAATTCCTGGCGCAGCCGGCGGCGCACCTCGCCTTCGATCAAGGTCGTGCAAGTCAAGAGCCGCAGCCAGAGCCGCAATTCGCTTTCATGGTCGCCTGGTCGTTCGGTGACCTTGGTTTCCGCATCCAGCGGGACGCTTGTCGTTTCCTGCACGGGGTGCCTCTCGTGTCAGCTGGGTAGCATTTGCGCGCCCACCCGTAACGCTGGCGGGGAATCATTTTAAGGTTCAAATTTATAGGCTTCAAGTAGCCTCGGCCCTTGGGTCAGCCGGCCATGACTTCGCCACCGGCCACCACAATGGCTTGCCCGGTGATGGAATGCGCCCCGGCCGAGGCGAGCCAGAGGACGGCCTGCGCGACTTCATCCGGCGTCACCAAACGACCTTGCGGATTCGATGTCGCAAGCGTCGCGCGAGCATCGTCACGGCTACGCTTGGTTTTGGCAACGATGTTGTCGACTGCGCGCTCGAACATAGGTGTCTCAGTGTATCCCGGACAGACCGCGTTGACGGTGATGCCGGAGCGGGCGAATTCCAGTGCCAGGCTGCGCGTTAACCCGATAACGGCATGCTTTGCGGCCACGTAGGCCGAAACATAGGCGTAGCCGGTCAGTCCCGCGGTCGAAGCGATATTGATCACCCGCCCGGCGCGTTTGGCGATCATGTCGGGTACGACCTCTCTGGTCACCAGGAACGTACCGGTGAGATTCACGGCGAGCACCTTGTTCCAGGTCGCCAAATCGGTTTTCGCAAACGGCGCGCTCGGCGCCTCGCCGGCATTGTTGACAACGACATCGATCGGACCGAATGCGCCGCGCGCCGACTTAACACCGGCGCGAACCTTGTCCTCGTCGGTCACGTCGAAATCGGCGACCACATGGGTGCGAGCCTCGCCGAGCGACGTTTGCAACGCGGCCAGTGGATCGAGGCGGCGGCCAGTGAGGCTTACCCGCGCGCCAGCCTTGGCACACGCGACCGCGATCGCCGCGCCGATGCCGGTTCCGGCGCCCGTGACAAGCACGTGCTGATTGCCAAGCGAATGATCCGCCACGACCGTTATTTTCTCCCTCAGCTCGGCTGCGGACCGGCAGCCGCGCGGGCGAGGTTGGTCTCGTATTGTGCTTTGCCGGAGAGATATTGCTTGGGCCAGGCGATCGATTTCACGCCGATCTTAGCCGCCTCGTGCAAGGTCCAGGCGGTATCGGCGAGATGCGGGCGGGCGAGAGCGCAGAGATCGGCGCGGCCGGCAGCGATGATCGAGTTGGCATGATCCGCTTCCGAGATCGCGCCGACGGCCACCGTCGCGATGCCGACCTCATTGCGGAGCTGGTCAGAGAACGGCGTCTGGAAGAGCCGCCCATAGACCGGTTTCTCCTCCTTCGACACCTGCCCGGAGGAGCAGTCGACGAGATCGGCACCGGCCTCCTTGAACATTTTTGCGTAGATCGCGGCATCGGCGGGCGTATTGCCGCCCTCGGTCCAATCGTGACACGAAAGGCGGACCGACATCGGCTTTTCTTGCGGCCAGACGTCGCGGATGGCACGGAAAACCTCAAGCGGATAGCGGGCATTGTTCTCGTGCGAGCCGCCATATTCGTCGGTGCGACGGTTCGTCAGCGGCGAAAGAAAGCACGACAGCAGATAGCCGTGGGCACAGTGGAGTTCGATGATGTCGAAGCCGACCTCGATGCCGCGCTTCGTGGCCGCGACGAAGTCCGCCTTCACCCGCTCCATGTCGGCGCGCGTCATGGCGTGCGGCACCTGGCCGTTCGCCATATAAGGCAACGCCGAGGCGGAAATCAGCGGCCAGTTGCCCGCCTCCAGCGGCTGGTCGATGCCCTCCCAAGCCACTCGCGTCGAACCCTTGCGGCCGGCGTGGCCGAGCTGAAGGCCGAATTTTGCAGACGTCGTCGTGTGGACGAAATCGACGATGCGCTTCCACGCCGCCGCCTGCTCGTCGTTCCAGAGGCCGAGGCAGCCGGGGGTGATGCGCGCGTCCGGCGAGACGCAGGTCATCTCGCTGAACAGCAGGCCGGCGCCGCCGAGAGCACGGCTGCCGAAATGGACGAGATGAAAGTCGTTGGGCAGGCCGTCATTGGCCGAATACATCGCCATGGGCGACATGACGATGCGGTTCTGCAACGTCAGCCCGCGCACGCGGTAGGGCGTGAACATCGGTGGCACCGGGGGGCCGTCGGGATCGACATTGATGCCGCTGCGCGCCGCGAACCACCGTTCGTAGCCTTCCAGCCATACCTTGTCGCGAACGCGCAGGTTCTCGTGGCTGATGCGCTGCGAGCGGGTCAGCAGCGAGTACATGAACTGCTCGGGCTCGAGCGTATCGGCATAGCGGCTGCCGACCACCTCGAACCACTCCATCGCGTTGCGGGCGGCGTTCTGGATGCGGGCGACATCGACGGCGCGCACCTCTTCGTAGGCGGCGAGTATGTCGGGGATCTTATCCGGCGTGGCGCCGAGTTTTCTGAACTGCTGGGTCAGTTCGATGGCGTCCTCGAGCGCAAGCTTGGTTCCCGATCCGATAGCGAAATGCGCGGTATGAGCCGCGTCTCCCATGAGCACAACGTGGCTCTGCCCGTTAAAATGGCTCCACTTGCCGCAGATCAGTCGGTTGAAATTGAGCCAGGCCGAGCCGCGCAGATGCCGAGCGTTGCTCATGAGGTTCGCGCCGTCGAGGACTTCGCTGAACAGCTCCTCGCAAAAGGCGATCGAACGCGTTTCGTCGGCTTTGTCGAGGCCGTGCGCCTGGAAGATGTCTTCCGTCGTCTCGATGATGAAGGTCGAGGTGTCTTCGTCGAATTTATAGATGTGGGCCTGGAACCAGCCGTGCTCGGTGCGGCGGAAATCGAACGTGAATGCGTCGTAGCGTTTGTTCGTGCCGAGCCAGATAAAGCGGTTCGGCCGGACAACCAGATCGGGCCTGAAAGCCTGCTGATACCGGTTGCGAATTTTGGAATTGATTCCGTCCGAGGCTATGACCAGGTCGGCGTCGGGAAATTCGAGGTCGGAATCGACCTCCCGGTTGAAGACCAGCTCGACGCCGAGCGCCTCGCAACGCGCCTGCAGGATGTTGAGAAGCCTCTTGCGCCCGATACCGACGAAGCCATGGCCGGTGGTGCGCATCCGCTTGCCCTTGATCAAAACCTCGATGTCGTCCCAATGATTGAAAGCGCTCTCGATTTCCTGCGCGGTCTCGGAGTCCCACGCGCGCATATTCTCCATCGTGGCATCGGAAAACACGACGCCCCAGCCGAACGTGTCGTAGGGCTTATTGCGCTCGATCACCGTGACGTGGTGCGCCGGATTTTCCTTCTTCATCAGCAGCCCGAAATAAAGCCCCGCAGGACCGCCGCCGATGCAAACGATACGCATTTTTTTCTCCGTCCGAATCGCGAAACGATTTGACGTCATGTATTTGGCTTTGGAGCCAAGCATTAGCCCATTGGCCTCAATCACTACAAGCATGATGGTCGTGATGCGAGCGCGAGACGACGGCCGGGTGGGGCTCGCATATTTGGGTTCTCCGGAACCGCCGCGAGAAGCGCGGATTCCGCGCCGTCCGCGCTTTTTCGGCACGATCGATGCTGTCGTGGCCGCGGACGCAAACGATATGCCTATCGCAACCGGAGAGTGAAGAATGGCGATGGGTTCTGCTTACCGGAGGATCGAGCGATCGGTCGACAAAGTAATCGAACAATTGGAGCCATATCTTCGCCGACGCGGCGCCGTACCGTTTCTGGTCGTTCTGTTATGGGCATGCGCGGTGCTGCCCAACCTGACGGTGCGATCCTTTATCTACGAAGAGGGGACCAACGCCGAAATTGCCCGGGATGTTTTGGCGCACGGACACTTTCTCCAGCCAATCGTCTATGGGGTTCCGTGGCACGAGAAGCCTTCGTTACTGGGCTGGCTGATCGCCGGCTTCGCTAACCTCACCGGCGGGGTGAATGAATGGTCGGCGCGGCTCCCGGCGATGGTCTCGATCCTGATCACGGCCCTGCTGGTTCAATCGGTGACGCGCCGCTATGCGAGCCTGAACGTCTCGCTGTTTGCAGCCTTGTCGTTCGTTTTCTGTCCACTGTTGCTGCAAAAATTGACCATCGCCGAACCGGACACTGTCATAACGCTGCTCTCGTTCGCCGCGTTCCTGTTATGGTGGGATGGCGTAGCTTCGGGCCGCGTGACGACCTGGCGATGGATCGGCTGCGGACTTCTTCTTGCGCTACTCTCCATGGCGAAGGGCCCGCAGCCGGCCGGATTTTTTGCCTTGGGCGTGGCGGCTTATCTCATCATCAAGCGCAGGTGGCGGGATCTGCCTGGGTTCGTCCTGTGCATGATGCTGCCCGCGGCGGCGACCGTCGCCTGGGGCGCCGCCGTTTATCAACCCGGCGACGAAGCGAGGTGGCTCGCCTATGCCAGGCTAAGCACGCGGCCGAACTTCATCGATTACCTCGCTAAAAACACGCACGACGTCGGCAGCCTGTACCTGGAACTGATGCCGGCGACCCTCATATTGCCATTTATTCCCTGGCCCTGGCGGAGGCAGGGCAAGCCTTTCAACGGTCCGGCCATTGTCGCTCCGCTGGTGCTTTATTCCGGCATTTGCACGGCGATCCTCTTCTGTTGGCCTGGCGTGAATACCCGCTATGCCATGCCGATCGCGCCGTCGGTTGCGGTGCTCGCCGGCATCGCCTGGGACGCGCTGGAGAAGTCCCAGTATGCAATGGTCCGGCGTGTAGGGAGCACGGCGCTCAGTATCCTCATCGTTTATCAGGTCGCCTTAGTTACATTAGTCATGCCATTGCTCAGCACTCGCTTCGGCGAAACGCGCATCGCCGGCCAGGCAATCGATCGAGCGATCGCGGCAGCGCCGGCGCCGGCTTACTGCTTGGGGCTCGATACCAACGTATTCTTCTATCTGCATGCGCCGCCGAAATGCCTTGATCTAGAGGGCATGGCCGCCCTGACGCCGCCGGCCTGGCTCCTGATTCCGCACGTTGCGGTGCCGGTGTTTGCGAAGCTCAGGCCCGATGTCGATGTCCGGATCGTGCTCGATTCGATGACCGAAGCTCAGCTGACGGCCACGCGCATCGACAAAAAGTGACTGCAGACAGCGGGAATCGTTGCTGGCGCGCCGCAGCCTTCGTCGCGGCCCATGCCCGCATCTGGGCTTCCAGTCGGTTCAGAAACTGCCTACCATTCGTGCAAGAATGACTGCAAGAATGACCGACGCGGAAAGCGTCGCGGCAAAAATGTGAAGGCCCATTTGGGGAGGGGTTATCATGCTCGAGGTCGAGAGCCTTGCGGACATCGTTACAGTGGGTGATGTCACCCGCCACCACGCCAGGATCCGTCCGGATCGGGTCGCCATCCATTTTGAGGGGCAGCGTACCACCTTCGGCGAACTTGATCGCCGCGCCAATCAAGTCGCAAACGGCTTGATCGCCGAAGGCATGCGGCCGCAGGTTCGCGTCGCATATTTGTCGAAGAACTCGCCCGCTTTCTTCGATCTTTGGTTCGGCGCGGCCAAGGCCGATGTGGTTCTGGTGCCGGTGAATTTCCGGCTGGCGCCGCCCGAGGTGGCTTACGTCGTCGAGGATGCCGGCGCGGAATTGCTGTTCGTCGGCGCCGATTTCTATCCCGTCGTCGACAAGGTGGCGCAGGAGTTGAAATCGGTTCGACGGATCATCGCGCTCGACGGTCCATCGCACGCGAACACTGCGCCATCCAGATGTACACCAGCGGCACAACCGGCCATCCGAAGGGCGCGCAGCTTAGCCACGCCAATTTGTTGACGTTGCTGCCAGGCGCGTTGAACCAATTCGGCGATTGGCACGATAACGACGTCAATCTCGTCTGCATGCCGTTGTTTCATATCGGCGGCAGCGGCTGGGCGTTGATCGGCTTTTATCGCGGCATTCCGACCGTATTGATGCGGGACCCAGATCCGGCCGCCATTTTGCGCTTGATCCCCGAATATCACATCACCAAGGCCTTCATGGTCCCGGCGCTTTTGCTGTTCCTGATGCAGGTGCCGCAGTGCCAGGCGACGGATTTTTCGTCGCTCGAACTGATCGCTTACGGAGCATCACCGGCACCGGTCGATCTTGTACGCAACGCGCTTAAAGTTTTCGGTTGCGGCCTGGCACAGGTCTACGGATTGACCGAGACGACGGGCGCCATCACTTATCTGCCGCCTGAGGATCACGACGAGCGGAACGTTGAGCGGCTCAAGTCGTGCGGGAAGGCGATGACCGGGATCGAAATCCGCGTGGTCGATGGCTCCGGCAAAGATGTCGCCACCGGCGAGGTCGGCGAGATCATCACACGGTCGCCGCAAAATATGCTTGGCTACTGGAACCAGCCCGAGGCGACGCGCCGAGCGATCCGGGGCGACTGGTTCTATACCGGTGATGCCGGTTATCTCGACAAGGACGGTTACATCTACATCTACGACCGCGTGAAAGACATGATCATCTCGGGCGGCGAAAATATTTATCCAGCCGAGGTCGAAAACGCGCTGTTCGGCCACCCCGCGGTCGCTGACGTGGCAGTGATCGGCGTCCCGGACGAGAAATGGGGCGAGAGCGTGAAGGCGATGGTGGTCAGAAGGCCGGGCGCCGAGGTTACGCCCGAAGAATTGATTATTTTCGCCCGCGAACGTATCGCCGGCTACAAGGTGCCGCGCTCGATCGATTTCGTGGATGCGCTGCCGCGCACGCCGACGGGCAAGATCCTCAAACGCGAGCTACGCAAGCCGTTCTGGGTCGGCCAGGAGCGTCAGGTTCATTAGACGCCCTCAACTCCGACAGCCGTGTCCGGTTTCCGGTAACGCGTCGTGGGTATCGGCGGTCGCCTATCGAGGGCGAAGCGAAAAAGATATTCGCACGTCGATGCTTATGGCTTTTGACCCCGAAGCAGACCTCTAGAGCGGCTGAGTTGCGCCCATCAGTCGATAGCAGCAGCACTCAGTTTCAATACCGCTCTCTCTCTAAGCAAATTCCTTCTCGTGCACCCAGGCTGCCTGGCGAGGAGGTCGCTTGGTGCGGTCCCATTCCTTAAGCATTGCCGGTGCGACCCGCCTGAGCTCTTTCGCCTGTTCCGGTGTCGCGGTAACCGCGGTGAGTTCGAGTCTGTTACCGCTCGGGTCGAAGAAATAAATAGATTGAAACACACCATGGTCGGTCGAGCCGACCACCTCAAGGCCGTAGCTCTCGGCGTGTTCCTTGGCCTCCCGCAAGGACGCCAAGTCTTTCACCCGAAATGCGATGTGCTGTACCCATTCCGGCGTGTTGGGATCGCGTCCCATCGGCGGTGAATTGGGTAGTTCGAAGAACGCCAGAATGTTGCCGTTGCCCGCGTCGAGGAACACGTGCATGTATTGGTCCGGAGCTTTGGTTGACGGCGCACAATCCTCCGCCATCGCCATCAGAAAGTCCATGTGCATGACCTTTTGATAAAACTCGACCGTTTCCTTGGCGTTCTTGCAGCGGTAGGCGACGTGATGGATTTGCTCGATCTTCATGAGTGCCTCCTCGCACAACGAGTGAGAGCTTGCCCGGGAACAACAACAAACGAGCAACTGCTGAACGGCAATCTCCGCGCTAATTCCGCTTTGGCCTATCAACGCCGTCCAACATCGATTTGGGCGGGACCCAGCCCATTTTTTGCAATCCAGTCCGACGCCGGATTTGATCTGGATCAATTGCTACCTAAAGAAAATCAGACCGCGAGGATTTGCGCCGGCTTAGGACGTTTCGGTCAGGAAATCGAGGGTTGCGGTTTCGCGTAGAACCGCCTCCGGGGAGAAATGCAGCTCGGCGGCTTGTCGTTCTTCGGCCGTCTTTAGCTGCGCCTGGAGATAGGATCCAAGTCGACGGGCATGCGCAACTACACGACAACCGAAGGGAACTCGCATCGCTTCGTAATAGTGCAAAGCCTCTTCGATACTTGGCTTCGTCGAGAGAGCTTTGACCAGCATCATCGCATCGTCGGCGGCTTTCGTGACGCCGGCACCGCAGTGTGGGCGCGCCACATAGGACGCGTCACCGATAATCGTTACGCGCTTAAAGGCCAAGCGCGGCGACTGCACGTCATAGATGGCCTGCAGAAACGGTTGATCGGCAATGCGCCAGCAATCGCGGAACTGCGGAGCAAGCACACGTTCGGCCGCCTCGCGCATTTCATCAATAACCGCACGCGACACCGCAGGCGGCGGAATGGATATCTGATGCGTCAGGCCACGATCGTCGGTAAGAAGCCGCTGCAGCGCAGTACGCTCATCGGCCGGACGGTACCAGACGAGATTGTATCGGCGATGACCTGAACGGAGATTATTGTGCGAACCTGCGACAGGATAGCCTAGCATTTGCTCGCCACGTGGCAGGCAAAATGCCAAGTGCATGAACAACTGATCGTGTAATTCCGGCGTAAGAGCGCTTTCCGGAACGAGCCCCCTCCACGCCACGTAGCCTGCATAGATTGGATGTACATCGGGCAAGACCAGTGCCCGCACGGTGGAGCGCAATCCGTCGCAGCCGATCAAAACGTCACCTGACGCACGCGTACCGTCGGCGAAAATCGCGCTCACCGCGTCGGCGCTTTGCTCGATCCGGATTAGTTCCTTCCCACGCTGATAATGCTTGGATGGAAAGACAGAGCGCAGCAAATCATACATGCGATCCCAGGCGGTCATCGTCTGAGGGCATTCGAATTCGAGCAAGAGCGTGCCGTCGAGTCCGAACATGCGCCGTGTCGAGACCTCGACGCCAAGGTTATCGCGCCACTCGATGCCGATCTCATCGAGCGCATCCCATAAAGGCCGATGAGTGACGATCCCCGCGCCCCGGCCGGCAAGCTCGCTCTCGACCCGTTCGTATATGTCGACATTCCAGCCACGATGCCGCAGCAGCAATGCGGCAAACAATCCGGACAGAGACCCGCCGATGATAAGAGCCCGTCCCGCGCATTCGGCATTGAAATCGCGCCTTTTGTCTTTGATCTATCTCAAAATTGCTTCTGCATTGGCAACCGGCCAGCCATGCCGGCTCGACCGATGGCAACCGCAGGCCCCTTTGGGGCATTATTACTAAAAATAATATCTTCATCGGCTCAAGGTAGATGCAACGAAACAATCGGAGAGGATGGATGGCTCTGACAATGGCTGATAAGCCGACCAACAGCACAAGTACGGAGCGATGGCCGGCTAAAATCCGTGACGAATTCGAGCGCGAGGCAAAGAATC
>JBEKSB010000156.1:0-9937 GCA_049517455.1 Xanthobacteraceae bacterium
GGGTCATCGGGCCATCGATATTCATAAGATGCCTGCATGTCACGGACAGCGCTATCCCGCGCACGAAAAAACCGGGCCCTTGCGGGCCCGGTCTGAGTTCGCCAGCGTGGGGGCGCCGGCGATCACCTTCCTAGTGGTGCGGCGCATTCAGAGGATTCCCGAATGACATCGTGCCGCTACCCTAAACGCAGGCTCACCGCGCCGCAAAGCGGGTAGCAAGTGAAAGAGTCGGACCACTAGAGGGGAAGACTGCCTGACAGCGGCCGCCGATCTGGGAGGATCGTTGGCAACCGCGTGTCCGCAGCAGGAGAACACTATGCAAAGCGCATGTGCACTGCACAACACGGCGACGGGCATGCCAGCCATGCAATACCGGCAACGTCGTCACGAGAATTTTGCGTGACCGTTGCAGGCTTGGTTTGACGTCATTGCGAGGAGCGAAGCGACGATGTCGGAGCTAGAAATTCCAGCGCTGCGCGTTGGCGACAAGAAAATCGCGAAACGCCTGGACGCGCGCGACGGTCTTGAGTTCTTCCGGATAGACGAAGTACGCGTCGAGCGCGATCGGATCGCTGTCGGAAAAAAGCTGCACGAGGCCGCCATCTCCTTCGACCAGATAATCCGGCAGCATCGCGATACCGATGCCGCGCTGGCAGGCACGCAGAATGCCGAGAATGTTATTGACGACGAGGTGCGGCGTACGCGGCCCCTTGCCGTCGCGCGCCAACTCGGTCAGCAGCAGCGAGCGTTGCAGGTAGGTCGGCACGTTGCCGCCGAGCATCAGGATGCGATGATTGTCGAGATCGTCGAACGTGCGCGGCGTGCCTAAGCGCTTGAGATATTCGGGCGAGGCGTAGACGTGGAAATGGACCGAAAACAGCTTGCGCTGGATCAGGTCCGGCTGCGTCGGCTGGCGCAAACGGATGGCGACATCGGCCTCGCGCATGGCGAGGTCGAGTTCCTCCTCGGTGGTCAGGAGCGTGATGTGCACTTCCGGGTATAAATCGATGAACTCGCCGAGCCGCGGCGTCAGCCAATGCACGCCGAGGCCCGGCGTCGTCGTCACCCGCAGGTCGCCGTTGGGCCGCTCGCGGCTGTCGGTCAATTTCGCGCGCGCGGCTTCGAGTTTCATAAACACGTCGTGCGCCGTGCGAAACAGCAAATCGCCCTGCTCGGTGAGGATCAGTCCGCGTGCGTGGCGATGAAATAGCGAAACCGCGAGCTCCTGCTCCAGCGCACTCACCTGGCGCGAGACCGCCGATTGCGAGAGCCCGAGGTTTTCACCCGCATGGGTGAAACTGCCGGCTTCGGCGGCGGCGTGAAAGACCTTAAGCTTGTCCCAATCCATCTTTGTACTTTCTGCCCCTCCCTGCATCCGGAAGGGGTAAAATCACTCCGCCGCGACGCGCGGTTCGGCCTCGCCGTGCGCGGCGAGGAATTTCTCGGCTTCGAGCGCCGCCATGCAGCCGAGGCCCGCGGCGGTGACGGCTTGGCGATAGATGTCGTCGGCGACGTCGCCCGCAGCGAACACGCCCGGCACCGAGGTTGCGGTGGAGTGCGACGCGGTCTTGATGTAGCCGGAGTGCTTCATCTCCACCTGGCCGGCCACGAGTTCGGAGGCCGGCGAGTGGCCGATGGCGATGAAGATGCCGTCGATCGGCCGTTCGGTCGTTTCGTTGGTCTTCACGTTGCGCAGCACCGCCGCCCTCACCTTGAACGGGTTCTCATCGCCGACCACGTCCTGCAGCACGGTATGCCAGAGCACCGAGATTTTCGGATTCTGGTACAGCCGCTCCTGCAGGATGCGTTCGGCGCGGAAGCTGTCACGCCGGTGCACGACTGTGACCTTGCTGGCGAAGTTGGTCAGGAACAGCGCTTCCTCGACCGCGGTGTTGCCGCCGCCGATCACCAGCACTTCCTTGCCGCGATAGAAGAAGCCGTCGCAGGTCGCGCAGGCGGACACGCCGTAACCGCGGAATTTCTGCTCCGAGGGCAAATCCAGCCAGCGCGCCTGGGCGCCCGTCGCCAGGATCAGGGTATCGGCGAAATAGATATCGCCGGAATCGCATTCGAGCCGAAACGGGCGCCGCGCGAGATCGGCTTTGTTCACATGGTCGGTGACGATTTGGGTGCCGACATGGGCCGCCTGTTTCTGCATCTGCTCCATGAGCCAAGGGCCCTGAATGACATCGGCGAATCCCGGATAGTTCTCGACGTCGGTGGTGATGGTGAGTTGTCCGCCAGGCTGCACGCCCTGGATCAGGATGGGGTCGAGCATGGCCCGGGCGGCGTAGATTGCCGCCGTATAGCCCGCAGGGCCGGACCCGATGATGACGACTTTGGCGCGGGTGGTCTTGCTCACCGGCTCATCCGTCTGTTGAGGCAGGTGCCAAGGCAAAGAATGGCCTGCCGGGAAGCCCCGTAAATTCGAAGGTCTGGACTTCGATCGATTTTGGCCGCGGCCGAGCCGAAAAATGCCCGAATCCGGCTGCTTGCCGCCTCGGTTTTTAAATCTAGGGATTCCTGGGAGCTATGCAAGAGACGCAATGCCCCCACCCTGCGCTGTGGATAGTGCGCAGACCGGGCTTTGCCGCGCCGCCGCTCGCTTACCGTTTTATCGGCCAGTAGCGCCGGCCGCGATTGCCAGAAAAATCCCGCCGCAAGGCCAGAAGCCCCGCGGCGGGATTGGGTATCCAAGGCTCAGCCGAGCGACTGTTTCACCCGGTCAGGCGTCATCGGCAAGTGGCGCAGACGCTTGCCGGTGAGCTGCGCGACCGCGTTGGCGATCGCCGGCGCTACGGCGGGAACGCCGGCCTCGCCGATCCCTGTCGGCGGGTCGTTGGTGGAGATCACCGCCACGTCCATCGGCGGGATGTCGGACATGCGCAACACCGGATAGGAGTCGAAGTTCGTGGCCTGGATCACGCCGCCCTTGATGGCAATCTGCTCTTTTAGCGCAGCGCCGAGGCCAAACGTCATAGCGCTCGTGATCTGGGCGACGATGTTCTTCGGCTGCACCGCTGTGCCCGCATCGACTGCGGCCCACAGATGGTGGACCTTGATCTCCCCGCTCTTGGTATCGACGGAGACTTCGGCCGCCACCGCGGTATGGCTGCGCAGCGCATCCGAGTAGGCGATGCCGACCGCCCGGCCGTTCCGCTTGGTCTTGTAGTTCGCCATTTCCGCCGCGCGCCGAAGCACGTTGGCGGCGCGTGGTTCGTCTTTGAGCATCGCCAGGCGGTAGTCGAGCGGATCCATCTTTTTGAGCGCGGCGAGCTCGTCCATCATCGTCTCGATGGCGAATTTGGTGTAGCCCGCCGCGATGCCGCGCCAGGCACCGACGTCGACGCCGCGCGCGGAGCGCACCCATTCCACGCGGTGGTTAGCCACTCCGTAGCTCATTTCGCCGCCGCCGCCGGAAACGACGTCCTGCTTGATCTTGGCCCACAGGTCGGGCGGCAGGATGCGCGCGAGATAGGACTCGTTGACGATGCGCTGACGCCAGCCGACGATGTTGTCGTCGGCATCGAGGCCGATCTCGAGCCGCTGCGCGGTCAACGGCCGCAGCTTGTCGTTGCGGATGTCATCCTCGCGGTTCCAGATCATCTTCACCGGCTTGCCCGGCACGTTGAGGGCGAGGATCAAAGCCATGATCGTGTCGTCGCCGTCCGAGCGCCGGCCGAAGCCGCCGCCGAGGAGCTGGGTGTGCACGTGGACTTTGTCCGGCGTGGTCTTGCCGACAACCATGCCGAGGATCTTCATCGTACCCGGCGACTGGTTGCCGGACCAGATGTCGATCGTGCCGTTGTCGACCTTCACCGTGACGTTCAACGGCTCCATGCACATATGCGAGACGTGATCGGAGAAGTAATCGGCGGTGATGACCTTAGCGGCGCCCTTAACCGCCGCGTCGGCATCACCAATCTTCACCATGTCGACGCCCGGCTGGTTCCAGTCGGCCGCGATCGCGCGATAGTCCTGCAACACGCGGTCGTCGTCGTAGGTCTGCGCCGGTGTCTTCTTGGTCCATGTGACCTTGAGCAGGCCTTTGGCTTTCATCGCGGCGTCGATCGTTTCCGCGATCACGCCGACGCCGGAAGGAAGCTGAACGATCTTGACGACGCCCTTGACGGCCTTGGCTGCCGTGTCATCGATCTGCTCGGCGCTTTCATACTGCACGTGCGGGAAGAGGACCGTCGCGTACAGCATGCCGGGTAGCTGCGTATCGATGCCGTATTGCGCCGTGCCGTTGACCTTCGAGGGCACGTCGATGCGTCCGGTATCCTTGCCGATGAGGCGGAATTGCGAGGACGGCTTGAGGTCCGCCTTCGTCACTTCCGGCAGCGGGTTCGGCACGGTCGCGGTTTTGGCGATGTCGCCGTAGCTGATCTTACGGTTCGACTTGGCGTGGACGACCATTCCCGGCTCGGTGGTGAGCTCGTCCGCCGGCACCTTCCAAGCCGCCGCCGCGTTGGCGATGAGGATCTTTCGCGTCTGCGCGCCGGTCAGCCGCAGCTTCTCGTAATAACCGGTGACGGAGAAGCTCCCGACCGTCGTCAACTGCATGTTGAAGATCGGGTTGCCGTAAGTCTGGGCGTCGTCGGGCGTTTCCGAAACGCGGACCTTGCTCCAGTCGGCGTCGAGATCCTCGGCGAGAATAAGCGGCAGCGACGTGCGCACGCCCTGACCCATTTCCACCATCGGCGCAACGATGGTGACGATATTGTCGTCGCCGATCGTGACCCAGGCGTTGGGGGTGAACGGGCCGGCGGCCGATGCGGTGTCGGGGCTCGAGCCGAAGGCGACGGCGACGCTGAACGCGCCGGTGGTCACCAGGAAGGAGCGGCGTGAGAGCGCTTGGATGTGGGTATCGTTCAACATGACGGCCTCCCTACGCGACGCTCTGAATGGCTTCGATGATCTGGGCGTAAGTGCCGCAGCGGCAGATGTTGCCGTCCATGTGCTGGACGATCTGGTCGCGCGACGGCTTCGGATTCTGTGCCAGCAATTCCGCGGCCTGCATGATCTGGCCGGACTGGCAATATCCGCATTGCGGGACTTGATTGGCGATCCAGGCCTTCTGCAACGGGTGGCTGGAATCGGGCGACAGACCCTCGATGGTCGTCACCTTTTTGTTGGCGACGGCCGACAGCTGGGTTTGGCACGAGCGCACCGCCTTGCCGTCGAGATGGACGGTACAGGCTCCGCACAATCCGGCGCCGCAGCCGAATTTTGTGCCGGTGAGTTTTAGATGTTCGCGAACGATCCAAAGAAGCGGCGTGTCCGCATCGGCGTCAACACTCGCGGGTTTGCCATTGATCGTAAAGGCAACCGTCGTCATGAGAACCTCCCCTTCGTTTGGTGCTCGTGCGAATATGGCTTTGTTTTTGTTAGTCCGCGCCTCATCAACGGGCGCGGTTTCTTCGTCCGCATATCGGACGTGTCGCTCTATTCGTAAGCGAATTTTAGAAGCGTTACAAGATGGAGAGCCGCTGTGATTGGTATCGCGATTGGTGGGCTATTGCCCGTACCGCAGCCAAAGCCGACCATGACGACTAAACGGGCGCTACTTCCACTCGACCTTGACGATCTCGTAGGCCTTGGCGCCGCCAGGCGTCACGACCTCGACCTGGACCCCCTTTTTCTTGCCGACAAGGGCGCGGGCAAGGGGAGAGGTGATGGAAATCTTTCCCTTTTTGGCGTCCGCCTCCGGCTCGCCGACGATCTGCCACACTGCCTTCTTCTCGGTGTCCTCGTCGATCAGCGTCACGGTCGCACCGAACGTGATCGTTTCGCCGGAAAGTTTCGATACGTCGATAATTTCGGCGCGCGCGAGCTTGTCCTCGAGCTCGGCGATGCGGCCCTCGTTGAGCGATTGCGATTCCTTCGCCGCGTGATACTCGGCGTTTTCCGAAAGGTCGCCGTGGGTGCGCGCGTCGGTAATCTGCTGGATGATGCGGGGCCGCTCGACCTGCTGGCAATGCTTGAGTTCGGACACAAGCGAAGCATAGCCTGCCGCGGTCATCGGAATCTTGTCCATCGGTCTCAAACCTCCATACTCGTAGAGACAAAATTCAAGCCGCGGGCCGAAGCGTGTCCGGCCCCGCGGCTAAAACCCTGTCTCTACACGTGCCGTCGCGCTGGCTGGTCCGTTTGGGGATCAGAGGCGGCCGCAAAATAATTTTGCAGCGCACACACCTCAAGGTCACCCCTGAGGTAGGCCTTGATACCCTGCGCTGCGGCGACGGCCCCTGAGAGAGTGGTGTAGTACGGCACTTTATGCAAGAGGGCGGCCCGCCGCAGCGAACGGCTGTCGGCGAGCGCCGTTGCTCCTTCAGTGGTGTTGAAAACCAGCTGTACTTCACCATTTTTAATGGCGTCGACGATGTGCGGACGCCCTTCGGCGAATTTGTTGATCTTGACCGCCGCAACGCCCTCTCCAGCCAGATAGCGCTGGGTTCCCGACGTCGCCAGCACCCGAAAACCGAGCCCGGCCAGGAGACGGACGGTTTCGAGAATGCGTGCCTTGTCGGCATCCTTGACCGACACGAAGACGGTTCCGCTTTTCGGCAGCCGCGTGCCACCGCCGAGCTGGCTCTTGGCGAAGGCGACATTGTAGTCGCGGTCGATGCCCATCACCTCGCCGGTCGACTTCATCTCCGGTCCGAGCACGGTATCGACCTTGTCGCCGAAGCGGGCGAACGGAAACACCGCTTCCTTCACGCCGATGTGGCGAGCGGTGGCGAAGTCGAAGCTCTGCGGCTGCAAGGCGAAGCTCTTCAAAGATTCGCCGGCCATGATGCGGGCCGCGATCTTGGCGGCCGGCACGCCCGTCACTTTGGCCACGAACGGCACCGTGCGCGAAGCGCGCGGATTGACTTCGAGTACATAGATGGCGCCGTCCTTGATGGCGTATTGCACGTTCATCAGTCCGCCGACTTTCAGCGCCAGCGCCAGTGCGCGGGTCTGCCGGTCGAGCTCGCCGATCGTCTCGGCCGACAGATTGTGCGGCGGCAGAGAGCAAGCGGAATCGCCGGAATGGATACCGGCCTCCTCGATATGCTCCATGATGCCGGCGATGTAGGTGTCCTTGCCGTCGGCAAGGCAATCGACATCGACTTCGACGGCGTCGGTAAGGTAGCGGTCGATCAGCAACGGCCGCTTCTCCGATACAGCGAGCTCCGACGGCCGGTCGAGGTCGGCGGCAAGCCGCGCCACATAGCGATCGAGCTGATGACCGTCGTGCACGATCTCCATGGCGCGGCCGCCGAGCACGTAAGAAGGGCGGATCACGATCGGATAGCCGATCTCGTCGGCAATCGCGCGCGCCTTTTTCGGGGTGGTCGCGATGCCGCTTTTCGGCTGCAGGAGCTTGAGCTTTTCGAGAAGCTGCTTGAAGCGATCGCGATCCTCGGCGAGGTCGATCGCGTCCGGTGACGTGCCGAGGATCGGCACCCGCGCCTGTTCGAGCGGCTCGGCGAGCTTGAGCGGCGTCTGCCCGCCGAACTGCACGATGACGCCGTGGAGAACGCCGTTCTTGCGCTCGGTATCGATGATCTCGATCACGTCCTCGGCGGTGAGCGGCTCGAAATAAAGCCGGTCGGAGGTGTCGTAATCGGTCGACACCGTCTCCGGATTGCAGTTGACCATGATGGTCTCGTAGCCGACGTCCTTGAGCGCGAAGGCGGCGTGGCAACAGCAATAATCGAATTCGATGCCTTGACCGATGCGGTTCGGGCCGCCGCCGAGAATGATGACCTTCTTCTTGTCCGAGGGCCTTGCCTCGTCCGCGGCGACGCCGGCGAACGGCACCTCGTAGGTCGAATACATGTATGCGGTCGGCGAGGCGAATTCGGCGGCGCAGGTGTCGACACGTTTGAACACCGGGCGCACGCCAAGCGCGCGGCGGCGCTTGGCGGTCTCCTCCGCCTCAAGGCCGGTCAGCCGGCCGAGGCGCGCATCGGAGAAGCCCATGGATTTCAGCCGGCGCAGCGCGCGGGCCGTCGTCGGCAGTCCTTTGGCGCGAATTTCAGCTTCGGTTTCGATGATGTCGCGGATTTGCGCCAAGAACCACGGATCGATCCGGCAGGCGGTATGAATGTCGTCGTCGCTCATACCGAGCCGCATCGCCTGCGCCACCTTGAGGAGACCATCGGGTGACGGCGTGCCAAGCGCGGCGCGAATGGCGTTCTTGTCGTCACCCTGGCCGAGACCCGGGAGCGCGATCTCGTCGAGACCGGTCAGCCCGGTTTCGAGCGAGCGCAAAGCCTTCTGCAGGCTTTCCGCAAAGGTGCGGCCGATTGCCATCGCCTCGCCAACCGATTTCATCGACGTGGTGAGCACCGGTTCGGCGCCGGGAAATTTCTCGAAGGCGAAGCGCGGCACCTTGGTGACGACATAATCGATGGTCGGCTCGAACGATGCCGGCGTGGCGCCGCCGTTGATATCGTTGGCGATCTCGTCGAGCGTGTAACCGACCGCAAGCTTGGCGGCGACTTTGGCGATCGGGAATCCAGTCGCCTTCGAAGCGAGCGCCGACGAGCGCGAGACCCGCGGATTCATTTCGATGACGACGAGGCGGCCGTCGGCCGGATTGACCGCGAACTGCACATTCGAGCCGCCGGTCTCGACGCCGATCTCGCGCAAAACCGCGATCGAGGCATCGCGCATGATCTGATATTCCTTGTCGGTCAGCGTCAGCGCCGGCGCCACCGTGATCGAGTCTCCGGTATGGACGCCCATCGGATCGATGTTCTCGATCGAGCAGACGATGATGCAGTTGTCGTGCTTATCGCGCACCACCTCCATCTCGTACTCTTTCCAGCCCAGCACTGATTCCTCGATCAGCACTTCGCTGGTGGGCGAGGCGTCGATGCCACCCTCGACAATCTCGATGAACTCCGCCTTGTTGTAGGCGATGCCGCCGCCGGTGCCGCCGAGCGTGAACGACGGCCGGATGATGGCCGGCAGCCCGATGTCCTCGAGCGCTTCAAGCGCCTGGATCAGGGTCTTGATCTGGTGCGAGCGTGGCGTCGCCAGCCCGATCTTGGTCATCGCTTCGCGAAACAGCTTACGGTCTTCGGCTTTGTCAATGGCCTCGGCGGAGGCGCCGATCATTTGCACGCCGAATTTCTCCAACGTGCCCATGCGCCGCAGCGACAGTGCGGTGTTGAGCGCAGTCTGTCCGCCCATGGTCGGCAAGAGCGCGAAACCACCGGGAACAACGTACCGCTCTTTCTCGATGATCTTGGTGACAATCTCCGGCGTGATCGGCTCGATGTAGGTCGCATCCGCCAAATCCGGATCGGTCATGATGGTCGCCGGATTGGAATTGACCAGAATGATCCGATAGCCCTCGGCCTTGAGCGCCTTGCAGGCTTGCGTGCCGGAATAATCGAATTCGCAGGCCTGGCCGATGACGATCGGCCCGGCGCCGATGATCAGGATCGAGGAGATGTCGGTCCGTTTGGGCATCGCTTCCGTAATCTATGCACAAAAAAAGGGCGCGCATTTCGCGCGTCCCTTGGGCTTGGCGCTAGGTGTTACCCCCCGCGCGCTGGGGTCTTTAGACCAGAATCTCCCTAGAGGAAAGGCCAAGTACATCGTCATGGCCGGGTTGTTGCGGCCATCCACGTGTTTCTCGCTGTATGTGCGTCTAACCCGAACTTGCCGGCCGCGCGACGGACGTCATGCGCGGATTGTGACCGATGATACCGGGCGCGCGGTGCGCCGCGTCCGCAAATACGTCCGATCCAACCGGAAGCGGAAGTGAGCCAAACGGCGAAAACGCCGCGACGGGCCAATAGCGACCATTCAGGGCATTGGTCTGAAAGGCCGCGAAGGGCCATGTATGGACGGCGCCCGCGGTGCAAGAGGAATCTGACTTATCTGCGAAGCGTTCGGGTGCAGCCATGTATCCGGCCTGTCTTCGAATGGA
>JBEKSB010000157.1:0-9819 GCA_049517455.1 Xanthobacteraceae bacterium
ATTGCGCGATGCCGACGGCGCCTCAAGATTGCGGGCCGATCAGGAATCGCGATCCGTTTTGGCATCTACTCGTCCGGTGCCCTTACAGGCCTTGCAGGTGACGCGACTCCCGCGCTCGCTGACCCAGCCGGTGCCAGAGCACCGTACGCAGATCCGTTGTCCGACCGGGGCAGGGCCAGAGCGCGGCTCACGAATCGAAACGCGTTTGCCGAAATCCATTCGAATGGCCCTTGTTTTGCGCAATGTGAAAGTGAGCGGGACATTATCGCTATCCCCTTAAAGTCCCGCCGGCAGATTGTGTAAAATGCGATGTAATCGGTCCTCTAGTGATGGCCGCTGCCCCCGCCGTCATGGCCGCCACCACCGTCGCTGAAGCCGGCATCGAACGAATCCATGCCGGAATGCACCGCGTCGATCGCGCCGGCGTCGAAACTGCCGAGATCGAAACTGCCCAGATCGAAGCTGCCGAAGTCGAACCCGCCGGAATGGCCGGCGTGATGCGCACCGGTATCGGCGAAGACAGCGCCATCGGCGCCGCCATTCGTGCGCATAGCGTCGGCAAGCGGTTTGAACTGCTTGGTGAGCTTGTCGCTGAGCAGCACATTGGTGCCGAGCGTCTTCGCCAACGCCGCCGCCCGCGCCGGATCGGACTTGAGCATGCGCACGACGTCGTCTGCCTTGAACAGATCGGACTTGATGCGCGCCTGCTCCGCCGCGCCCGCCGGCGTCAGGCGAAAAAAATGCGTGAAGAGAATCTTTTTCTTCAGCAACAGCCCGCGCGCGATCAGCGCGGGGATGATGAACTTGAGACTGAACTGCATGCAGGCGGGACCGAAGGTCTTCCCGGCAAGCTTGACCACATCCTTGATCTTGCCGCCCTCGGCCTGCGCCGCCCGCACCACGTCGAGAAGCGCTGTGACCTCGGGCGGCGCATTTTTCGGCGCGGCGGCGATGCGCAGATGCGCGATCTTCTTGGTGCGGAAAATGCCGGGCTGTTCGGTTCCCTCGATGCGCAGCACGCCGGTCGCGAGCAACAGCAGCAGTGTCGCCTTGACGGCGCTGTGACCCTTCACGAGGTTCGGCGACAGCAGCACGGTCGCTTCGGCCGGACTGAGCGGCGCGGTCATGTCGGACATTGGACGTTTCACCCCCAAGAAGGGCATTGTAGGTCGATTACGCCGCACGCGTAACGGCGGGCGCAGACTGGCGGATTGCGTCGCCTATCCGCCCTGCGACTGGCTACCGCGCCGCGGTTTCGGCAAACTCACGTACAATCTCAAGAAACAAAGCGATGTTGAGTAACCACGCCAACGCACGCGAGCAGCACGCCGACCGGCAGCAGCCGGCCCTCGCGGCGAAAAGCAAGCGCCGGCGCCACGCCGATGACGAGGATGAGGCTCGCCGGCATGATCGCGACCCATTCCATGCCGTCGCCCTTCGGATTGGAATGTTGCGCGATATAGAAAAAGAGGCCGAGCCAAAGCAGCACCTGCACCGCGACGCAGATGTAGATCGCGACGCGCAGCAGTTTCGCCCGCTGTTCACTTATGGTGTGACCCGGTTGTTTGATCTCGCTCATGATCTGTGTCCGCGCGCCGTCGTCGCTGTATTGTAGGGCGCGTTAGCGAGAAGCGTAATCCCGCCATCAGCAGGCGGCCCGGATGAGCGCAGCGAAATCCGGGGCATGTTGTGGCGCCGGAACGCCCAATCCCGGATTGCGTTACACGCCGGCCGCGCTAGGCTCGCGGCCCGAGGCTCGACGGCAAAGCGAGGAAGCGATGAACGCGGACGCCAAGAAGACTGTGCTGCGGATGATCCCGTATGGCATCTACGTGCTCACTGCGGACGACGGGAAGGGCAACATTGCGGCCGCGACCGTGAACTGGGTGACGCAGTCCGCCTTTGCGCCGCCGCTCGTGGTGGTCGGCGTCAAGACCGATTCGGGCACCTACCAGACCGTGAAGGCGGCGCAAACCTTCGCGCTCAACATGCTCGGCAAGGAGCAGAAGAGCCTCGCCTTCACCTTCTTCCGACCGGCCGACGTCAGCGACGGCAAATTGAGCGGCCAGCCGTTCCGCAAGGGCACGACCGGAGCGCCGATCCTGGTCGACGCGCCCGGCGCGGTCGAATGCCGTGTAACCGCGATCGTCGAACAGGGCGACCATCACATCGTCGTCGGCGAGGTCATCGAGGCCCACCTCAACCGCCCGCCGGCCGGCCGCCCCGACGCCGCCATTCTGGAAATGAAAGACCTCGGCGACAGCGTTTTCTACGGCGGGTAACCGGAATCCATGAGGAGTAGAACTGTCAGATACAAGGCGGGCGAGATCGGCCGCGTGCGCGTGATCGAGGATTTTTGCCGCCTCCCGCCGACCTCGTGCCGCGCGAGGACAACGTTAAGGTGACGCTCTCGCTGTCGCGCTGCAGCCTCGATTTCTTCAAGCGCGAAGCCAAGAAGCGGCGCATACCCTATCAGCGCATGATCCGCGCGCTGGTGGATACGTATGCGAAGCGGCAGGCGGGTGGCAAAAATTTTGGCGTGGGCAAGGGCGCGAAAGCGCCGTGCCCGCGTTAGCGGCGAGTCGTGTGATGCCGATTAGCGATGCACAACTTAGCTTCGACCATCACCTGGATTTCTTTCGAAAATTAGGCGCACTAACGGGTGATGAAAGAAAGGATGCGCATTGCTATCGACAGGCGGAGCACATGCACGCGTTGTGCGTCAGCGATGCAATTCGCGACGTTCACTTTGATTCGGCTGCTTTGTCGCAGAATATAAAAAGTACCGAGGCTAACTTTCATATGAGGTTCGGAGTTGCTAGACGGTCCAAATTCATCTGGCTCTCGTTTCGTGGAATTCTCGGCTCGGTTATGACGGATCGAATCGAGTCGCCTCTAAGCGATCAAGTTGAAGAAGTCGCACGCGACCTAAACGTAATCTACATAAACATTCGTGGTACGTTAGATAATCTCGCTTGGCTTCTTTTTGACCTTTCGCCGGGGACGCCACACGCATTAAGATTGGTCTTTTCAACAGCGAATTCCTTAAAGATCAAAATCTAGCTCATGTTGCTGAATTTATGGAGCCGTTCAAGGAATGGAATAGGGAGTTGAGCACTAGGCGCGATCCGGCGGCCCATCGCATACCATTATCAGTGCCTCCAGCGTTCATTGATGCCGATACCAAAGACGAATATCAACGAGTATCCGAAGATTATGCAACTGCAGTCAATGATGCCTTTAAGCACCCAGCCGACTGGGAAGTTGCGGCGCCGAAATTTGAGCGAGTAGATGCGCTGAACGATAAACTACAGCGGATCGGCAAATTTTTGCCCGTATTCGTGCATCACCCCGATGAAGGCATGATGAAGATTTATCCGGCCGTTCCGGAGGATATCGGTCAGCTTGTCAGGATTGCTCGTTGCATTTTCGATATAGTAAAGGAAGCCCCATGAACGCCCCCCTCACTTCCCATCCGACGCCGCCCTACAAACACACGGCTCTCTTCCCGCTCGGCAAAGACACGACGCCCTACCGCAAAATCTCCGCCGAGGGCGTGCGGGTCGAGCGCGTGCTGGGCGAGGAGGTTCTGGTCGTGCCGCGCGAGGCGCTGCGGGCGCTGGCGGAGGTGGCGTTCACCGACATCAATCATCTGCTGCGTCCCGCGCATCTTGCGAGTCTGAAAGCGATCGTCGAGGACCCGGAGGCGTCGGATAACGATAAGTTCGTCGCCTACGATCTTCTCAAGAACGCCAACATCGCCGCTGGCGGCGTGCTGCCGATGTGCCAGGACACCGGCACCGCGATCATCATGGGCAAGAAGGGCCGGCTGATCTGGACCGGCGGCGACGACGAGGCGGCGCTGGCCGAGGGCGCGCGCGATGCCTACCTCAAGCGCAATCTGCGCTATTCGCAGCTCGCGCCGATCTCGATGTTCGAGGAGAAGAACACGCGCTCGAACATGCCGGCGCAGGTCGAGATTTACGCCGAGGGCGCGGGCGAGGCCGACGCGGCCTACAAGTTCCTGTTCATCGCCAAGGGCGGCGGCTCGGCCAACAAATCGTTTCTGTTCCAGGCGACGCCGTCAATTCTGTCGCGCGAGCGGCTGTTGCCGTTCCTCAAGGAGAAGGTGCTGACGCTCGGGACCGCGGCCTGCCCGCCCTACCATCTCGCCATCGTCATCGGCGGCACCTCGGCGGAGATGACGATGAAGACGGTGAAGCTCGCCTCCTGCAAATATTACGACACGCTGCCGGAGCACGGCTCCGAGGACGGCCACGCCTTCCGCGACCGCGAGATGGAGCGGGAAATCCTAAAAATGACGCAATCGCTCGGCGTGGGCGCGCAGTTCGGCGGCAAATATTTCTGCCACGACGTGCGCGTGATCCGGCTGCCGCGCCACGGCGCCTCGCTGCCGATCGGGCTCGGCGTGTCGTGCTCGGCCGACCGCCAGGCGCTCGGCAAGATCACCCGCGACGGCGTGTATCTGGAGGAGCTCGAGCACAATCCGGCGAAGTATCTGCCGGAGATCGATACGGCGAAGCTCGGCGGCGAGGTGGTGCAGATCGATCTCAACAAACCGATGAAGGATATTTTGGCGCAGCTCGCCAAATATCCGATCAAGACGCGGCTGTCGCTGTCGGGGCCGACGATCGTGGCGCGCGACAGCGCGCACGCCAAATTGCGCGAGCGGCTAGAGCGCGGCGAGCCGCTGCCCGATTATTTCAAGAATCATCCGGTCTATTACGCCGGCCCGGCGAAGACGCCGGAAGGCTATGCCTCGGGCGCGTTCGGGCCGACCACCGCCGGCCGCATGGATTCCTTCGTCGAGGATTTCCAGGCCGCCGGCGGCTCGATGGTGATGCTGGCGAAGGGCAACCGCGCCGCCACCGTGCGCGAGGCCTGCAAAAAGCACGGCGGCTTCTATCTCGCCTCAATCGGCGGCGCGGCGGCGAACCTCGCCGAGCATTGCATCAAGAAGGTCGAATGCATCGAATATCCCGAGCTCGGCATGGAAGCGATCTGGCGCATCGAGGTGGTCGATTTCCCCGCCTTCATCGTTATCGACGACAAGGGCAACGACTTCTTCAAGGAATTGAATTTGGGGTAAGTTCATCCTGCCCCGCGAAGCGGGGAAGGGGAACCACCCGAAGGGTGGTGGAAAGGGCGTCGGCGGCGAGGCTTGCATCATCGCTAGAGGCTCACCTCTTTGCCGCTGCCCCCTCCATCATGCTTCGCATGGTCCTCCTCACCCGCTATGCTTCGCTCCGCAGGGGCGGATAAACTGAGAGACAATCATGCAACAACCCGCAACCGCACGCGCGCCACTTGTCTGGCGCGACATGGACCAGAAGACGCTCGACGATGCCTACGATCAGCTGGTCTATGCGCCGAACCGCGACCTCATCCTCGCGCGCATGGCCGCCGCGAGCGAACGGGCGCGGAAACTCTTAGACCCCGCGCAGCGCGCCGCTTACGGGCCGAGCGAGCATGAGCGGCTCGATATCTACCGAACCCCCACCCTTCCCTCCCCCGCAAGCGGGGGAGGGAAGGGTGGGGGCGCGCCGGTCAATATCTTCGTCCATGGCGGCGCGTGGCTTCGCGGCAGCGCCGCGGAAAGCGCGCTGTACGCCGAGCCGCTGGTCGGCGCCGGCGCCCATGCCGTCATCATCGACTTCGTCAATGTCGACCAGGCCGGCGGCGATCTCACGCCGATGTACCGGCAAGTCAGCCGCGCGTTCGCCTGGGTTTGGCGCAACGCCGAAAGCTTCGGCGGCGATCGCGGCCGGATCTACGTCTCGGCCGCATCATCCGGCGCGCATCTCGCCGCCTGCGCGCTGTCGCGCGGCTGGCGCGAGGAAGATTTGCCGCCGGATTTCTGCAAAGGCGCGCTGCTCGTCGGCGGCATGTACGACCTCGAGCCGGTGCGGCTGTCGGCGCGCTCGGCCTATGTCAAATTCACCGACGAGATGCAAGAAGCTTTAAGCCCGCAGCGTCACGTCGACGGCATCACGACGCCGCTCATCCTCGCTCACGGCACTTGCGAGACGCCGGAGTTTCAGCGCCAGTCGCGCGACTTCTTCGCCGCGCTCAAGGCTAAGAGAAAGCCGGCCGAGCTCATCGTCGGCGAAGGCTACAACCACTTCGAGCTGTTCGAGACGATGGCCAATCCCTACGGCCTAGTCGGCCGCGCCCGGCTGCGGCAGATGGGGCTCGCGCCGCTATCCTAAAAAACGAACGACGTTTTAGGCCGCTTCCGCGTTTTTTTGGCTCGGCTGGCGTACCGACGAAGTGCGGATCAGCTCGGCGCCGCAGCGCCGGCAGGCATAGACAGTATCTTCGACTTCGGAGGTGATCGGGCGGCGGGTGTGGTAGACCATTCGGCCCGCGCAAACCGGGCAAGGCATCATCAGCGAGGGCAGGCTTGACGGTGGTGCGACCTTTTGATGACGCATCGGGTTACCGGTTGTTCACAGTTCGTTAATGTCCGCCCTCTTTTTGCCGGAGTCAACGATTTTGTGCGTTGCACACAGGAACCATTGCACCGCCATAAGTGCATATAAGGCCACCAATTTTTGGGCTTTTTGCGCAATTAACCACGCGGCGGGCTCCAGCTTTGAACCCAAGCCGCCCCCAGTGCGGATAGGCGCGCGGCGCCGCGCGAGGTCATTGCTGGCGGCGATCAACCTCCGCAGCCAGCTTTTTCAGTTCGTCGGCTACTGCGACCGGATAGACCGCGACGGGCTCGATCCGGCGCACAGACTCCGGCAGCCGTTCAAGCTCGCGCTTGGCGTGACGCCGTATTTCGTCGAGCGACGGCGACGGCTGCAAGCGACGGCCGCCTTGCATGACAAGTTGAATGAGCGGCTCACCGGCGTGCTCGCCGCCTTCCAGCGAAAGCAGATCGCCGGCCATGCGGCCGTCCGCGCCATAGCGCCGCCACACCTGCTTGCGCCCCGGCCAAGTGGCTTTGTTCGCTGAGCGCTTGCGCCGCGCGATGCCGGCATATTCCTGCAATTTGTAAACGCAATCGAGCGCGGGCACGTCGGAAGATGTGGTGAGGCTGGTGCCGACGCCGAGTCCATCGATCGGCGCGTTTTCTTTGGTAAAGACGGCGAGCGCATCTTCATCGAGACCGCCGCTCGCAAAGATCGTCACGTCGCGAAGGCCGCCGGCATCGAGAATGCCGCGCACGCTCCGTGAAAGCGCGACGAGATCGCCGGAGTCGAGACGAACGCCGCGGATCGCGATGCCGGCTTCCTTGAGCCGCGGCGCCAACGCCACGACCTTTCGCGCGGCGGCTTCGGTGTCGTAGGTGTCGATCAGCAGCACGAGGTTGTCGGGCCGCGATCGCGCGAACGCCGCGAAGGCCGCCATCTCGTCGTCAAACGACTCGATGAAGGAATGCGCCATGGTGCCGTAGATCGGGATGCCGAACTTCTGTCCGGCAAGCACGGTCGCGGTGCCGGCGAAGCCGGTGATGTAGCTTGCCCGCGCCGCCATGAGTCCCGCTTCGGCGCCATGCGCGCGCCGGAACCCGAAATCGACCAGCACCTTGTTCGGCGCGGCGAGCATCATGCGGGCGGCCTTGGCGGCGATCAGCGTTTGGAAATGCAGCAGGTTGATGAGCCGCGATTCGACGAACTGCGCCTGCGGCAGCGGCGCGGCCACCCGCAGGATCGGCTCATTGGCGAAGAAAACCGTGCCCTCGGGCATGGCGTGCACGTCGCCGGTGAAACGGAACGCGGCGAGGTAATCGAGGAGGTTTTGTCCGAATCGGCCCGTGCTCTTGAGCCATTCGATCTCCGCCGGCGGGAAGTGAAGGTTCTCGAGAAAATCGAGCGCCTGTTCCAGCCCGGCGGCGACGAGAAAGCCGCGGCGCGCGGGCAGGTTGCGGACGAAGAATTCGAACACGGCGGTTTCCGTCTCGCCATGGTCCAGGTAGGCCTGGATCATGTTGATCTGGTAGAAATCGGTGAGTAGTGCGCTTGTAAGAGAAATCATTGGTTATGGCGTTTCCAATCGTCTTTAGAGCATAGCAGGGAAAGGCCGCAACGTTGGATGGCAAGGGGATTTAGGCGCCTAAAGGACCGGGATGATGGGAACCGGGGGCGAATTTGGTTCGTTTTGCCAAGGCGATTATCCCGCACTAGTCAAGTGGGGGATAACAGCCTTTGCCAAACCGCAACTTTAGATTGCGTATCGGCAAATAAATCGTAATAGCAGCATCGAAGCCGCGCCTTGCGCCGCGGTGTGTAAATCGGGTTTCCATCGAAACCAGAGGATTTGCGCGCGGGCGCGGCCAACCGGCCGTGACGTCGGAGCGTGCAAGACAAACTTGAAATGCGACCCCCCGGCAACGGCTGGACTGCGTTGCGATCACTCCCGAACGGGACCTTGTTTTCGTGTGCTTAACAAGGTCTCGACGGCCTTGGCAGAATTTAGCGGATCTGAAGGCTGGAAAATCAAGAACGATCAGGGCCGACGGAAGGCCCGGCTAACTCAGACCGTCTGCTCTTGCCAATCAGTAATGGCGGAAGCGGCCAAGGCCACAGGATCACGCTTCTTACGCATTCTGTTACTGGAATTTTCGGTATCGCGGCGCGAAGCGAAACCAGAAAAACCTGGGCGCAGCTAGATGGCGATCATCTTCATTTCGGCGGGCAGCTAATGGAATTATTTATTTGCTTAAAGATTGATTGCCGAATTTCACGAATGTGATCGCGGGGGAAGAGACCTATTTCGTGGTCTATCCGCGTGTAGCCCTGTCAGGCGAACTCAGCGGAGTGTTGGAATTGCTTCGCCCGAACGACCAGCGCCGCGATCGCGGTGAACCTTCACTCATCGCGGGCATCGAAGATATCTATCCCGCCAGAGCGGATCGCCATTTGTAAAACGTGGCATCGCTGATGCCGCACTCCCGACAGCATTCCCGGCGACAGTCCGCAGCGTGCTTCTTCAGCACCTCGATGATCTGGAATTCGGTAAATCTGCTCTGGCGCATGTCTGTCTCCTGAAGGAACGGACTCTACCTAAAATCGAGGGCGTTTGAAGTAAGCAGGTCACCGGATCGTCCGATTCCACAAGATGCAGCAGCGTCGATGTGTAGCAATTACGAGTTCGATGAAGAGCTCCATCCGCAATTTAATCTCCTGAACAAATACACGCGATTCTTCAGGTTAGCAGGTTAGCTTTTGCAGAAATCAGGCCGCTCGGCGTGCTTTAATGCGTTTTGCGTCCTCGGGCTTCAGATTTTTTCGTGCCACCTTGAGGTCATGGTGGGCCTGCAGATTTAACCAAAACTCGGGACTATTGCCGAAGTACAAGCTCAGTCGGAGCGCGGTGTCAGCCGTGATGCGCCGGCGATTGTTGACGATCTCGGCGATACGGTTGGGCGAGATGCCGATCGCCTTCGCCAGTTGGTTCTGCGACAGCCTATACTCGACCAAGAACTCGTCCTTGAGGATTTCGCCGGGAGTAACCGGTGCAAAGTCATTCTCAGCCATCGTCGTCTCCTTTCAGTGGTAGTCCACAATGCGAACGTAATGAGCCTCGCCATCGACCCATCGGAAGATCACTCGCCATTGATCGTTGATGCGAATTGAGTAGAAATCCTTCCAAGCGTCCCTTCAATTTCTCCAACCGATTTGCCGGTGGCACCTTCAAATCTTCCAACCTGGACGCTGCATTGATTGCTTCGAGCTTGCGCTTCGCGGGTCGCACAAAGCTTTGAAACTGGCGCACTACCTCATCCCGGAGCAACGCCTCGGTCTGTTTGTCGGCAAAGGAACGGATCATCGCTTAATATACCGAATACCG
>JBEKSB010000158.1:0-9792 GCA_049517455.1 Xanthobacteraceae bacterium
CATCCGGTATGCGCGGCGCAATGATCCGGTCAGCATCGGCGGTTCGCTAGTCGCGGTGTCGACCTTGCAGGGTACTGCGCTGCCACGACCCCGGTAGATCGTGCGGACTGTTGTGAGGGCGTCAGCGCGGGCCTACCTCCATGGCGTCGCCGGACCTTATCTTTATTCAGGTAATCGTTGTTGTCCGCGCGTCGGGTGCGCCGCGATCGTTTCGGTATTCCTCGATCGCACGCATGATTAGCTTTTTGACATTCTCGATTGTAACGTCATCGCGTCGCTGGATGCCGACCTCCTCGCTTACGTTCTTGGGTTGGTGAGGTTGGCCTGTCACGTCGAAACCTTTGCTGCTCGTGACGGTGACCGTTCCCCCGCGCGGAACAATCGAATACGCCGGGCTTTCATGACCCTTTTCATAGCCCGGCTGATCTTGCTGATCCTGCTGATCCGTTATGCGGAAAGCAACCGACGCGGGCCGTAGCGTTTTTCCGGTGCGACCGTACTGCCGAATGTCTACTTTGCCGCCGAGCGTCTTCAATTTCTGGTGAGCAGCGTGTAGTTGGGGGAGCACGACATTGCTCAATACGGCGGTGTCTGCGTCGGCTTCCGCCTGCAAACGCTTGGCCTCTGTGGGAGCTTCCCGTTGTTGGTCGTGTTCAAGCTTCGCTTTCTTGAACGCGTCACCATAGTCGTCATCACCGGCGGTCATATTGAACCTATCCTCGTTGGCGCGTTCGGGCGGCAGGCCAACCAGCGCGCATCGCCGCGGCCCTGCGGATTTTATATTCGATCCATTTTAGACCCGCGCCACCGTAGCTTGCATTAAGCCATTGAAACCATTGGCGCGCCCTACGGGACTCGAACCCGTGTTACCGCCGTGAAAGGGCGATGTCCTGGACCGCTAGACGAAGGGCGCTAGCCGCGCGCAAAGCGCGCTGGAAAGGCGCGACATATAAAGAGGTTTGCCGGGGGCGGCAAGCAATAGGCGCCGGTCACCAGTTCCCGGTATTGGGCATCGATTTCCAAGGCTCTTTCGGCGGCAGCGCCGCGCCTTTCTGCAGCAATTCGATCGACTGCTTGTCCGGCGAGCGCACGAACGCCATCATCCCGTCGCGCGGCGGCCGGTTTATGGTCACGCCCGCCTTCATCAACCGTTCGCACAGCGCATAGATATCGTCGACCTCGTAGGCGAGGTGGCCGAAATAGCGGGCCTCGCCGTAATCCTCGCCGCTGTCCCAATTATAGGTGAGCTCAACCAGCGGCGCCGCGCGGCTCTCCGGGCCCTTGGCCACAAGCTCGCCGTCGCCCGGCGCTGCCAGGAACACCAGCGTGTACTTATTCTTTTCGTCGACCCGCCGGCGGGTCTCCTTCAGCCCGAGCTTGTTGCAGTAGAAATCGAGCGCTGCGTCGAGATTGCGCACGCGTAGCATTGTGTGCAGATACCGCATGATGGCACCTTGGCTGGTGTTGGATTGACCGGGCGTTCTCCGAATGCCTCGTCTTAGGTATGTATGACAATCATGAGAGGGTAGAAAGCGTTGGTCGCGTCCGATCTCGAAAGCGCCATGGAGACCCTCCGGGACATGGTCCAAGAGGCGAGCGTGATCGTGCCGTTCACCGGCGCCGGCATCTCGACCGAGTGCGGCATCCCCGATTTCCGCTCGCCGGGCGGGATTTGGACCAAGAACCGCCCCATCCCGTTCGATGAATTCCTCGCCAGCCAGGAGGCGCGCAACGAATCCTGGCGGCGCCGCTTCGCCATGGGCGACGAGTTCGGCCACGCCCAGCCGGGGCGGGGGCATCAGGCGCTCGCGAGCCTCTATCGCGCCGGCAAAGTTCCGGCGGTGGTGACGCAGAACATCGATAACCTGCATCAAGCCTCTGGCATCGCGTCCGAACATGTCGTCGAGCTGCACGGCAATACAACTTATGCCTTGTGCCTTGATTGCGAGCAGCGCTACGAACTCTCTTGGGTGCGCGAGCGGATGGAGTCCGGGAACGGCTGCGCACCCGATTGTCCGGCGTGCGGCGGCTTCATCAAGACAGCGACGATATCGTTCGGACAGGCGATGCCGGATTCCGCAATGCGGCGCGCCCAAGATTTCACCTTGTCCTGCGATCTGTTTTTATCGATCGGCTCTTCGCTCGTGGTCTGGCCCGCGGCCGGATTCCCCTTGTTGGCCAAGCGGAACGGCGCCCGGCTGATCATCATCAACCGCGAGCCGACCGACTTCGATGACATTGCCGACCTCGTCGTGAGAGAGGACATCGGCACGGTACTCGCGCCGTTCGTTGACTGTGCGTCATCCACCATTGTTCACAGGCTGTCACGCTTTTAGCGGTGTGTTGCATTTTTGTGCTTTCCCCTTGGATGGCGGGTGTTATCTTCAATTCAAGAGATTCGTGAAGCGCCCGCGGGGCGCCAGCACAGAAGCGGCGGCCACGGCGTCATGGCGTCGGACGGGATTGAACCAAAATCGACTGGGGCGGGGCTCGGGCCGGACGTCGATCTCACCGACGAGACGGCCCGCGTCATTGAAGTTTCCGGCGTCATCAAATGGTTCGATGTCGCCAAGGGTTACGGCTTCATCGTGCCGGACAACGGTATGCCGGACGTGCTTTTGCACGTGACCTGTTTGCGCCGCGACGGCTATCAAACGGCATATGAAGGCGCACGCGTTGTATGCGAAGTGCTGCCGCGTTCCAAAGGCCTCCAAGCGTTCCGCGTCGTCAGCATGGACGAATCGACGGCAATCCACCCGGCGCAGATGCCGCCGCCACGGACCCATGTTACTGTGACTCCGACGAGCGGTCTCGAACGGGCGCAGGTGAAATGGTTCAATCGGCTTCGCGGTTTCGGCTTCCTCACGCGCGGGGAGGGGACGCCGGATATTTTCGTCCACATGGAAACGCTGCGCCGCTTCGGGATCATGGAGCTGCGACCGGGCCAGTTCGTGCTGGTCCGCTACGGACCCGGCGCCAAGGGATTGATGGCCGCCGAGGTGCGTCCCGAGAGCGGCCCGCTCGGACCCGCTTCCCACTAGCGGCTTACCTCGTATCGTCTTGCAAACCGGCGTCACGCGCGGTCGCCGCGTTGGTTTTCGCCGCCTGCCTCGCGCTCTGCGCTATTGCGCCGGCGCAAGCGGGCGGACAGGCGACGTTGGAGATCGTGAGCAAGACCGGCGTGCATGCCTTTACGGTTGAGCTTGCGACCAACGACGCCGAACGTTCGCGCGGCCTCATGTTCCGTAGGGAGTTGCCGGAAGGCCGGGGCATGCTGTTCGATTTCGAGCGCGACCAGCCGGTCGGCTTCTGGATGCACAACACCTACATCTCGCTCGACATGATCTTCATCCGCGGCGACGGCAGCATCCTGCGGATCGCCGAAAACACCGAGCCGTTGTCGGATCGTCTCATCCCCTCCGGGGGGCCGATCCGCGCCGTGCTTGAGGTGATTGCCGGTACCGCGCACAAGCTCGGCATCGCCCCCGGCGACCGTGTAGAGAGCCCGATTTTTACCGGCGGCCGCTGAGCGCGCGCCAAGCCGCCACTGTGCTTGCTGCCGGCCGGCGAAACATGTATCCAACTGCCCGCCGGGCGGGGTATAGCGCAGCCTGGTAGCGCGGCAGTTTTGGGTACTGCAGGTCGCAGGTTCGAATCCTGCTGCCCCGACCACTTGCCTTCGCTAGGCATGGCAAGTTCGCAAGCGTTCGATACGAAGGCGGATGTCACGCCGAAGTCTTGGCGAAGGCGGGTTTCGCTTGCGCTCGATATCGGGGAAATTGACCGATGACCGCCCGCATTTACAAACCGGCCCGCTCGGCGATGCAGTCTGGCAAAGCCAATAGCAAGGAATGGGTGCTCGATTACGAGCCGGAACAGCCGCGCACGGTTGAGCCGCTGATGGGCTGGACGAGTTCCGCGGACATGAAGCAGGAAGTGCATCTTTCCTTCGACACCAAGGAGGAAGCTGTCGCCTATTGCCAGCGTCACGGCATTCCCCACCAGGTGTTCGAGACCAAGCCGCCGGTGCGCCAGGGCATCTCCTACGCCGACAATTTCGCCTATTGGCGCCGCCAGGCTTGGACGCATTAGGATCTGGACGCATCAAGATCTGGACGCATAGCGAAGCTGCGCGACCTGCGGTCACTTGGGGTCGATTGTGCTTGGCGACTACCGCTTAAGCACGCCGCTAGTCTGCGGCGGGAGCGTCCGAAACGGGAGCGGCGGAAAGTGGACGGCCCTGCGCTGCGGCGCGCTGGCGTAGCAGCAAAATGAACCGGTCTTCGAGCATCGGCTGACCGAGCAGAAATCCCTGTCCGTAATCGCAGCCCATGCTGATCAGGGCGAGGGCTTCGGACGCCTTTTCGATGCCGATCCCCACGGCGATGCTGCCGAAACTGTGCGCGAGATCGATGACGGTCTTGCATAGCGGCGCATTGGCTTTGTCGCTGCCGCAATCGCTGACGAAGACGCGGTCGAGCTTGAGTTCGGTAAACGGCAGCTCCTTGACTCGCGCCAGCGAGGAATACCCACGGCCGAAATCGTCGATCGCGAGATGGACATCGAGCGGCCGCAGCTTTTTTGCGATGTCCTGCGCCAGCGCGAGTTCGGTGACGATCTGCTCCTCCATCACGCCGATGATGAGGCCCGGCCACTTTTCGAACTGCGGGCGATATGTTTGCACGATGTCAGCCACGCCGACCTTGACCAGCGCGTTGACCGGAATGTTGACCGCAAGCCGCAGATTGACGCCGAGTTTGGCGAAGCTGAGGTTGGCTTTAAGCCCCTGCGTCAGCGCCTTTTCGGAAAGCGTGATCAGGCTCGACTCGGTAGCGCCAGGGATGAACGCGCCCGGCATGAGCACGCCGTCTTGCGGATGCCGCGCGCGCGCGAACGCTTCTACGCCGACCAACTGCTTTTTGCGTAGATCGATCTTCGGCTGGTACCAGAACTCGATCCAGTCGTTGCGCAAGGCGTCGGCGAGATCGATGCGGGAGGCGAGCGCGGGTGGATGTCCGAGCTTGAGGTCCTGTAAGATTTGCAGCACCGCGCTGGTCTCGAACGGCTTCTTGAGCACCGCAAGCATCTGCAGGCGCTGCTGCTGGCCGATGCTCTTGACGTGCTCGAGCACGGCCGAGCCTCGGCTGCTCATGAGCTGCACATACCCGCCGTAGGCTTTCTTGCCGAGCGCGGCGACGGACTCGATCGCGTCCGCGGATTCAAGTGCGATGTTGAGAAAGACGAGGTCGGGAGGACAGCGGGACACCGCGGCGCGAAACGCGTGGCCGTCGGCGAATTCTTCGGTGTCGATACCGACTCCGTGCAGAACAAGCGACAGGAAATGCCGGATGCTCGCATCCCCGTCGACGACGAAGCAGAGCGGGACGCGCGCGGCGCCGTCGCGCTCCTCGGCGTCACTCGCCGCCGTGACGGGGGCCGCGGATATCGCCTGCGCTTTTACTGCGCTCATTGCCAAGCTTATGCACTACCAAATGGACGGCGCATCATTTAAGGAAATCATTAACCGGTGGTTTCGATCGCCCGCGGCATTTGCGTGGGTGACTGGAAAAAGTTCATCTTCGGTGTGGAGCGTCTCGCCGCCGATTGCCGCCGGCTCGGCGGGCAACACACGAAGTCGTGACCGTGCGTTGCGTTGTCCTGTCTCCAATTGTGATTGGCGCATTACGCACGCCTTGCCGTAAGAATTAGCTCGTTCAAAACCGCTACAAGCCGCGCGGAAGATGTTCGGAGGAACAGATGAAAATCCTAGGGGCGCTGCTGATTGCTCCATTTGTCGGTTTGGCGGTGACCGCGGCGCGGGCCGCGGAGCCTGCCGTGGTGGTACCGGCTCCGACGCTCGATGAAGCGTCGCCTGCCGGCGCCGGCTCGCAGACGATCGTTTTAGCGGGCGGATGTTTTTGGGGCGTGCAGGCAGTCTTTCAGCACACCAAGGGCGTCACGGCGGCCGTCTCCGGCTACGCCGGAGGTGAAAAGCAGACGGCGCACTATGAGATGGTGGGCAGTGGCCGGACCGGGCACGCGGAATCGGTCGCGGTGACGTTCGATCCACGGCAAGTTTCCTACGGCAAGATCCTGCAAATCTATTTCTCGGTCGCGCACAATCCGACCGAGCTTAACCGGCAAGGCCCGGACGTCGGCACGCAGTATCGCTCCGCGATCTTCTATGCCAACGATGAACAGAAGCGGATCGCCAACGCCTATATCGCCGAGCTCGACAAGGCGCATGTCTTTCCTCGGCCGATCGTGACCCAGCTTGAGGTCCTGCACGGCTTTTATCCGGCGGAGGAGTATCACCAGGACTTCGCCGTGCTGCACCCGTCCTACCCGTACATCGTCTTCAACGATCTGCCCAAGGTGGATAATCTGAAGCGGCTGTTCGCGGCCGACTATCGCGACATGCCGGTCACCGTGATGGCGGCGAGCAAACCGAGCGAGTAATTCCATCCGTCGTCCCGGCTCGTGCCGCCGTCGCCGCGCGGCCGGAAGACGATGCGTGGCCTCCCGTCTATAGCCATCGTTCGCGCGCTGAAGTATCGTCCTGAAAGGAGGCGGTCCGCGAACGGTCCGCCCCGCAAAAGGGGTGAATACGGGGGAGGTATGCTATGGCTATAGCAGCGACATACGCGCCGCTATCAGACGCCGACCACAGCGCGCAATTGCGCAAGGCGGTGATCGCGTCGACGATCGGCACGGCGATCGAGTGGTACGACTTTTTCCTCTATGGCACAGCGGCCGGTCTCATATTCGGCAAGCTTTACTTCCCCAACCAGGCACCGCTCACGGCGACGCTTGCCGCCTTTGGGACCTACTTCATCGGCTTCGTCGCCCGACCGGTCGGTGCTGCGATCTTCGGCCATTATGGCGATCGCATCGGCCGCAAGGCGACGCTGATCGCGACGCTGCTGCTCATGGGCATCGCGACGTTCCTCATCGCCTTCGTGCCGACCTACGAATCGATCGGCATTTGGGGAGCGGTACTCTTGACCGTTCTGCGGGCGATTCAAGGGATCGGCGTCGGTGGTGAATGGGGCGGGTCGGTGCTCCTGGCGATGGAATGGTCGCGCACCCACGGCCAGCGCGGTCTTGTCGCCTCGTGGCCGCAATTCGGCGTTCCCTGCGGTTTGCTTTTGGCGAATCTGGCGGTCCTTGCTTTCAGCTCATGGTCGGGCGACGAATTCTTGACTTGGGGCTGGCGAATTCCGTTTGCGCTTTCGATCATCCTTGTCGGTATCGGTCTGTGGATTCGGCTTGGCATCCTTGAGACGCCGGTGTTCCAGAAGCTCCTGGACCAGGACAAGATCGAGAAGACGCCGATCCTCGAAGTGATCAAGAAACAGCCCCGGGAGATCATCCTTTCGGCATTGTTGCGGATGTCCGAACAGGCGCCGTTCTACGTTTTTACCGCGTTTGTATTCGCGTACACGGTAGGCACCCTGCATATGTCGCGAAACTTCATCCTCGCAGCAGTGATGGTGGCGGCGTGCGTCTCGTTCGTCACCATCCCGCTCGCCGGCCACATCTCCGACCGCATCGGACGCAGGAAGATGTACCTGATCGGCGTGGTCATCATGGGCCTGTTCGGGTTTCTCTATTTCGGCATGGTGGATACCGCGATCCCGTCGGCGGTCTTCATCGCCATCGTGCTGTCGCTCATTCCCCATGATATCCAATACGGCCCGCAGGCGGCGCTCATCGCCGAATCGTTTACGCCGCGTTTGCGTTACAGCGGCGCCTCGCTCGGCTATCAGCTGGCGTCGATCATCGCCGGCGGCCCGGCGCCGCTCATTGCGACGGCGTTGTTCGCTACGTATCACTCGGGCTATGCGATCGCCGTCTACATCGCCGCCTGCGCCGCCATCAGCCTGGTGTCGGCCGCTTTCATGCCCGATTACACTGGGCAGGATATTTCGGCGGAGTACGACGCCTGACGTTCCGCCGGTTGGCGCGCGATCTCGGTGTGAAATAGCCGACTTGAGGTGCATGCGGCTCCTTCCTCCCGTATACGGGAAGGCAGGAGCCGCGTGCGTTTCCGTGCTTTAGCCCGTCAATCTCCCAAGACGCAGACGGCCGCATAGACACCATGGATAAGGGCGCACCCGCAGCTACGTTCGAGAGCCGCTCAACCCGGCCATTCTATGTGCAGCTCTGGTTCCTGGTGCTGATGGCGATGGCGATCGGCGTCGCGCTCGGCCAGTTCGAACCGGACGTCGGCGTGCGCATGGAGCCCCTCGGTGACGCCTTCATCAAGGCGATCCGCGTGCTCATCGCGCCGATCATCTTCTGCACGGTGGTGCACGGCATTTCCAGCATGGCCGATATGGCGAAAGTCGGCCGCGTTGCGCTCAAGGCGCTGATCTATTTCGAGGCGCTGACCACGATCGCGCTGATCATCGGACTTGTCGCCGTCAATCTGTTTCAGCCCGGCGCCGGGATGAACGTCGACCTGTCGCACATCGATACGTCGAGCGTCGCGCCTTATCTCGAACAGACCCACCGGCGGACGACCACGCAATTTCTGCTCAACATCATTCCCAATACCTTCATCGGCGCGTTCAGCGAAGGCAACGTATTGCAGGTTCTCTACGTCTCGGTGTTATGCGGCTTCGCGCTGAGCTGGATGGGCAAAGCCGGTAAGCCGCTCAACGATCTGATCGCGGTGGCGGCGCAGATGTTCTTTCGCATCGTCGCCATCGTAATGTGGGCGGCGCCGATCGGCGCGTTTGGCGCTATCGCCTTCACCGTGGGAAAGTTCGGCGCCGGCTCGCTCGTCTCCCTGGGCAAGCTCCTGATCAGTTTCTACTTCACCTGCCTCATCTTCATCTTCGCCGTGCTATGGCCGATCTCGCACTGGTGCGGCGTGAATCTTTTCAAATTCATCCGCTACATCCGCGAAGAGCTTTTGATCGTGATCGCGACCACGTCATCGGAAACGGTGCTGCCGCGCATGATCGCCAAGCTCGAGGCCGCGGGCTGCGAGGAAAGCGTGGTCGGGCTCGTCATTCCTACCGGCTATTCGTTCAATCTCGACGGCACCTGCCTTTATCTGGCGACGGCGGCGGTATTTTTGGCGCAGGCCACCAACACGCCGCTTTCCATCGAGCAGCAGATCGGGCTCCTGGCGGTGCTGCTTCTGGCGTCGAAGGGCGCGGCCGGCGTCGCCGGCGCGGCGTTCATCGTGCTCGCGGCGACGCTGGCAGCGGTTGGAACGATCCCGGTGGAGAGCGTCGCGCTCATTCTCGGCGTACACCGCTTGATGTCACAGGCGCTGACGCCGACCAACCTGATCGGCAATGGCGTTGCCACGCTTGTCATTGCCAAATGGGAGCGGGCGCTCGATGAGAGGCGAATGCGAGAGGCGTTGAGCGGCGACAATGCCGCGTCGATGGGTAACCGATTTAGTGGACCTAAAGGGAGCCGATGACGATGCTGAATGCGGCCATTGCTCTCCTGGTCGTCGCGGCGCTGTTGGGCCTGGTTTTTGGCGGCCGCTATCTGAGCGCTCGAACCTTCATGCCGTATCAGGCGACCGCGGCTGGGAAGTCCTGGTCAGAACTCGATCCCGGCATTCAGGCAGTCGTTGTTGCGATGCTCAGGATCGTCGGCGGGGCCTTTGCCGGTCTCGGCGTGACCATTCTATGGCTGTGCTTTGCGCTCTACGAAGGCGCGCGATGGGCGCCCTGGGCGATTTTGATGATTTCCGCCGTCATGCTCGCTCCAGCGCTCTGAAACTTCGTTCGTTTGAGCCAAAGGCAAGAACGCCGGTGGGGCCGA
>JBEKSB010000159.1:0-17635 GCA_049517455.1 Xanthobacteraceae bacterium
GCCGATTACTACAACAGCGTTAGAACACATCGGTCACTGGACAAGGATGCGCCGGTCTCTCGTCCGGTTCAGCGATCCGGCCTCATAAGTTCGGACGCCATTTTGGGCGGACTTCACCATCATTACGTCCGGGTTTGAGTCTTCGGTACACACAACCTCTTCAAAAGCGCGCAAACAACTGCGAATCGGCAGCCTATACTCGAACGACGTCGCATTCGCGAATCGGAGTCGGTCCGCGCGGTCTAAAATTGCAGCTTGTCGGGTTTGGCGGCCCACATCTCGTAGACCGCGCGAGCTTCCACGGCCAGCTCGCGCTCCTGGATCATCGGTATGATTTGGCGCCGATCGAGGGGACGAGAAAGCTCTTCGTAGAACGATTCGTCGCCGAGGCCAATCGAACGCGAGTCCTCCATCGATAGCACGTAGTAGGCGCGGTCAATCCGAGCCCACAGCATGCTCGACATGCACATGCAACAGGGCGCGCCATTTGTGTAGAGCTCGCAGCCGCCGAGATTAAAGGTTCTGAGCTTTGCGCTGGCGCGGCGGACCGCTAGAAGCTCGGCGTGGGCGGTCGGATCGTTGCTCGATAACACTTCGTTATGCGCCTCGCCGACGATTTCGCCGTTCGTGACGATCACGCAGCCGAACGGGCCGCCGTGACCATGGACCATGCCTTGCTGCGAAAGCTCCAGCACGCGGCGCATAAATCTGGTTTCGTACATTTTGTTTCTCCTACACGAAATGACTAGGCACCCAGAAATGCTTTTCTAATCTCCTCAGTGTCGCGCAGCGCCGAAGTAGCCCCTGACAACACAACTTTGCCGATTTCGAGCACGTAGGCGCGGTCGCAGCATGCCAGCGCTTTTCTCACGTTCTGCTCCGCGAGGAGCACCGCCGTCCCCTGCCTCACGATGGCCTTGACCGCGGTAAGAACCTCATCGGCAAGTTTCGGGGAAAGGCCGAGCGAGGGCTCGTCGAGTAGGAGCAACTGAGGCCGTCCCATCAAGGCTCTCCCGATCGCAAGCATCTGTTGCTGGCCGCCTGACAATTGCCAGCCCAATTGGCTCTGACGCTCGGCAAGTTGCGGAAACAGCGCGAATGCCTGATCGAGACGTTGCACGCGCTCCGCTCGGCTTCCGAAAACGGCAACCTCCAAATTCTCGCGGACCGTGAGGCCGGGGAATACGCGGCGGCCTTCGGGCGCGTAGCCAAGGCCAAGCCGCGCTCGCCTTTCGGGACTTACACCGGTCATATCCTGTCCGAGAAAGTGCAACCGGCCGCTTCTCGGCCGCAGAAATCCGACGATCGATTTGAACAGCGTCGACTTGCCGGCACCATTGGCGCCGACGAGCGCCACCGCTTCGCTGGCGTTCACCGATAACGTCACGTCGTTGAGCGCCGAGACCTCACCATAGGCCACGCAAAGGCTTTCAATCTCCAGAACATCGCTCATGGCGGTTCATCCAGCGCCAGTTCGGCAACGCCCGCTTCGAGCCCCAGATACGCCTCGATCACGGCCGGCTCGCGCCGAACCGCTTCGGGCAAACCCGATGCGATGACTTTGCCGCGATCGAGACAGATTAGGCGCTCCGCCAGCGCGGCGAGAAACACGAGATTGTGTTCGACCACGAGGACAGTAATACCGTCCGCGCCGAAGGTCCGGATACGCTCCGCGAGGTCCCTTTGCTCCTCCTCGTTGAGGCCGGCCGCCGGCTCGTCCAGCAGCAGGACGCGTGGGCCGGTCGCGAACGCGCGGGCAATCTCGACGCGCCGCCGCGTGCCGTAGGGCAGGTGGCCGCAAGGCTGCATCGCGACGGGTGCGACGCCTAGCCGGTCCGCGGCTGAAATCGCGATCCGGCGCGCCGCATCAAGGCGACGGTCACGCCCAACCGTGACGATCGCCTGCATCAAGCCTCCGCCGTCGATGCCCGCTCGCGCCACCGCAATGTTATCGAGCACCGAGAGGTCATCGACGAGGTGGATGTGCTGAAAAGTGCGCGCGATTCCCAATCGGGCGATCGCATAGGTCGGCTCCCGCGTGATGTCGTGCGCGAGATACGTCACGCGGCCGTCGTCGCAAGCATAAAGTCCCGAGATGACGTTCAATAATGTGGTCTTTCCGGAACCGTTCGGTCCGATAAGCCCGACGATCTCGCCTTGGTTGCAGAACAGGCTGACGCCGTCGAGCGCCTTCACGCCGCCGAATGCCAGGGCGACATTGTCAACGGTCAATAACGGCCCGCCGGCGGCAACTACCGAAGCGTCGCGCGCGGCGGTTCGCATCAACGGCGCCGGTACGATCGGCGGCGCGGCGCGGGCTGGTGCGATTAGGAAGGCCCGTAGCCGATCGAGGGCGCCGACTAATCCGTAGGGGGCCAAGATCAATGTCACGAGCGCGGCCGTCCCGTAGGCGATCATGTAGTAGTTTTCGAGGACCCGAAACCACTCGCGCAAATACACGATCAGGGTCGCGCCCAAAACGGCACCGGCAATGCGGGTGCGGCCACCGATTACCGTCATCGTCAGACAGGTGACCATCAGCGCGAGATCGAGATTCTCCGGCGACACAACATGGATCACGTGCGCCATTAGCGCGCCGGCTGCGCCGCCATAGGCGGCGCTCAGCACGAAGGCGCCGAACCGAAGCTCGGCAACGTTCAAGCCCAATGACGAAGCGGCTTCGCGGTTTTCCCGCATGAGATGGTAAGCCTGCCCGTGAAGCCCGCGCGTCACTTGATGCGCGAGCAGGCAGCCAATGGCGACCATGCCCCACACGAACCACAGGACGGAGCGGCGATCGACAACGGCGAAACCCGGAAGCTTGATCGCCGGAATGCCGGAGAGGCCGTTGGTGCCGCCGGTAACGTCGCTCCACTGGATGGCGAGCAGCAGCACGACGAGACCGATGCCCAGCGTGGCGAGGGAGAAATAGTGTTCTTCAAGTTTGAGAACCGGCACTGCGATGATCACGGCCAGCAGGGCGGGGCCCGCAATCGACAGTGGAAAAGTGATTAGAAATGGAAAGCCAAACCTTGTGGCGAGGATTCCGGTGACGTAGCCGCCAATTCCGAAGAACGTCGCCTGCGCGAGCGAGACCGCGCCGGCATGTCCGAAAACGAACTGAAAGCCGAGTACGAGAAGCGCATAAATACCGCACAACGTAAGGACGCGTAGATCATATGGGTTGGCGAAGAAGACCGCATAGGCGATGAGTGCCGCGGCGCCGAGAATGAGCGGAAGCCGTATGCCTGCAAAGAGCCAAGACGCCAAACCCGAGGCCTCCCCGCCGTTCAGACCCGACGCTGAACAAGCTCGCCGAAGATGCCCTGGGGGCGAAAAAAGAAAATGAGGAGTAGAGCGACATACAGTAATCCGGTCGCCACCGCGTACGAGACGTAAGCCGAAACCACGACCTGAAAAAGCGAGATCATCATGGCTCCGATGACTGCGCCGGCAATGCTGCCCCAACCGCCGACAACGACGGCGATATAGGCATAGACGCTGAGCGGAATGCCGCCGGTCGGATAAACGAAGAACTGGTTGGCGAGCAGTGCGCCCGCGATCCCTGCGAGCGCGGTCCCTGCACCAAATGTGGCCGCGATCATGGCGGAGGCGTGAATGCCGATGGCCTGCGCCATCGGCCGATCTTGTGCGGTCGCCCGGAGCCGCCTGCCGACCTGGGTGCGCGCGAAGATGAGGTACTGGAGGGCTATAAGAACCGCCGCTACCGCCAACGTGCCGAGCGCCTGGATGCTGATCTCGATCGCGCCAAGATGCACGGTGCCGCTTTTGATGAACGGCGGAGCGGCGCGCGCCTGCGGCCCGAACAGCACGAGGAACAAGTTCTGCAGCACGATGCCGCACAACAGCGTCGAGATGAACACGGTCGAAGGCGGCCGGTTGGCAAGCGGAAAATATGCCACTAGCGAAAACGCGATCCCGATAGCAAACATGATCGCTGCAACGAGTGGCAGCAGCACAATGATCGGCACTGGTGCCATCGAGCCTAGGCCGACGGCTACGTATCCGCCGGCCATGACAAGATCGCCATGGGCGAAATTGACCGCTCCAGTCGCGTTGACGATGAATACGAAGCCGAGAGCGATCAGTGCGTAGGCCGCACCAAGCGCGACGCCGTTAATCGCAAGCTGCAGAAGAGTCATCGCCGGCGCGCGCCCTGAGCGGTTATTTCAAAACGAGCTGGTCTCCCGCGTAGTGGGCGACAATCTTCGGAATGCGGCTCGTACCATCCCAGCAGACGATGTCGGCATCATGGGCAAGATCACCGTGACCGTTGGATTTATAGGTCATTGCGACGCCCTGGTAGGTTTCCTTTTGCAACGCGGCGCGCAAATCTTCCGGCGTCTTGGCCCCCTTCGACATCAGCGTGAGCGACATCATCACGCCGTCATACTGACCCAGTGCGAGGCCATCGGGCTCGAGGCCGAAGCGCTTCAGGTAGGCATCCGCCCATTCCTTGATGGCGGGCGTCGAGCGCGCTTCAGGCGCCGAAGGCGTTTCTGCGCAGACTCCCGAGAGTTCGGCGGGCTCGAACAAAGCCGTCGCCGTCGGCTCGACGATCGAGGAGCTGTTTACGATCGGAATATTAAGTCCGGTGGACTTGATCTGCTTGGTGATGAGAGCCATCGGGGTAGACACAGCGTGAAGCACGATGACATCGGCGCCGGAAGCCTTCACCTTGGCGAGCAGCGGGCTCATGTCCTTTGTGTCGGGTGCGATCGAGTTGTCTTCGAACACCGGCTTGGTACCGAGCTTGGCGAAGTCTTCCTGAAGCAGCGCGAAACCGCCCTGTCCGTAAGCCGTGGTATCGCTGATGAGAGCGATCTTGGTCTTGTGCATAACCTCGACGACGTAGCGGGCGTGCGCCACCTTGATCTCACGGTCGTTAGGCAGGAAACGGAAAATGTAAGGATTGCTGCTCTCGGTGATCTTGGCGAGGCCGGAGATGGTCAAGAGGGGCACCTTGTACTCGGCGGCAACCGGCATCATCGCGACCATTTCGGTTCCGAATACCGTCACTGCTGCGGCGATCGCTTTCTGACTGCTCAGTGCCTTGTCGAGCGCGGTGGCGGCGCCAGTTGCCGACGTTCCGGTATCGAAAATCGGGAAGTCGACTTTCATTCCGCCGGGTGCCCGTTCAAGAGCCATCACCGCTCCGTTGCGTTGGCTGCCGCCTTCAACCGACAAAAAGCCGGTAATTGGCATCACGATAGGCAGGTAGGCGTCGCTCGCCCTTGCGAAATTGTTTGTGATCGCGGCCAGACCAAGCCCGATGATGATGGGTGCAATAGCACTTCGCATTCGCCGGGATTGCAGCACGCGCGTCTTCGCCGCAATCGATGTCAGGATTTTCATCGCTACCTCTTGGGTTGCGCAGGATCCCAGCGTACCTGCTAGTACAAAAAGTTTACTAAAAAGAATGATCTAGTACGGCCGATGTGGCGTCAAGGAGAAACGCGGCCGCCGCAAGCTTGCCACCTGGTCTAAACGCAGGTTTTGGCGAGTTCGGCGCGGTATCCTATCGTCGCTCAAAGGTCGTGTGGCGACGCTAACCTGTGAACGTGATAGGGCTCGCAAGCCAGCCTGTGGCAGAATTGGCCTACAAAACCATGTAACTGCTTCGCGAATGATCGCATTGGCGCGTTGGCGGTGAACAATCGCTCCGCCGCGGCGGAGGCGTCCCGGCGTAATTTTTTCTCGTCGATCGTCGTCAGCCGCCCATGATCGAGCACCATGCGGCCACCGATCATGACACTGTCGACCGCCGCGCCGTTCTCGGTGAAGACGATTTGACTGACCACATCATGGCACGGAACGTAGTTGATGTTGGCCAGATCGAGAAAAACGATATCGGCTTTGAAGCCGGGTGCGATTTCCCCGATCGCGCCGCCAAGCCCCATAGCGCGGGCGCTACCGATGGTCGCCATGCGTAGGACTTCGTCGGCGCCCAGCCAGGACTCGAAATCGGGTGTTTGCACCCGGGAAATCAGGGCGGCGAGTCGCGTCGCCTCGAACATATTGAGCTGATCGGAACTGTTAGCCGCGTCGGTCGCGACGCCGACGTTGATGCCGCGGTCGAGCATTGGCCGCAAATGGGCGAGCCCAGAGCCGAACCGCATGTTGCTGACCGGCGCGTGCACGACGGACGCACCGTTGTCGGCGAGGCGGCCGAGATCGTCGCCGTCGAGCCAGATCGCGTGCGCCGCGGAGAGATGTGGTCCCAGCATGCCGAGAAAGTCGAGATGCGCTGTTAGCGTCTTCCCGTACTTGCGCAATCCGACCACGGCCTGTGCCTTCGTCTCGGCAAGGTGCGTCTGGAGGGGCAGTTCGTAGGCGCTGGCGAGATCGCGGCAGCGCACCAGGAACTCATCGCTGCAATGGAGCGGGATAGTCGGCGCGATCGCGGGACGGATCCAATCGCGATCGAACGGCCAATCGGCGTAGATTGCCTCCGCGGCATCGGCACTCGCCTGGTAGGGCGCGAGCTTAAACGCAAGCACGTCGCCGCGCAGCTGTTCGGGCACGGCGTCGATTAACCCGGGATAGGCCTGATAGAGAGTTTTATCCGCGACCATAGGGGCGATCACCGCCCGCACGCCCGCGTCGCGATAGGCCTGGCCGAGCGCGATAACGCCATCACGACTTGGCAGCGGAAACTCGAAGAACAGGTCATAGCAGGCGGTACACCCCTTGCGGATCATCTCGACCGCGGCAACGAGGCCGTTGAGGTATTTGTCCTCGAGCGACCGGCTGCCCGCCATGCCAGGCATGGCATTCAGGAACAACTCGAGCGGCCACCGATCGCCTACGAGGCCCTTCGCGAGCGTGCCGTGGCCATGGACATGGCCGTTGACCATTCCCGGCATCATCGCGCGGTCGGATGCGTCCATAAGCACCGCGTCTTCTGGAGCGTCCATTCCGGGGGCGCCGACCGTGAGGATTGTGTCGCCGTCGACCAGGATGTCGGCGGAAACGCTGGGGCGGCGCCGCGGGTTTACGAGGAGGCCGTTGCGGATAATCGTAAATGCACTAGCCATAATATTCCTGGGTTTGAGAGGAACGCTACGCAGCGGGCTGTTCCGCGAGCTTCCGCAACATTGAGGTCCTTTGCTACCCAAATTGCTACCCCCGTTCACCACTTTCGTTGTGGTCACGCGCGCGCGTGAGGCTCGGCGGTGCGATGCCGACCGACCTGCTCGGGCCGCCTGGGCGGTGCAGCGGCTGCTGGCCGCACGATGGTGAGGTCGCCGGCGGCGCCGTCGCCATTTCTTTTTAGCGGATTGTTGTTCGCAGATTCCGGTTCGGGGCGACGATGGAGCTCGGGCGGTCGGGGCGAACGATTGCAGATGTCGGCGGGCGCCGGCGCGGCGCGACCTACGGGGTCGTCGACAATCGATCGCCAAATTCCGCAGCACCGACACTGCCGTTGCGCGAATACGAACGCCTCTATCCGTTCGGCTGGCTAGGCGTGCTATCGCGCACCAAACCGGTTTCGCCGGTGCTCATCTATTCCAAGCATGAGCGCAGCTTCGCGCTCTGTTCGCTGCGCTTGCAGCCCCTGAGCCGCTATTACATCCAGGTTCCGCTGGAGGACAAGGTTGAGACTGGCCTGACGATGCCTTTTGGGCCGAGCTGAAACGCCGTCTGCCTGAAGAGGTGGCCGTCAAGCTCGTCACTGGGCCGTCAATCAAAAAAAGCATCGCTCCCTTGCGCGCAGCTTCGTGGCGGAGCCGATGCGCTATGGTCGCCTCTTCTTGGCCGGAGACGCTGCACACATTGTCCTTCCGACGGGTGCGCGCGGCCTGAACAGCGCGGCTTCGGACATCTATTATCTCTATCACGCTATGGTTGATCACTACAAAAATACCGATGATGCAGGGCTCGATGCGTATTCGCAAAAGGCTCTAGTGGTCTGATTCATTCAGACGATTCCCAAATCGCCCGCCGGCGCCTCAAGCGCGGCGTGTTCCGATTTGTCGTTGATCTACAAGTCGCCATCAACCGTTTCGTCGCAGAGACAAACGCACAATCCACTAGCAAGGGTTTGGAAAGCGCAACGGTTCTCGTGGTGGATGACGATGCTTCCGCACCGCTTCCCCGACAATCTGCCTTACGACGACAAGCTGCAAAAGACCGATCTGCAATATCTGTTCTCGTCTGGAATGGTGCTTGGGTCGTTGGCGGAAAACTACGTGGGTCTACCCTTCTAGCCCATCCACTGCCGAAACGGCCTGCAGTCCCATCTCGACTACGATTCCTCACGCAGCCGACGTGGTGTGCGGCCCAACCTGCGCGACAGCGTCGCAGTCAAATGCTGCTGAGAAGAAAAACCGCAGGCGCAAGCGATCTCGGCGATTGAAGCGTTCGAGTGCCGCAACATACTACATGCGCGCTCAATCCGCTTTTCGATGATCAGGCTGTAAGGAGAACGTCCGGTACGGGCCTTCACGCTTTCGTAGACGGTGCGTAGCGGCAGGTTCGCGGCCCGCGACAGGTCAGCGCAAGTGAGTTTGCCTTCGAGGTTTTCCTCGACGTAATCGCAAAGCCTGGCGAATTCCTGATCGGATAGCGTGCTCCGGCGCGCCGCGGTAACCCTATCGAGCTGGCGCATCGTTTCGGTGTAAGTGCCGAGAGCGAGAAATTGGAGTTCCAGCGGCTGTAACCTCTCCGGTCTCCGCAGCCGCTCTTTCACGTAACGAGCAAGAAATTTAATGGCATCGTTGCGGATGTTATTGCAACTTCCGGCCCGGCGTAGTCCGTCGATGCTGCGATCGTCGAGAAGACCCTGGAACTCCTCTGCATAGCTGAAAGCGATAAAGCCGTGCCGCACCTCATCCGCGCGAACCCGGACATTGCCGATCCGCGGATGGAACGCGGTTGACTCGCTCAGAAAAATGAGCGGCTTTTCGCAGTCATCCTCGAATTTCGTGCTGCTACTAATGTCGCCCAACAGCAAACAGATAACGTCGGCCGTGTTGGAAAACTCGAGAGCGTAGGGTTTGGCTTCGGCGATGCAATAACCGACCCCATCCGTGTCGCCACGAACGTGAAACTGGTCAAGACCGCGGAACCAGGTGGAGCCCGTCCGTTCGCCGGCCGATAGCGCCATCGCTTTCCTCCCAGGGCCGTCGCCCGCGCATCGGTGGATGCGCCAAGCGTCAACCACTCCGCGTGGGATTCTAACGACCCCTTATGGGAGCATGACAACGTTATCGCATTTCGCCTCTCCTGACAAACGCCATCTTACGGTTTTAATTGGCATTTTCAGGATTCGATAAAATCTGAAAATTGAAAGATTGCGAGCGCCAGATGGCGGCAATCTTCCCAATATCAGACCATGGGAGGAACACTACTTGGTGACCATCGCTCGCAAGTCTTCGGCGCCGGCTGCGGCCAACGGGAGATCTGACGCCGTGGTTGACGTTATCACCATCGGCAGCGGCGTCGCAGGTCTAGCGACAGCCTTGTTCAGCTGCTGGCAGGGCAACAAAGTCCTTGTGCTTGAAAAAGCGCCGCAACTCGGCGGTACGACGCGCAAGGCCGCCTTTTGGTACTGGGTGCCAAACAACGCCGCGATGAGAGCCGCCGGCACGAAAGATCCAAAGAAGGATTGCATTCGCTATATGGCGCGCCTCTCGCGGCCGGAGATCTACAGTTCCAAAGCGCCCCGCTTTGGCGTGCCGGAATGGGAATATTCGCAGTACGAAGCGATCTACGATAACGCTTCGATCGCCACGGAATTGTTGCGGGAAAAGGGCGCGCTTGAATACCGCCACTGCGATTTCGTGCCCGACTATTGGGCGGAGCTTTACGAAGACAAAGCACCGAAAGGTCGGGTTCTGCTTCCTAAGGACGCCCGTGAGACCATGTCGGATGGAGGCGAGGTGGCGATCCGGACCATGGCCGCGGCGGCCAAGCGCGACGGCGTGGATATTCGTTCCGGCCACCGCGTGCAACGCCTGATTAGGAACACGGCCGGCGAGATCATCGGAGTCGAGGCCGACACGGCAAAGGGCAAAAAGCGCTTCTTCGCGCGGAAAGCCGTCGTGTTCTGTACCGGCGGCTTCACTCACAACGTCGAGCTGCGCAAAAACTATCTCAGTGCTCCCGTCTACGGCGGATGCGCCGCCAAAAGCAACGAAGGGGATTTCATCTACATTGCCAGCGCCGTTGGAGCTCAATTGCGCAATATGAACTACGCCTGGATGTGCCCCATCGTATTCGAGAAGGCCATCGCCCGGGATCCTCGCCTGATCGGAACATTCTCGCCGTCCGGCGACTCGATGATCTACGTGAACAAGGAAGGACGACGCGTCGCCAACGAGAAACTCGCCTATAACGAAATGGCGCAGGTGTTCTTCCAATGGGATGGAGCTCGAAGCGAGTATCCGAACCTTTTGTTGATCGCCGTCTGGGACCAACGCAGCCAGGATCATAGCGCCGGCGACGAGTACGGACGTTTTATCGTTCCCCCCGGCAAGGACGATGCCCACGTGATCAAGGGCGCCACGCTCGCCGCCCTGAGCAAGGCGATCGGTGAACGTCTGGCACGGTACGAGAACGCCACCGGCGGCCTGAAACTCGCACCCGACTTCGAGAAAACTCTTGCAACAACGATTGAGCGCTTCAACGGCTTCGCGTCGGGCGGCAGGGATTTCGACTTTAAGCGTGGCGAGCGTCAGGTCGAACTCTTGTTCAATGGTTCGGTTGCGCCGTCGCCGTCGGCTCCGAATCCGACCATGTTTCCCGTCTCCGAAGAGGGACCGTACTACGCGGCCCTGCTGACAGGAGGGAACCTCGACACCAAGGGCGGCCCCAAGACCAACGTCTCCGGTCAGGTGGTTGATGATCAGGACAAGCCCATCGTCGGGCTCTATGGTGTGGGCAATTGCGTGGCTTCGGCTTCGGCCCGAGCTTACTGGGCGGGCGGCGCCACGATCGGGCCGATTTTGGCTTTTGCCTATTTGGCGGCCGCAGCCGCCCACAAAGAACGAAAAAAAATCGCCAAATAGCGACGACAAGGGACTGGCGGGCACAATGCCGTGCGGTTCGAGGGAGGAAATTGATGGCCGTATCCAAACAAACAATGACCGACGAGCAGAGAAAGTCGGTGATCGTCGAATATCTCAAGGCCTTCGACAAGGCCGGCGTAACAACCGACGGCGGCAGCATCCTTGATCTCTTCTCCGACGACGCGCAGGTCTATTTCCCGAAATGGGGCCTCGCCAACGGCAAGAAGGAAATCGGACAGATGTTCGGCGATATCGGCAGCACGCTGAAGTCGATCCTGCACCACTATTCCCACTTCAACTACATCTTCTCGGGCAGCGACCTCGTGGTGTGCGAAGGCACGAGCCAGGGCGAGCATCGCGACGGCTCGTGGCACGCCGGCGTGCCCGAGCACGGAGCCGGCCGCTGGTGCGATGTGTTCGAGATTCGCGATTGGAAAATTCAGCGCTGCTTCATCTATCTCGATCCCGACTACGCCGGAAAAGACACCGGCCGGTATCCGTGGCTGAAAAATAAATAGACGAGCCGGAGCCGGCTTACGGCATTATAAAAGAACGATCCATGGGAGGACGACAATGAACTACGACCTTAAAGGAATGCGTTACTGGGCCGTGCCGATCGTGGCGGCAGCCATGTTTGCGTTGGCGCCCGCTCCATCTCAGGCCCGAGACGCCAAAGAACTGCTGATGAAGTCTGTGGGCGCGACCGAGAATGTCTCTCCGGTCATTGTCGAAGCCATCAGGCACGCGGCGATGGATTTAACTCCGGAGCAACGCAAGCTGGCCCTCGAATGCTGGAAAAACAACGTCTGCGAGACCGGGCACGGTACTCTTACCGTGGCCTACGCCGATGGTTTCGGCGAGAACGTCTGGCGCCAAGTCACCAAAATGGAATTTATCGCCCAGGCGCTGACTTATCCGAACATCAAGAAGATCATCTACACGTCGGCCACCGGTGATGCCACCAAGGCGGTCTCCGACATGCGCGCCTACATTGCGCAAAAGGTCGATGTGATCGTTATCTTCGCCGACGCCGGACCGGCGCTACTTCCGACCGTCAAGGAGGCTAGCGAAGCCGGTATTCTCGTCGTCCTGCACAACGGGACTTATGTCGGCGGCAAGCCCGGCAAAGATTTTGTGACGAGCATCGCCGAAGATCTCTGCGCGCTCGGGACCGACTTCGTCAAGATGGTCTTGGACAATTCCACGAAGGATCCAACGACGATCGTCGAGCTCGGTGGCACGCCGGGCAACGGGCTCAGTGCCGGTTGGCAGAAGTGCTCCGAACAGGAAATCGCCAAGCACAAGAATCTGAAGCTCCTTGGCAAGGCCGACACCAACTGGACGCAGGAGGGATCATTCAAAGCCATGTCGGGCTTCCTCGCGCAGTATGGCAGCGTCGACGCGGTCCTCTTTGAATACGCCGACGGGTTCCGCGGCGGACTGCGGGCTTACGAAGCGGCAAAGAAAGCGCCCGACTTGATCGTCTCGCTCCGCACCGACGAGATGGGCGTGATCTGCGACTGGGAAAAAGCCAATGATCCGAACTTCAAGATATTCTACTCCAACGGCCAGAACGATCAGGCGCGCTTCGCTTTGACCGCGGCGATGATGAAGAAGGAGGGCAAGGACGTTCCTCCGACCATCGATGTGCCGTTCAAGATGCATCCGGTCGTCAAGGGCCAGTGCAATCCGGCTATTCCTGAAAGTGCATCGCTAACAACGCTCGTGGATAACGACATGATGAAGGAAATGTTCGCCACGAAGTAGGGGCAAGAGGGTAAGTCAGCCGGCTGGACGGGGGCGAACCTCGCGCCCCTCCAGCACGGTAAAAAGCGGGAAAAGTCTTTCCCGCTTTTTCTTTCGGCGTCACAATTGAAGAGATGGTCGGTAGGTATCCTGGATGATCTGGCGTGATGTCCGCTGCCTCGCTTGAACTATCCGGCATCTCGAAGCGCTATCCCGGCGTGCAGGCGCTCAACCGCGTCGACTTTGAATGCCGACCGGGCGAGATCCATGCAGTGCTCGGCGAGAATGGTTCCGGAAAGAGCACACTCCTCGGTATCGCCGGTGGTGCGGTTTTCGCGGACGAAGGCCAAGTCACGATCATGGGCCAGCCGCTCGTCACCGCCGATCCGCTGCAGGCGCGCCAGCTCGGCTTGGCAGTTGTTTATCAAGACGACTCGCTGGTGCGCGAACTAACCGTATCGGAGAATCTTCTCCTTGGGGCGGTGGATAGCCCCACGACTCTCGGTGGAAAGCGGGAGTGGGCTGCAAAGCAGCTCGCGCCCTACGGTCTGGGCATTTCGCCAGATGCCTTGGTCGGACACTTAACGGCGTCTCAGCGCCAGTTCCTCGAAATCGTCAAGGCACTGGGCGCGAATCCGAAGGTGCTGCTGCTCGATGAGCCGACTTCGAGCCTCGACATATCCGGCGTCGAAAAGCTGACCGGCATCATCCAGCGGATCGCGGCCGCGGGCGCTGCGGTCGTCTATGTGAGCCACCGATTGCCGGAGATCTTGGCGCTCGCGAACCGCGTGACTATTCTGCGCGATGGCGAAGGGCAAGGCACTTACGAGGTCGATGACCGGCTTTCAGAGAACGATCTCATCGCCCTGATGGTCGGCCGCCCGATCGACACGGAATATCCAGCCGGCTCAGACTTCGCGCCGACAGACGTCGTTCTGTCGGCCAAGGGATTGAGCGGATCGCGTTTCCACGACGTCGCTCTCGATGTTCGTGGCGGCGAGATTCTCGGGTTTGCGGGTTCGGAAGGCAACGGACAGCGCGAGGCGCTGCGCGCCCTCGGCGGCCTCGAAGACGCCACCGGCCAGTTGCTTTGCAACGGCCGGTCGGTCAAAACCGGGACGCCGCGCGATGCCCTCGATGCCGGCATTCTTTCGCTCAGCGCCGATCGAACGGCCGAATCGATCTTTCCCACGCTCGGCTTGCGCGAGAACATGACCGTGCAGGTGCTGGAGGATTTTGCCACGGGCGGGTTCATTTCCGCGCCCAAGGAAAGGGCAAGCACGCTCTCTCTCGTCGAAAAGCTCAACATCGTCGCCGCGGATCTGGATCAACCGATCGGAAGCCTGTCGGGTGGCAACCAGCAGAAGGCGGTTCTGGCGCGTAGCTTTCTCTACGAGGCGAAGGCAGTCCTGATCGACGAGCCAACCGAGGGCGTCGACGCGAAAGCGCGCTTCGACATCTATCGGGCGATCCGCGCCAAGGCGGACCAAGGGATCGCCTGCGTGATCAATTCTTCCGACGCCATGGAATTAGCCGGTCTTTGCGATCGTGTGCTCGTATTCTCGCGTGGGCGCATCATCCGCGAACTGGCCGGTCGCAAAATCACCGAAGAGAGCATCGTCTCCTCATTCCTCCGCTCGAAGGAAGTCGCCGCCAGCGCAAGGCAGACGATTGCTGCCCCGGGGGCCGAATGGTTGTTCATCGCCAATCTCCGCAAGCTGATCGACGGCGGCAGCAACCAATGGTGGGTGCCCTTGCTGTTTCTATTCCTCCTGACGCTTGCTGTCGGCGGCTATGCGTCATTGCGGACGGACGTGTTCCTCACGCCGCTCAACGTCCGGCACATTCTGCTCGCCACCGCGCCATTGGCGCTGGTCACCATGGCCCAATTCAACGTGCTGATGGTGCGCGGCTTCGATGTTTCGGTCGGCGCGGTCATAAGCCTGACCGTCGTCATCGGCTCGTTCCTGATGGCCGAAGATATGGGGACCGGACTTATTCTTCTCGGATGCCTGGCTTGCATTGCCGTCGGTGTCGTCGTGGGGCTGACCAACGGTGTTCTAATTCGCTACGTCGGGATCAATTCGGTGATCACCACCATCGCCATGCTGAGCGTGGTGCAGGGCATCGCGCTCTATCTGCGGCCGTCACCCTTGGGCGTGATCAGCGAGGATTTTGTCGACTTCTTTCAGACTAGGATCGGCTCCATTCCCGTTTCGTTTTTTGTAATTCTCGCCGCCGCGATCGCCGGCGACATATGGCTCTATCGCACCCGCAGCGGTCTCAGGATGCGTGCCGTCGGCTTTCGCGAGGAAGCCGCCAAGCGCAATGGCGTGCACATCAACGTCGTCCATTTGCGCGCGTATTTCCTTTCCGGGGTCATCGCCGTCTTGAGCGGTTTCTTTGTCGGTTCGGAAGTGGGCGTCGGCAGTCCGATCATTGGTTCGAGCTATACGTTGACTAGCATCGCAGCAGCGGTACTCGGCGGCGCTGCGCTGACCGGAGGCCGCGGTTCCTTCGTCGGTGCCCTTCTCGGTGCCCTGTTTTTCACGCTCACCGTTAACATCATCGCTCTGCTGGGGCTCAATACGGGGGCGGGCATCATTACCAGCGGTGCGCTGACGCTCTTCGCGGTCGCCCTCTACTCGGGCCTGAAGCCAGTCCGTCGTGTTTGGGCGAACATAAGTGCTGCGTTTCGCCCGTTGGACCGCGCGGCGAAGGCGCCATGAGCAATCGCGGCAACACCTTGATCGCCACTCCCGCGCCGCAGCCGGCGCCGATCGTGCGCGGGGCGCCGTTCCAGATGCGTTTCATAGCGATCTGGATTGCCATGGCGGGACTTATTGTTTTCTGCGCCATCGTTGCGCCACGCAGCCTTCTTCCTTCGACGTTCCTCGCCATCATCCCGCTGGCAGCGTTTCTCGCCATCACCGCCATTGGCGAGACGCTCGTGCTCATGACGCGCGGCATCGATCTATCCATCCCGGCGGTCATCACTTTATCGAGCACCATCATTCTCGGCTTCTCGCGCGGTCACGATGAGGCCATGCTGACGGCGGTGCTTGGGGCGCTGTTCTTCGCGGCCGTGATCGGATTCATCAACGGATTCCTGGTCGCAGTGCTCGAGCTCAACGCCTTGATCGTCACTCTTGCCGTCGGCGCGATCACGACCGGCGCCACGCTGTGGTACCGCGACTCGCTCCCCCAAGAATCGCGTGTGCCTCCGGGAATGGCGGCCTGGGGAGATGCGCGGTTCCTCGGCCTCAACTTTTCGGTATGGGTTGTTGCCGCATTGGCGATCATCCTGAACCTTATATTGCGGAAGACGACGATCGGTCGGCATTTTTCGGCGGTGGGCGCCAATCCGCGGGCGGCCTGGATCGGCGGTATTAATGTCGTCGTCTACCAAACCGCCGCCTACACCGTCGCGGCTTTCCTTTACGGCATTGCGGGAATCCTTGTGTCAGCGTTCATCCGCAACCCGACGCTGAAGGTCGGCGAGCCATACCTGCTGGCGCCGATCGCGGCCGCCGTTCTTGGTGGTACGGCGATGTCGGGTGGCATCGGCAGCATGGTAGCCGTAGCCGGCGCGGCGCTGTTTCTCACTCAACTCGGCCAAATGCTGCAAATGCTTGGGCTCTCCTCCGCCCTTCAATTCGTCATCGAAGGCGTTGCGATTGCGCTGGGCATGGCTCTATCGGGGATTAATTTTTCCCAATGGACCAGCCTCGTGACTGCTGGCTGGAGCCGCGGAAGAGAAGAGCCTTGACGAGAAGGAGGATCAAGCGCGAGACCGGTGAAACGCGCCGCAAAGTCATTGCAGCTCCTGGGTCAGGAGCCGCCCGCCAGTGGTGTCGCGCCGCGCCATGATTGTTGAGCCCGGCAGGGCAAGACACGTCGACGACGCCGACTTTGCAGCGGCTTACTCACGCAACTACACCACGTCTGCATAAACAGATGCAGGGGCCGGGAGGGTCCACGGGCCTTGAAATTGAAAATGCCCCGAGAGCGCCTCGGGGCAAGTTGGGGATTGAATCGTTACGCAGCGAACGATCCGAATAAATTACAACACGGCGAGGAGCGGCCTGCAACAGTCGCCTGCATTTCAATCTCCAGGTGCCGACGCCATCTTTTTTGGCTTCGCGTATGATCACCTAACCCGCCGTCGGGAATCTCCGAAGATGGCCCTTCGCGTTGGTTCGCTGCGAGGCAGCAATACGTCCCGAAATCGGTGTGAAGCGGGCTCAAAATCGGAGGCTCCTTTCCGTCGCGATTGTCGAGTCGCGCGGAGGAATTTCACCTCCGCGCGCTCCAAGAACCGTGCATGAACCTCTCGATTCACACGGCTCCCGATGTCCAAAATGTCTGTGAATTATGTTGTCGGTTGGATTTAGAGCGGTCCAGGCACGCCTCGGCGGTTTGTCTGGGTCACGGAAGCGTTTGTTTCCCTCATAAGCAAGAATGTCTGCCGCTTGAAGAGGCGGATAGTCTTCCTTTGAACCGAAGGTTAGAGAGATAATTCGATTGTCTTTGTTGATGTATTGCTCGATCCACGAAAATGCGGAAAGTGCCTCGCCTTCGTAGTCATTCGTTTCGTGGATAAAGGTAATCCGATGCTGGCACGCGGCTTTGATGCATGGTTTTTCAACGAGATCAAAGAAGACCGGGTGGCGTGGCCAGGTCCAGCATTGCCGGCCTCAATGGAGCCGGCCGCCACGAAAAGCGGTTAAAGTAGTGCAGCGATCGCGGAATGTCTCGGATACCTAATGCCGCTGTGCCGCCCGGTCATGACTTGCCGGCGCGCGGCAAGAGCCATCCCATGACCTTCTCGAAAGGATCGCGCCGAAATTTCTGGT
>JBEKSB010000160.1:0-10262 GCA_049517455.1 Xanthobacteraceae bacterium
TCCGCCAGCTTCGCCAACGTTTCCGGCGACCAACTCGAGACCGAAATCGAGAGCGCGCTGAGGCAACTCCAAGCGTTTCTCGGCTTCGATCGCAGCAACTTCGTCGAATTCACTGCCGATGGCTGGGCCACTGTTTTATGTTCGGTGGCCAGAGACGGAGTGGAACGATATCCGCCCGGTCCGGCGCCGGCCTTCCTGAGTTGGTATCTTGGCCAGGTTCGTGCGGGAAAAATCATGAACGTGCGATCGCTCGACGATCTTCCTCCGGAAGCGATCGAGCAAACCGAATACCGCCGGCGGTCCGGCATCCGTTCGAGTCTCGGAATCCCGCTCCGTGTCGGCGGCCGCGTTGTCGGCCTGATCAACTTTTCCGCGTTTCGCTCCACGCGGGATTGGCCGGACGACCTCATCGCGCGGCTAAAGATCGTTGGGGAAGTAATTGCCCAAGCGCTCGTACGCAGGCGCTCCGCGCAGGCGCTCCGCTGCATCGCTCGAAGAACTTCTGACGTTTGAGCGTCTGCTTGCTGATCTCTCCGCCAGCTTCGCCAACGTTTCCGGCGATCAACTCGAGACCGAAATCGACAGCGCGCTAAGGCAACTCCAAACGTTTCTCGGCTTCGATCGCAGCAACTTCTTCGAATTCACTGCCGACGGCTGGGCCACCATTTTATGTTCGGTGGCCAGAGACGGAGTGGACCATTTTATGTTCGGTGGCCAGAGACGGAGTGGAAGGATACCCGACCGGCCCGGCGCCGCACTTCCTGAGTTGGTATCTCGCCCAGATTCGTTCGGAAAAAGTGATGCGCCTGCGGTCGCTCGACGACCTTCCTCCAGAGGCGGTCGAAGCAATCGAATACCGTCGCCGCTCCGGTATCCGCTCCAGTCTCGGAATCCCGCTCCGCGTCGGTGGTCGAATTGTCGGCTTTATCAATTTCTCCGCGTTCCGTTCCACGCGGGAATGGCCAGACGACCTCATTTCACGCCTAAAGATCGTTGGAGAAGTAATGGCCCAAGCGCTCGTGCGTAAGCGCTCCGAGGCCGCGCTTCAGGCAAGCGAAGGATTATGGCGCTCGATGTTTGAGGCATCGAACCTGGGCATTACTGTGATTGATCAAGACCTGCATTACGTAGCGACAAATTCGGCATTTCAAACCATGCTCGGCTATGCGGGCTACGAGTTGCAGACACTCACGCCTCTAGACCTCACCGTGGACGATGACCGCGAAGCGGCTAAGATACGAATCGCCGAGCTCCAGCGAGGCGAGCGGCATCACTACGACGCCGTAAAACAATACCGTCACAAGGACGGTACGGTGATATGGGGTCATAGCTACCTGTCCGCGCTGCGGGACGCGGAGTCCGGACCGAAAATGCTCGTCGGAACCGTCATCGATGTGACGGAGAGCAAGCGTGCCCAGGACGCCTTGCGGGCGGCGCAATCGACGCTTGCACGCATCACGCGGCTGACGACGATGCATGAAGTGACGGCTTCGATCGCTCATGAGGTCAATCAGCCGTTGGCCGCGATCGTGGCAAACGGCAATGCTGCCCTGCGCTGGCTTCGAAGAGCCCCACCCGAAGTTGCCGAGGCGGCGGAAAACGTCAACCAGATCATCAGTGATGGTCATCGCGCGAGCCGAGTGGTCGCCAGCATACGAGGGATGTTCAACAAGGATGAACACGCTAAGGTTTTTCTTGATGTCAACGAAGTCATTCAAGAAGTTGTTGAGCTCTTACACGGTGAGCTGAACAGCAGGCGCGTTTCAGTGCGCAAGGACCTCAGTCGAGATCTTCCGCTGACTTCAGCTGATCGCGTTCAATTGCAGCAAGTCGTGCTCAATCTGATCATGAACGCCGGCGAGGCCATGAGCGCCATGCCGGACGGTTCGCGCATACTCAAAATAAGTTCCAAGCGTGGCCAACCCGACGAGGTAGTCATCGCAGTCGAAGATTCCGGGCCGGGCATCGATCCGAAAAACGTCGACCGCATTTTTGATGCGTTCTTCACAACGAAGTCACAAGGCATGGGGATGGGACTGTCGATTTGCCGCTCGATCGTCGAATCGCACGGCGGTCGGCTTTGGACCTCGGCGCGCCGTCCTCACGGATCGATTTTTTACGTCACGCTGCCGAGCGCTGCAGCGGACCATGCTCGTGCCGGTTAGGTGGCGATTGGATCAACACGCTCGATCCCTTTTATCGCGCCGCGGTAACCGAAGGAGTTCCAACAACGACGGCTGCGCTTAGTTCGAAAAGCGCTCGCACAAGCCCTGGTATGGCCTCGTGTTCTCTGACGCCATGTGCGACAATTTAAGAGCCGGCGAGGGCCTCATGCTCCAGAACTCACGACAGCGGCTCGAATGGCAATGGTCTGCCTTCGCTGGAGCGCCGCGGCGGTGGGTTATCTGGATCGGGCTCGCCATTGCTGTGGGCGTCGCTTATTTCCTGTCGGCGCGACTGAGTCTTGTCCTGCTTACCAAACCCGACGGCGTCGCGGTGTTCTGGCCGGCCGCAGGCGTCGCGGCCGGAGTATTGATCGCTCTTGGGCCCGGCGCACGGTTGCCGGTGGTAGCCGGAGCGACGGCAGCAACCATCCTGGCCAATCTCTCGGGCGATCGGACCCTATGGAGCGCTGTCGTCTTCGCCGCGTGTAACGCCGGCGAAGCCGTGGTCGTGGCGGGTTTGATCGAATATTACTTCGGTTCGCCATTCAGCCTGGATAGGTTGCGCCACGTGCTGGGCCTGCTTGCGGCGGCGATCGTGGGGACCGCAGTCTCGGGGATCGGAGGGACGGCGGGCTACGTATTTTTCCACAATTCGATGACCCCGGTCCTGACCATTTGGCGGCACTGGTTTACCTCCGACGCGCTGGGCATTGTCACGATTGCCCCATTGTTGATCGGGCTGGTTGCAGCGGCGCGCGATCCGCCGCCGCGGAACGAATTCATCGAAGGCGCAGTGGCGCTCGTAGCGCTGACCTTTTTGAGCGGAGTTATTATTTTCTTGCCGCGGGAGACTTGGGCAACCGTGGTGCCCATCGCTGCGCTGTTCCCGCTGCTGCTTTGGCTCGCGGCCCGATGCAGACCGGTGTTTGCCGCCGCCGCCGCATTCATCGTTGCTCTTACAATCGTTTGGACGACGACATTTGCTATTGGCATTTTCGGAGATGCGCATTTTCCGATCGCGGAACGGATCCTGTCCGCTCAGGCCGGTATTCTTGCCGTGTCTCTCTGTGCACTCGTTCTTGCTGCACTGTTTGCCGAGCGGCGTCAGCATGAGGCCGTGCTCATGGAGAGCGAGGCGCGGCTGCAGGAGGCGCTGACCGCCGGGGCAGTCACGGCCTTCGACTGGGATATCCGCACTGGTTTGTCGCGGCGCAGCGCAAACGCGACGCAAATCCTCGGGTTCGATCAGCAACAAGCTTTCACCGCGACCCGGTTTCTTGAGCGGGTCCATCCTGACGACCGCGCGCACTTCAAAGCGCACGTGCGTGGTGTTCGCCCAGAAAGCCCGTCATATGTGGCGACCTTCCGCTTCATACGCCCCGACGGCCGGGAGGTGTGGCTCGAGGAAACGTCAAAGGCCGAGTTCGATACGGCAGGGCGCCTTGCACGTGTCAAGGGACTGACTTTGGACATTACCGAGCGCAAGCATGCCGAGGAGCGCCAGGACCTGCTGATCGCCGAGCTCGACCACCGCGTCAAGAATGTGCTCGCGCGTGTTGCCGTGGTCGCCATGCAAACGCGCCAGGGCAGCCGCTCAATGGATGAGTTCGTTAAAGCGCTCGATGGGCGCATCCAATCCATGGCCGCAGCCCACTCGCTTTTGAGTCAAAGCCGATGGCAGGGCGTCGGACTCAACGATCTCGTCCGCCACCAGCTCGCTCCCTACGCCACCGATGCAAACACGACGATCAGCGGCCCAAACATCATGCTCACCGCTGCGGCGACGCAGGCGGTGGCGATGGTGCTTCACGAACTTGCGACAAACGCTGCAAAATATGGCGCACTGTCGACCCCAATTGGTCACGTGTCGGTGAACTGGGATCGTACGACCAGCGGGGACGCGGCAACTAGCCTGATGATCGTATGGCATGAGATGGGTGGCTCACCGATCGCGGCGCCAGGTCGATCCGGGTTCGGCACCAGCCTTATACGCAATCTCATCCCCCACGAACTCGGCGGTACCGTGCACCTCGATTTCAACCCCGACGGCGTGCACTGCAAGATTGAGTTTCCTCTGGAGCGTCCATGAGCGGCGATCTCCGGGAGAACCGCTCACTGTCCCGGCGTCTTTACACTCACTGGGCGCAAGGCCGCGAGAAGTTGTGCCTCGATGATGGGCTTCTGCAGGATCGCAACGGCCTTTTCCGGCGCTAGCGGAAGAACAGCGTAACCTGACATTACGATGACGCGGACACCTCGATCGTTCAGTCGATCGATCAAGCTATGGGCCATCTCGCCGTCTCGAAGACTGAAGTCGACGATGGCAACGTCGGGAAGTTGCTCGGAAATCAGCCGCTGGGCGTCAGCAGCGGTCGCCACGGGCCCGGCCACGTCCGCTCCCATGGCCGTAAGCAGGCTCTTCAGGGCTATGCCGATTTGCCAGGAATCCTCGACGACGAGGATACGTACACCTGTTAAATCCGCCAATCCCGCTTCGGGCGAGCCATGAGCGTTCGATGAGTTCATCGGATATCCCGGCCCAACGTCGCCGCGGTCATCGGCATTATATATCGCCAGAAGAAAAATGTCGCACCGCTTCTTGGTGCGTGCAACCCGTCAAAGTCGCCCCCGGCGAGCGATGAGTTTCACCTCGCGGCCAGCATGGAAAGTCTCATAATATCCGCAGGACACTCTGCCGCCGCCGCCGAATTGGGCGGGGCGGGCGCTTTTTGGCAGGAAGCTATCTTGAATGGACTTCTAGAGCCGCGCTAGCCACGGCTCTTCAGCGCCGTATCAATGCACTCAATCAAGCGATCTTCTTCATAAGGCTTGTGCAAATAGCCTATCGCCCCGCTTCCAAGGACCCGTCGTTGCACTCTCTCGTCCGGAAATGCCGAAACGAATATGGTCGGCATACGATGGCCATCGGCAATCAGACGATCCTGCAACTCGACCCCGCTCAGGCCGGGCATCTGCACATCGGTAATCAAACAGGCCGTAGCCATCATTTCCGTCGACCCGAGGAATTCCTCGGCCGAACCAAAAGTCGCAGCTTTATAGCCGAGAGATCGGACCAGGGATTTCGTGGCTTCCCTTACGGATTCATCATCGTCAACGATCGAGATCACTGCCACCTGCCGCAATTTTGTCTCCCGGATCCGCTGAATAGCCGTCCGCGGAGGTTAGAACGACCCCTACCACTTATCCAAGTGCAGAAATAAGGCTTGTCCGGCACCCGAAGGTGCAGGGGGGACTATACGAAGGTTTAGGGTGCCGGGCGTGCCGGCTTTGGCATTATCGATTCTGCGCCGATGTGGTCGGTTCACCAAGCATGCAAGGCCACAAAACTGATGCGAATTCTCATGTCCCGGCTCGGATTCAGTGAACCTCGAAACCGAAGCGCGTCGCGAACTGATTGACTTTAGACGCCTTGACGACCGGCCCGTTGCGTCCGGCGTTGGCCACCGAGAGTCCGGAGCCATCGATACGAGCGCTGAAGCCGATCAAGACGACCCCGATCACGGCCGCAAGCGCCAATGCTGCAATCTTGAGATGAGTATTCCGGTCGGCTGTCACGATCGAATGATTCATCGAAGCTCTCCCGGCCGTCTCGTGCAGATGCCGGTTATTGGGATCGCTACGATCTCACCGGCGTTACTCAACACCTAGACCGCGACTGACCGGAGCTTCTACTGAACGTTGGGAAAACCTTCCCGTCGGAACCGGTAACGGAGGCTATACGAAGGTTTAGACCCGTTATGGCTTCGCGCGCTTAATCCCCAGCGCGTCGGCCATTCTGACGAGATCGGCCAATGATCGCGCGCCCATCTTCTTCATGACACTGCCGCGATGCACCTTGACGGTGATTTCGCTTACGCCGAGCTCGGCCGCAATCTGCTTGTTCATCAGACCGGCCGTGACGAAGGCAATGACTTCCTGTTCGCGAGGCGTCAGTGCATCGAAGTGGACGCGCACTTCGTGAACTGCCTTGTCCTGCGCGCGCCGTGCCCGGTCGCGATCGAGCGCGATCTGAACGGAGTCAAGGAGATCCTGGTCGCGAAACGGCTTGGTGAGGAACTCCACCGCGCCGGCCTTCATGGCGCGCACAGTCATCGGGATATCGCCGTGTCCGGTGATGAACACGATCGGAATGTGAATGTTCGCCTTGGCGAGTTCGGCTTGAAAATCCAGTCCGCTGACGCCAGGCAGTCGGATATCGAGCACAAGGCAGGCCGGGACGTCGGGAAATTTGTGTTTCAGGAAGTCCGCGGCCGTACCGAACACCTCGACTTCCAGGCCTACCGACCGGAGCAGGCTTTTGATCGCTTCGCGCAAAGACGCGTCATCGTCGACCACGAAAACGATCGATTGCGCCTCCGGCTGCCCCTTCACGATGCGCCTCCTGGTTCGCCGGCGGTCAGAACCGCCCGAAGCCGCGATCCAATCTGATCACCGATACGACCTAATTCGCGTCGCGTTCCGCCCGCGAACCGTTGATATTTTTGCAAAAAATGCCCTCATTGGCGAGCCGAAAGAACCGCGACGCGGCCGCCATGGTAACCCGCTATTCCGACGGACCGAAGCCAGGTGTGTTGGAAGCTCTGGTGTTTGGCTTTCAAGGCAAACCTATCGACAAACAATCCCGCCTGACCCTGAGCGCCCCCCGCCCGGGCACGCGACGGCTCGACCAGCGATCCGCGTTTGTAGTCGGAACTTCATCGCGCCCCTAAAGCGGAAACATCCAGAGCTTGGCGAATGAACGCGCCCTATACCAATGTATAGGACTGGCCGTCATTTTGATAACCAAACATTAACCAACGTGCAATGGAGCGCCTCCACGCACCATCTTAATCTCCCCAACAAGAAAGAAGGTACGACGGGGAGTCGGAGATGGATACGAACCTTATAAGCGGCGCATGCTTGCGCACTAGCCGTGTTGCCCGCTTCGGCGGAATGGCGATCGTGATGGTAGGCGCCGTGCTGTGGGCCGCTGAGGCGCAGGCGCAAGTTCTTGCCACGTTGTTAGAGCCGGGTGCTCGATCTTCTGTCCCGAGCACCGCGCCTAATAGGGACGCTGCTGCCTCGGCCGACGTCACGGCCGATATCCCGGCTCGTTTGCACCGCCAGCAGGTCAATTACACGACCACGGAAGCGCCGGGCGCGATCGTCGTGGATACCCCGAATACGTATCTTTATTTCGTGCTCGGCGGCGGCAAAGCGATCCGCTACGGCATCGGCGTTGGCCGCGACGGCTTCACTTGGTCCGGCGCAAAGACAATAGAGCGCAAGTCGGAATGGCCGGACTGGCTACCACCCGCGGAGATGCTGCAGCGGCAACCCTATCTCCCGCGCTTCATGGCCGGTGGTCCTGGCAATCCGCTCGGCGCGCGCGCGATGTATCTGAGCGGCACCGTGTACCGCATTCACGGCACCAACAAGCCATCCAGCATTGGCCAGCATGTGTCGAGCGGATGCATCCGTATGCTGAACGAGGACGTCATCGACCTCTACAGCCGCACGCGCATCGGCACCAGGGTCGTGGTGCTGCCGATGGATCATCGTCACATCGCGATGGCGGACTTAGCGCCGAAGCCGGTCGGGGCGCCGCGTGAAGAGATTTTCGCGCCGAGCCTCCGCTGATCCGCTCAGCGTGATCACTTGAAAGCGACGTTTCGGGGGAGAGGTCGACATGATTAAGAAGATACTGGCGGTCGTCGCGGCCGCAGTTTGTGCCGGAGCGATCGTGGGGTTCATTCCCCAGCCCGATCCCGCCGATGCAGCCGTAACGTCGCAAGCCGCTCGGTCCCAGGTGACGGGCATCGCCGACAGCAACAGGCCCGCGGCCGTTGCTGCGGTGCGCGTTCCCGAGATCGGCAAGCCCCTCTGTACGCAGGGTTGGCCGTATTACGAGCAGTCCTGCCTGCGCGACGGCCGCCGGCCCGACGGCAAGGCCCGCGTTGTGCGTGTCGTCACGCCCAATCATTCGAATGCGGGCCGCACGCCGCAAACGCGACGCTAAAGCAATTCGGGAGTAGATCAATGCGCGTTGTATTTGCCTGCGGCTTCAAGGAAGCGGTCGCGATAGCGGTGTTGGGCTGCTTGATCGGCGGCGGCTGCAGCGCGGTCACCGCTCGGGACGACGTCAAGAGTGAACAGACGCTCCTGGTGTCCGTCAATCGGACCAACAAAGGCGACCAATTGGCCGCCACGTCGACGTCGACGGTCCATGCGAGTAGCGCATCGTCGACGGCGATGTCGCCGGCATCGCGTAAACGGCCCCCGCTCGGGTGCGACGCGGCGTTCAGCTCAATCGCCGACCCAATCCATGCAAATGTCTACAAGCGTTGCGCGGCGTGAACCGTGGAGCCTTGGAAGTTGCGTCATACCAAATGAGAAGCTACCCGGAGCACACCATGAATCACTCGATACACACCGCAGATTTCAGAACACATCTGAAGGTCGTGGCCGTCGGCCTCTTGTGCGCGATCTTGGTCATGGTCGTCGGCACATTCGCGCATGTCAGCGACATCGATCTCGGCACCGCTCCGCTGGTCAAGGCCGGCCAGTCGACAACCCTGAGCGGGCGTTTACCCGCCATTCGATAGCTCCGATAGTCGCCTGACATCCGCGGTTGGACCAGGCGATTGATGACGACGTCAACGGAAGAAAATCTCGCGTTTGTTGCACAGAGAAAGCATCCAGTCATGCTCAGGCAAATCACACGGCGCCCGAACAATTTCGCTCCGCGCTTTGACGCTGTCGAGATTCTGATGTTTGCAGCCGGCGTCCTGTTTGTCGTTGCCATCGCGTTCGTGTTCTGACGCCGGTCAGCAGCGATACGCCCGCCCTGATCTGTTCGCTACGAAGGCGGACGGCGGCAAACTTGAATTGAGGCGACCGAGCTAGCTTTGAGGTGTTGCCATGGTACGTTGGCGTCGCGACAAACACTTGAGATGGCCGGCCACAATCCTCGTCGGGGCGCTGTCGGCGGGCGCAATAGTCTCCGTGCCGGGGCTCGCTCGCGCCGAGGGCTTTATCGATTTCCTGTTTGGCGGAAATCAACAGCGGCAGGCGCCGCCGCCTGACGTCAGTTCGTATGCCGCTCCCCAGGCCCGGCCGGCGCCGCTGGCGGCGTTGGCGCCGGCTGGGCCTCAAGCCCCGCACCATGTCGCTGGCCGATCCATTGCCTTTTGCGTCCGGCTTTGCGACGGACGGCACTTTCCGCTCGAGCATGTAGCCAATGCAACCCCGGTCGAGACCTGCCAGGCGATGTGCCCGGCGAGCAAAACCAAGGTGTTCTTCGGCAGTGAAATCGACCACGCCGTCGCCCGCGATGGCGCGCGCTACGCTGAACTCGACAATGCCCACGTCTACCGCGACCACCTGGTGCCCAACTGCACCTGCAACGGCAAGGAGGCGTTCGGGCTCAAGCGCGTTGACGTGAAGAACGATTCGACGCTGCGGCCCGGCGACATCGTTTCGACCAAGGACGGGCTGATGGCTTACGGCGGCGAACGCAGGCAGACCCGCGCATTCACGCCCGTGAATGCTTCCGCCATCGTCCTGGACCCAGGGTCTTCGCACCTCGCAACCTCGCAAACCGTCGCCGTTCGGGATTCGGATCTTCGTTGACCGCACTGCGGCTTGGCAGATTCGGCCGAGCCCCGCACAAGACCTATGGTCGAGTGGCCGGGGACGAGACTGACGAGAAGCGCCACGCTTTCAACCACGTCGCGGCCGGTCACTTCCTCGATCCGGTAATCGGCGCCTTTGACCGGCACCGCCGGCCGTATGCGCTTGATCAATTCGAGCCGCGTGTCTTCGTCGATCACGACGACAAGATCGACGGCTTCGAGTGCGGTCAACACTTCCGCGCGGCCTCCCGCCGGATTGATCGGTCTGCCTTTAAGCGAGACAGCACCCCTGGAAAATTGTTTGCCGACACCAAACGGCCGTTATCCGTATCGTTCGCATAGATGGGTAGGTCACGGCGGCTCAATAGTCGTCGTGTCCGTTGGTCGGCCCGTGTTGCCGGCTACCGACACGGAAACGACGCCCTCTCTCTTGAGGTTTGCGACGATCCAATGCATCGAGAGC
>JBEKSB010000161.1:0-9602 GCA_049517455.1 Xanthobacteraceae bacterium
ACGATGTAGGCGGTGGTCAGCGTGTCCACCTTGGCAACCGTCTGCAGGAAGTACAGCGCCCAGAACTGGCTGCTGTACCAGACCACGCCCTCGCCCAATACGACAATGGTCGCGATCACCACGTACTTCAAATTCGCGGGGTTGAGGAAGGCCTCTCGCCATGGATTCTTGCTCGTCTCTCCCTTGGCCTTGATCTCCGCGTAAACCGGCGACTCCTCGAAATTGTACCGCATGTAGAGGGTGACGAACACCAGCAGGAAGGAGAACAAGAACGGGATGCGCCACGCCCAGGCACTGAATGCGGCCTCGCCGACGTAAGTGCGTGTAGCGATGATCACGATGAGCGACAGCACGATTCCAAGGGTCGGTGAGGTCTGCAGCCAGCCGGTATAGTAACCGCGGCGTTCGTCCGACACGTGCTCGGCGACATAGGTGATGGCGCCGCCGTATGAGCCGCCCAGGCAAAGGCCCTGGATCATCCGCAAACAGAAAAGAATGATCGCGGCGGCCAGGCCGATCTGGTCGAACGTCGGGATCAACCCGATCGCCCCCGTGCCCAGAGCCATGCCGACGAGCGTCATGATGAACGTATATTTGCGGCCGACGCGGTCTCCCAGCCAGCCGAACAGGAACGCCCCCAACGGACGGACCAGGAACCCGGCGGTGAACAGTGCGATCGTGCTGAGTAGCGCGGCAACGGGGTGGCTCTTTTCGAAGAATTTGACCGCCAAGATTGTGGCCAAGCTCCCAAAAATATAGAAGTCATACCACTCGATGACGTTTCCCGCGGCCGCGGCAGTGATCACCGTCCGGAAGTTCTTCGGAACTTGAGCCATTTGAGCCATTTTAGTTTCCTCCCACTTCAGGGCTTTATCTGCTTCGCGGTCCCCGGCACAGCTGCCACGGACGCCCCGATGGCCTCATCGTGACGCTAATCGCCCGCCCGTGCCTCTGTCTGTTCGCCAGTAGTCTTAAGCCGAAAGTCGAGGGTGGCCGATTATGGCTCCGGTGGTCTGCCTCGGTCTGTTTGGTCTCGCCGCCGACATGGCCTTGCTCCACCGAGCCCCTTTGACAATTGTCAACGCTCGCCGACACCGTTGCATCACTTTGTCATTGTTGGAGTCCAGCCGTGCTCATTGCGATATTCGCGGACGTTCACGCCAATCGACAAGCATTCAGCGCATGTCTGGCGCATGCCCGCGATCATGGTGCGGTGCAAAACGTGTTCCTCGGCGACTATGTTGGTTACGGCGCTGATCCGGAGTGGGCAGTCAAGACCGTCATGGACCTTGTCGAGAAAGGTGCGATGGCCGTGCGCGGCAACCATGACCATGCGGTCGGCAACCAGCGCGAACAGCTTAATGTCGAAGCCGAGGTCGTCATGGAGTGGACACGCGGCGAGCTCGGATCCGCGGAACGACGATTTCTCGAAGAGTTGCCGCTTGTGCTCAAAGATAGTGATCGTCTTTACGTCCACGCCGACGCAAGCAATCCGAAGAGCTGGCGATACGTAACAAGCGTTGCGGATGCGGCCCGGAGTATCATTGCGACGTCGGCTCGCGTCACATTTTGCGGCCACGTTCACCGGCCGGCGCTCTACACGATGTCGGCAACGGGTAAGTTGACTTCCTTCACGCCGATAGCCGGCTCCGCAATTCAATTGCTCCCCGGGCGGCGTTGGCTCGCAGTGCTCGGCTCGGTGGGCCAACCCCGCGACGGAAATCCGGCCGCTTCTTATGCAATGCTGGACACAAAACGACGCGAACTGACCTACTGCCGCGTGCCGTATGACGTCGAGGAGGCAGCCGCAAGAATCCGAAATAAGGGCTTGCCCACCTGGCTCGCGGACCGGTTGCTGCTAGGGAAGTGAAGCATGGTCAAACCGTCGCTCGGCGTTGACGCGATCATCGATGGCTTCCGACTAGAGGAATGCGTTCATGAAGGAGGCATGGCTACGCTTTGGCGCGTGTCAAGCGCGGGCACGACGACGCCTATGCTGATGAAGATACCGAAACTCGCCGAAGGCGAGGATCCGGCGGCGATCGTCAGCTTCGAGATGGAGCAGATGATTTTGCCGCGCCTGTCCGGCGTCCACGTTCCAAAGTTCATTGCGGCGGGCGACTTCGGCGTGCAGCCCTATATCGTGATGGAACGCATTTCTGGAAAAACGCTGTTGCAGCGGCTCCCCGAGCTGCCGCTGCCCTACGCCGAGATTGTCGAGATCGGGTTGAAAATTGCCGAAGCCTTGGACGATCTGCACCGGCAGCATGTGATTCATTTTGATGTCAAGCCGGGCAACATCATGTTTCGGCCGACCGGCGAAGCCGTTCTTGTCGATTTCGGACTTTCGCATCACGATCGGATGCCCGACCTGATGCAAGAGGAATTTCGGGTGCCGTTCGGCACGGCGCCCTACATTTCGCCCGAGCAATTGCTCGGAATTCGCAACGATCCGCGAAGCGATCTGTTTGCTTTAGGTGTGCTGCTCTACTTCTTTTCAACGGGCGTGCGTCCATTCGGTGAAAGCGAAACCATGGGCGGAATGCGCCGCCGGCTATGGCGCGATCCGGTTCCTCCGCGCCGATTGCGGCCCGATTATCCGGGTTGGCTGCAAGAAATTGTTTTGCGTTGCCTTGAGGCCGAACCATCGTGGCGCTACCCGACTGCGGCTCAGCTTGCGTTCGAGCTCAGCCATCCCGACCAAGTCAAACTCACCAAAAGGTCCGAGCGATTGGAGCGGGATCCGCTTCGCATCGTTCTGAGAAGGCGCTTCAACAAGGACCTCACGAAGTCCGTCATTCGCCCCGCGACCGCGATACAAATTTCTTCGGCCCCGATCGTCGCAGCCGCGGTTGATCTGACGGAAGGATCGATGGAGCTCAACGACGCGCTGCGGATCACGGCCGAGCGCATTCTCGCGACGCTTCCCTCCGCACGACTTGCTTGCCTCAATGTTCTCAAATTGAACCGGATTGCACTTGACTATACGCTAGACGAGCAGGGTCATAACAAACGGATTGATCGTCTCGTTGCGCTGAGGCATTGGGCCGAGCCTCTCAAGCTCGAAACTCACCGCCTTACCGCGCACGTGCTCGAGGCCGTCGATCCGGCTAATGCGATCCTCGAATTCGCCCGAGCCAACCATATCGATCACATTGTTATCGGCGCGCGTAAAAACTCATTGCTGCGGAATTTGCTTGGCAGCGTGTCCGCCAAAGTTGCCGCCGAAGCGCTTTGCACCGTTACAGTCGTTCGAGCCGCTCGCGCAGGGGAGGCGGGCCAGTCGTGATCAGTCGTGGGAACGCCGGAAGAGATCGGGATTCATTGGTGTCCGGAAGTCGTCTCACGAAAGCATAGGTCCCATTCGCGGATTTCGTTTGCGCGATGATCGGTCCTCCCCACCTAAAGGGCCGATGGACGCCATTCCCGACAAGCCGCGTACGACGGATCCACCGCGCGCCGCGAGCGGTGGTGGCGCGGACCACACGGTTCGCGCCCTGCTGCTGCGGCATCCGGCGTGGAGCGTCGCTGCGATATTGCTGATAGGCTTCAACCTGCGGCCCTCTATCACCACCGTCGCGCTCTTCATCGACGACATCAGGCATGACCTCGGCCTCTCGGCGCTCGGGATCAGCCTATTGACCATGGCGCCGGTCGTCTGCCTCGGCCTGTTCGCTCCCGCGGCGCCGCCGCTAGCGCGACGCTTCGGCACCGAAGCGGTGGTTCTCGCGTCTCTCCTCGGGATCGCGTTCGGGTGCGTTGTTCGCAGCCTCGGAACAATTCCGCTGTATGTCGGCACCCTGATCATTGGGGCGTCGCTGTGTTTCCTGGGCGTGCTGACACCGGTGATGATCAAGCGGGATTTTCCCGATCGGATTGGCTTGATGATGGGCCTCTACACCATGCTGGTCTGTCTGGGACCGGCATTTGCAACGGCGACTGCCGTACCGCTGCAACACGTTCTTGGAGGAAGTTGGGAGCTCGTGCTCCTGGTCTGGGGTCTGCCGGCTCTGATTGCGGCGGTCGCGTTCATTCCCCAGCTATTTGGTCATGAGCGCGTGGCCGGTGTCGCTACCGCGCATGTCCTAGGGCTCGTTCGCGATCCGCTGGCGTGGCAGGTGACGGGTTTTTTCGGTCTCATTACCGCGCTCGCCTATGCCGTCTTCAACTGGGGCCCGAGCATGCTTGAGGCTCGCGGGCTCGACGCCGCCACGAGTGGGCTCATCATATCGCTGTGTTACGTTGGTCAGACCGCGGCCGGCCTGTTGGCTCCGATTATTGCGGGCAGGCAGCGCGATCAGCGCCTGATCGTTGCCACGATGGTGTTGCTCACGGCAGCCGGTCTTCTCGGTTTCGTTTATGCCCCCGTGTGGTCGCTTACGGCCTTCTCCGTCATCCTCGGCGTGGGACAGGGCGGCGCATTCGGCGTCGGTCTTTTGTTCTTCGCGCTTCGCTCCAGCGACCCGCACAGCGCGGGGCAACTTTCCGCCTTGGCGCAGACCGTCGGCTATATCTTTGGCGGCCTCATCGGACCATTTGCCGTCGGCGTGATTTACGACTGGACCGGGTCTTGGCAGGTGGTTACGATCTTCTATCTGGCCGTGGGGCTCGCCTCGTTAGTTCTCGGGATCGGCGCCGGCCGAGCGCGGACCGTCGGGGCCAAGCCAGCGCTGGCCTCATAAGATTGCAATCGGCATGGTCGTGGTGGCTAGCCCGCGGGCCGGCTGTGGGCCCGCGGCGATGGTTTCGTAGCGCGCAATTAATATTACTGCGCAATTCACCGGCGGAATCCTGCTGTTTTAAACGAATTTGACCCGCGCTTTCCCTACATTGCCGCCCGCCGGACACGGGTTGCTCATGCGTTTTGTCTACGCGGCTTTGCTAATTGCTGTCGGCGCGTCACCCGCGCTCGCCCAGCGCGGGCCGGTGATTGTCGTTCCGGGAAGGCCCGACGTGCCGGTGCTGCTGTACGGTGTCGACATTTCATGGTCTGTGGTCGAAGGCGATTTCGGCCTTGCGCGGCCCGGACTGGTGACGCCAACCGTGATCTATCGGCTGCCTCCGGCGATCGTTCCCTATTACGGCCCCGCCGCTTATGGGCCCGGATACTTTCCGAAGTCCGGCGAGCAACCGGGCTACGGCCGTCTGGAAGTCGTGCCGGGGCCAAATCGGCCATTGCCGCCTCCGGCCCAAAGCTATCGCCGTAGCTGGTCAAGTGATTCCGCGCCGACGCCGGCCGACCTTCCGTCATACAACCCGACATATGTCGCACCGATCATTGCTCCAACGTTCAATGGCCCACCTAACGCTCCGCCAATGAACGGGGCGCCGCCTCGCCAAGGCTACAACGGGGCGCCGCCTGGTCCGCCCGGCCCGCCGATGAACACCACCCCGGGGGGCCCGCCGGTCAATGGGACTCCAGGCCAACCGCCAACCAATCAGCATCCATCCGCCGCGCCAGCGCCCCCGAACCAATTCGGGCAAGGTCCAGGCAATGTTCACAGGTAACTGCATCGGACAGATCGCTCGGAGGCCTGTCCTCATCCGCCTCCTAACAGGGGCAATTTGTAGAGGGAGTATCATGTCGTTCCATCGAACCATTCTGGTGGTTTTCACTGCGGTGTTCGCCACTGCCCTGACGTCAGCAGCCTTCGCGGGCTGCGGCGGTTGCGGCTTCGGATATGCGGCGCCGATCGTGTACGCTCCGGCTCCGGTCTATACGCAAGGATGTGGCGGTTGCGGCGTCGCCGTCACTTATGCGCAGCCGGTGATTTACATGCAAAGCGGCTGCGGCGGATGCGGCAGCGCGGTTGCGGTGACTTACGCGCAGCCCGTTGTCGCGGCGGTTCCGGTCATGCCGTCGCCGATCGCTGTCGATCATTGGGATATGGGCGGATTTGGCGGCTGCGGCTGCGGTTCCTGCGGCGGCTGTGCTAACTCGTTAGCCTACGCCCAACCCGCCGTGGCGCCGATGTATGTGGTGAACCAGGGGCCGGAATATTCCGGTCCGGGGCTCATGGTTCCCTATGGCACCTATTCACCCGCTACCAACCTCGCCGCTCCCGCCGCATATCCGTATATCGGCGCGCGTGGCTACGGCTACGGTGCGGGTTACCGCGGGTACCACCACTATGGGCATCCGTATTATCACGCGAGCTACGCTGCCCGCGCGTACCACTACGGTTACGGTCCGGGGCATTACGCTCCGTACCATCGCCCGATGGGCTGGCGCGGCTAACCACTAAGCTTAGGCTCGTTACACTAGCCGAAGGCCCGCCTCGTGCGGGCCTTCGTGCGTTTTTAGCTACGCACAGCACGGCTCGCGACATAAAGCGCCAGCGCCGCGGCGTTCGACACGTTGAGACTTTTGATCGCGCCGGGAAGATCGAGGCGCGCCAGCCGATCACATGTCGCGCCCGTCAATTGCCGAAGCCCCTTGCCTTCAGCGCCGAGCACGAGCGCGAGCGGTGCGGAGAGTTGAAGGGCGGCGAGATCGTCCGCCGCGCTGCTATCGAGTCCAACAAGAAGGAAGCCGCGCTCCTTCAGCGCACCAAGCCCGCGCGCAAGATTTTGCACGGTGACGATCGGCACCAATTCCAGCGCGCCTGAAGCGGATTTGGCGAGCACGCCGGTAGCCTCCGGGCTGTGGCGCGCGGTGGTGACGATGGCGGCCACGGCGAACGCCGCCGCCGTGCGCAAGATCGCCCCGACATTGTGCGGATCGGTGATTTGGTCGAGCACGAGCACGATGCCGGCAGGCGCCAAATCCTCAATGTCGGGTGAGGGGAGGGGGTCGGCCTCGGCGAGCAGTCCTTGATGCACGGCGTCTGGCGAAAGTCGCGCGGCGATGGCATCGGGGCGCACCAATTCAGGTGCGATCGGCAGCTTTATGCCGTCATCGGCGAGGCGTCGCACAGCATTCTCGGTCGCCAGGATTTTCCGAATGTGCCGGGCCGGATTGGCCAGCGCCGCCGTGACGGTGTGCCAGCCGTAAAGGATGACGCCGCCGTCGCCCTCGCGATGGGCTCGGCCAAACCGCGCATTCGCCGATTGTCCGCGCCGATGTGCAGCCCCGCGGAATGCGTGCGGTCGCGCGTTCTTCATGGCTGTCGCTCGACGAGGCGCAATAAGGTACACATGCGCTGCACCCATAGCGCGCGGCGATTTGAGCGCCAAGGCATCGAACGCGCCACTGCTTAGTGAAATCCTCTATCTCGCCGCAACGCGCTTTGGCGAGCGCAGGGTTGGTAAGCCGTTGTCGCCGGCGTCGCGTCTTCCGCACGAAGGCCGATGGTGGGGGAGGTAGGACTCGAACCTACGAAGGCGTAAGCCAGCGGATTTAAAGTCTTTATCAGACCATTGTTTTAATTAGAGAAATTCGCTATTGGTTGCATATAGGTTGCGTCGCCGCTCTACCTGCCTGATCGACTCGCGGATAACAGTCCGCTGGCTTAGGCGAGCAGGGCACGCGTCGCGGCCTCCAGTTCGGTGCGGTCGCTGCCGCTCGGGAACAGGTGGCCGTAGCGGTCGAGCGTCATCACGATGGACGAGTGCCCGAGCAGGGTCTGGGCGACCTTAACCGGCAGTTGCCGACCACCGCGCTCTTTCGGATTTATGCACCACGAAGCGAAGAAGTGCCGGAGGGCGTGCAGGGCATACTTGGGCTTGCCGTTCTTGTTCAGGAGGCCAGCGGCGTGCATCACCGGCCGCAGGCCGCGCAGCATGTTGGCGTGGTGCTCGATTGCGCCGGTGCCGGTCGGGAACACGAGGTCCCTCTCGCCCTTCGGACAGGCCAGCTTCCACTGCTTCAGGGCGAGCACCGCGTCGGGGGCGAGCGGGATGGTCCGTCCGCTCTCCTTCGTCTTGGGCGCGCCGATCACGCCGTAGCGGTCCGCACGCTGGCGGACGTGCAGTTCCTCGCCCTTCAGATCGACATCGCTCCAGCGCAGGCCGCGAAGCTCGGACGCACGCAGGCCGGTCAGTGCCGCCGTCAGCAGCAGCGCGTGCAGCTTGGTGTTGTCCTTCGCGGCCTCGATCAGCCGCTTGATTTCGGCGGTCGTCGGAATGTCGCGGCCAATCTCAAGTTTGTGCTCGGCACGCTTACTGCTGCCGATGTGAACATCGGCCGCGAGATGCCCGACCTTGGCGACCTTGAGCAGCGACTTGAGGCTGGTCAGCACCTTGCGCGCCAGCGGCCGCGACAAGTCTTCGAGCAGGCCGTCGCGAAAGTTCTCGATGTCCTTGGCTGTCAACTTCGCCAGCTTCAGCTTGCCGATGCGGGGCACGATGTGGAGGTTCATGTGCTGCTGGTATTGCCGGACGGTCGTACGCTCGGCTGGTCCGGTCCCCCTCATTCCATTGGCCTCGACGCGCCTGAGCCAGTTCCCGGCGGCATCCCCGACGGTGACGTTGCTGTCGAGCGCGACGTGGGTACCGGCACGGATGGCGACCTTGGACTTTTCCTCGTGCGCCTCGGCGTCCTTCTTGTGCTTGAACCGAGGCTGATGACGCTGACCGCTCCCATCGGTGTAGTCGGCGATCCACCATGTCTCGTCGCCGCCCCTCCCTTTCACGATCTTCTTGCGGACTGACATGACGCCTCCTGCCGTGTGTAATAATCGGTATTAGGTTGCAATATGTTGCGCTAATGTCCGCTCGTCAATGACCGTGCAGTCTGGCCTACGGAGGCCGCTGGTGCACGTTTCCTGCCGGGGCATCAGAGAGGCTAGCGGCGTGGCGCTCGCGGGCGCTGGACGAGGCGCGCTAGCGGCCGGTGGTGGCGCGTTCGACGTCGCCGATGATTAAGCCCGCGCCGGGCGTTGGTGGCCTCCGGAACGCGGGAGGCCAAAAAGAGAGAGCCTCGGCATGAGACAGATGCCGAGGCTCAGGGGACTTTTGGGGTGGCGCAACTCGTCGAGTAGCGCCGATGCTTAGTTTCGCATGCCTACCGTGACGGTTACACGACGCTACACTTGCGCCGCCTAAACTCGCCGGAACGCCGCAAAAGCACCTTGAGGAATCACAAGCGTAAAATTGATGTGACGTATGCACCGCGGCGCGCCGCGTTGTCGGCGTGCGTCCGACATCCGGCTATGCAACCCCGGCTCATGGCGATTCAGTAGTGTCCAAATTCGGTTTACTAAGAGCGTAGCCAAATAAAAGTCCAAGAACTGAACCAAAAACTGCGCCGTTCACATCCCGCCACCAAAGGCCAAGGCCAGCGCCCAAGACACCTCCGCAAATTATGCAAGCGTTTGTAAGCCAACTGGCCTCTTTCTCAATAGGCATTTTGCGATTGTCCGGTGCTTTAAGATCACGCAGTGCCATTGGGTGTTCCCTCCGCAGGTTAAAGCGCGAGCGCCGCTGAACCTCAACCGTGCCGCTTCAGCAGGTCCGGCAGCTTGGCGAAGTTCGAGGCCATGCGCCGCGCACCTTCACTAAAGCATTGGCGTGGGCAGCTGGTGCTTCCACTTCTGGCGACGGCTCGCCTTCCGCAACAGAAAATATTTGATGATCCATTGGTCTTCGCGGGCCGGAAGCGGCGCACCGCAAATCCAGCACATCACCTTCGGGTCATTGGTGGTCTCCGGACCCGCCTCGGC
>JBEKSB010000162.1:0-9552 GCA_049517455.1 Xanthobacteraceae bacterium
CGGTCCTTCCTGCGAGAGAAAATAGAAGGCCATGCCGAGCAGGAGCGCGAACAGCATCACCGGGCCGCCGTAATGCTCGGACAGGAAGGTGGCGGCGACGGCGATAATCAGGCTCACCAGCACACCCGGGAAATAGTTGCGCAAAATGGCGGCCACCCCGAGGCCGCGGCTCACCAATGTCGGCTTGGTTTCTACGATCTGGCTCACTGCAGATTTGTCCTGCCCGCTCACGCGCATCCGACAAAGTTGTCCGCGGTCATTTTTGCTTCGTATGGCGCGGCAACCGCCGTGCCGGGAACGAGACCCGCTTTTGCGGCGGCCCAGTCGTTTGGCCGCACTTTGACCATCCAGCCCTGGCCGTAAGGGTCGGCGTTGGCGACTTTGGGCGTTCCGGTCAGAGCGTCGTTGACTTCGACCACTTCGGCGTCGAAAGCGATTTTCGCCGGCCCGACCCATTTGCCGGACTCCACGGTGGCGCACGACTTTCCAGCTTGAACCGCGCGACCCGGCTTTTTCGCGGTGAAGGCCACGAGCTGACCGGCCATGGCAGCGGCCACCGCGGTCATGCCGAGCGTCACGGTGCCGTCGGCGTTTTCCCGGTACCAGATGTTGTTCTCGACATCGTAGAGGAGTTCGTCGGGAAGTTGGCAGCCACGGACGGTCGGCATCTAGCTCTCCTTAAATGTCACGCAATTTCGGCGGGCTGCGTATTTGCTTCCTGCGAACGAAGCGGTCGCGATGCGCAGCAGAATTCGCCGAGGCCTGCCACTTCAAGCTTGCCGCCGATAAAGAGCGCCAAATGTCTTGCCACCATGGCGCCAAGGCGGAGCCGGCGTGCAGTGTCCGGGTGCGCGGGATCGAGGCAGACGAGATTGCGGTGGTAGACGAGCTCGCGACAGGTCTCGCGGCAGGCGTTGAAGCTTGCGTCGCCGCGGGCGCCTTGGCGCTGCAGAGCCAGCAAGCGAAAGCCTTCGACCGTACGTGTCGTCGGCGTTGCGTCGTGTGCCGTCAGCCAAATCTCGAGGATAGCGTCGCCCAGCGCCAATAGGTCTTCGGCGAATTCCGGCGCCGCCGCGACAAGCGTTGCGTCCGCAGAAGCAATCATTGCGTCGAGGCGCGCCGCAATATCGTCGATTCGTTGGCTGGGCATCCCGGTCATCAGCCGAGCCCCCGTGCGCGCAGGAAAGCGGAAGATTCGGAAAAATTCTCATGGACGCCGACCTTGCGCGCCGACAGGCCGAGCGCCATTCCGAGAAGCTGGGTGAAGTAAAGGATTTTCACGGTGGTCTTGCGGCCCAGCACTTTTTCGGCGCGGACCTGATGCATCTCCAGTCCGGTGTGACAGGTCGGACATTCGGTGGCGATGACGTCGGCTCCGCAAGCCTCCGCTGTCGTCAAAAGGTTCAGAACCAGCTTGGTCGAGGTGTCGCAGTCCGAGAGGGTGTGGGCGCCGCCGCAGCACGCCGTCTTGAGCGGATATTCGACATTCTCGGCACCGGCTGCCGCCAGGAGATCGTCCATGAAGTGCGGCTTCGCGGTAGATTCCGACCCCGGCCCCTTGTCTTTCTCCGGAAAGATGTGGCGCGGGCGCGTGTACATGCAGCCGTAATAGTTGGCCACCTTGAGGCCCTTGAGCGAGTTCTTCACGCGCGCCTTCAGGCCTTCCTCGCCGATCGCTTCCTTAATCCAGTCGAGCGCGTGGATGGTCTCGACCGTGCCGGCCTCGTAGGTTTTATGCCCCGCTTTGCTGGACAGACGGCTGTTGACCTCGCGCGAACTTGCATCGTTGGCGAGGTCGTATTCCGCCTTTTTCAGATTGTGATAGCAGCCGTTGCACGGCGCCATGACGGTGTCGAAACCCATTTTTTCCGCGATCGAGAGATTGCGGGCCGAAAGATAGGTCTGCAGCTTGGGATCGACGTTCTTGACCTCCATAGCGCCGCAGCAATTCCAGTTCTTGAGCTCGGTGATCTCAAGGCCGAGCGCCTTGCCAAGTTCCTTGGTGGAGCGGTTGTAAGCGTGGCCGGTCCCTTCGAGCGCGCAGCCCGGATAGTAAGCGACGTTTTTGTACTTGCCGCTCATCACTCCGCTCCCCGCGTATGAAGGCCTAGCGCACGGCGATCGGCCACCTCGCGCTCGTCAACGTATTCCGCGATCGCCGCGCTGGCGCGTTTCCAGCCGCGCGTGCGCGGACGAAACAGTGTGGCAAGGCCGAGCTTCATCAACAGGCCGACCGGGAGCCGCATCACCAAGCCGCGCACCAGCGCGATGAGCCAATCCTGGAACAACGACTGTTTGGTGCGCTTGAAGAACTGGCGCAGCACGAGGCCGTCCTCGATCTTGCCGGTGGCGAAGACCTGGTCTGAGAAGATTTCATCGAACGTCATCGATGGCTTCCTCTCGGTGTGGCCCTTGAGCTCGACCCAATGGGCGGTCGCCTTCATCACGCCTTCCGGATTGACGTCGCGCGGACAGGCATAGGTGCATTTGTTGCACGAGACGCACTGCCAGATGATGTCCTTGTCGCGCAGCAGCTCATCTTCGAACCCCATGCGGATCAGGTAGATCCAATAGCGCGGGTTGAAGTCCGAGTTCAGGGCGTTGACCGTACAGGAATTGGTGCACGAGCCACATTGCCAGCAACGATGGATGAACTCGCCGCCTGGCAGCGCGGCGATCTCTTCCTCCATCTGCTCGTTGTAGTCGGTCACGGCGCGCGATTTGATGAACGTGCTCCAATGCCCGGAAACGTCGACGCCTTCGATCTCCAAGTGCTCGTGCGTGACGAGGTTTTCGGGGCGGATCAGCGATTTTTCATGAATTGGCATCGGCGCCCCCTTGTGAGCTCAGCCGGCGCGGCTCGCCGAGCACATAGGCTTCGCCGTCGATCAGCTTGAGGCGCGTGCGGCCGGACTCGGTATCGACCGCATCGAGCCCCAGCAGGCGACGCGTATGCGCCATCGAGTCTTCCTTGCCGCCGCCGCAGAAATCGGCGCGCAGGTATTGGCCGCCCTTGTCGTTGATGTAGGTAGCGTAGACGTGCGCGGAGAGCAGATCGACGTAGAAGGACAAATCGCGGAAGACGCCGTTGCCCTGCAGAAATCCTTCCAGTTCCTCGCGCAGCGTCACGAACGTGGCGAAGTCGTCGTCGACCGGGATGGTCCCGGCGTCGCAATTGTCGCCGTGCCAGATCTCGCGCAGCACGCCGGTGTTGACGCGGTTGTCCCACATCCAGCGCGTCATCAGCGGATAGCGTTCGGGCGCGGTGAAGTGCAGCACCTCGGCGGCAAGATCGCGCGACCAGCGGTGCTCGCGATCAGCGGGAAAGCTCGCAACAAAGGCGCCGAGCCGTTGATCGGCTGTGCCGTGATCGGACCAGCCGTCGAGCAGCGCAACCAAGCGGCCGTGCATGGCGGCAAAACCGTTGCGGCCGAGCCAGGCGCTAATGCGCCGGCGCACCGGCGTAATGAAGGCGGCCAGATCGTAGAACTCGGTCTCGGTCAGCTCGCCGACCCGGCCCTTGCCCAGCAGCTCCTCGAACAACGACGCCTTGAGCGCGAGCGCGCCGACATAGCGCTCGACGCCGCCAGTGCTCTCGGCCACGTCTACGAGGCCTTCGAAGGCGCTCCGCAGCTTGGGACCGGACAGATCAAGCACCGGCCGCGCCGGCGCGGGCGCCGCTTTGGCTTTATGGCTGCCGACCGGCCACATCACTCGGCCGCCTCAAGCAAGGCGCTACGGACCAGAGTCAGCGCCGCCATCGCCGCCGATTGTCCCTGCGCGACGGAATCGTCGATGGTCTCAGGTCCTGTCGCCGCGCCGGCGACGAAGACGCCGGGCCGCGAGGTCTCCGACATGCTCGAGTAGGTCGACGCCTTCTGGATGTGGCCGTACTTCTCCAGCTTGACATCAAACACCGCCGACAGCGTCATGTTGTCGACATTGGGGTCCATGCCGATGGCGTGCACCACCATATCGAAGGGAATAGTGATGGGACGCTTCACCAGCGTGTCCTCGCCCTTCACGATCAGGCGCTTGCCGTCGGAGGTCACCTCGGCAATGCGCGCCTTGATGTACTTGACCTTATATTTCTCCTGGCTCTCCCAGTAGTATTGGCCTTCGTACAGCCCGAAGGTGCGGATATCCATGTAATAGATGTAGACGCTGCATTTCGGCAGCGCCTCGCGGATTTCCATCGCTAGGTTGCACGACACCGTGCAGCAGATTTTGGAGCACCACTCGCGGCCGATCTGGCGGTCGCGCGAGCCGACGCACAGGAGAATGGCGACCCGCTCGGGCTCGCGCCCGTCGGACGGACAGCGCACGCCCTTGCCCGACGAGAACATCTGCTCGACCTGGGTGGTGGTGACGACGTCCGGATACGTGCCGAAGCCCCACTCCGGCTTGTTGACCGAATCGAAATGAGTGAAGCCGGTGCACAGGATCGTGGCACCCGCTTCCACCTGCGTCCCGTCGGATAGTGTCGCGCGGAAATCGCCCGGGCCGCCGACGAAGGTCTTGACCGTCGTATTCTTCCTGACCTCGACGAGCTTATTGCTCTCGACCCGCTTCACCATGCCGCCGATGGCGTCTCTTGCCCACTCGCCCGACGGCACCAATTTGGCGTAGCCCGACAGGATCGGCGCGCCGCCGAGCTGGTCGGCCTTGTCGACCAGCACCACGCGCTGCCCGGCCGCGGCCAGCGCATGGGCGGCCGACAACCCGGACGGACCGCCACCGACGATGAGGACCGGGCGATTCATTCCGCGGCTCCTAGAAGCGCGGCGACGGCCTTGGGTTTGACGTAACCCGGGCCCGAGGTGATCGCGCGCTTGGGGTCATAGAGAGTTTCGATGCGGCCCGCCTTAACCTCGTCGAGGTACTGCTCGAATTCGATCTTGGCCTTCTGCCAGTCGATGCCGAGCTTCTCCAGCAGCCCCTCGAACGGCGAGGCGTGCCAGTGCAGTTGCGCCAGCTTGTAGGGATGTGCGCCGAGTGCGAGCGCGGCGAACTGGCAATCGGCCAGGATCGGCAGCGCATAGACCTTGTCCACGGCTTTGCCGATCCACTGGCTTTTGTCGAGCGTAGTGATGCAGCCAGTGTCGTGGCCTACCATCACGTCGGCCTTCGCTTCCTCCACCGCCACCTTGATCTTGCGATCGATGGCGAAGGAGCGGGTGAACTCGCGTTCGCCGACGATGTGGCGGAAACCGAAGCCGCAGCAATCGTACCAGGTGGAATAGTCGATCACCTGGGCACCGAGGGTCTGCATCAGGCCGGTGGAAACGGCGACGCGGTTGCCGTCCATCACCGTGTCGTCGTAGATCACGTCCTCGGGCACCATCTTGTAGACGTGGCAGGCCGGGTGGATGGTGGCGCGGATATTGCTGACGTCGATCACCTGATGCTGCTTGATGCGGTCCCGCATCATGTGCAGCCACTCGGAATAGTGCACCACCTCCTCGGGGATCAGCAGCTTGCCGTCAACCAGACGGCCGAGCTTGCCGAGGATCTTCTTCACCTGCTCGCGCAACTCGGCAGAATGCATGAGGAAGATGCGCATCTCCTTGTAGTTGCCGAAGGAGGTGCCGCAATGCACCAGCGGATAATAGGTACCGATCGGCAAGCCGTGCGCCTTGGCCGACACGTAGGCCTGGTGGAAGTTTCGCAGGAACACCGCGGCGAGGCTGACGACATTGCCGATGCCGGAGCCATGGTAGTTCCAGGCCGTGCACGAGGTCTGGTCGGTCTCGTCGATATAGCGCGTGCCGAGTTTGTTCATCAGCCACATCACGCTCGACGGATAGCCGGGGATGTTGCCGCACTGGCCGCACGACTTGTGGTGCCAAAGGTTGGTGGTCGGGATGCGCTTCTCCCAGCCGTAGAGGGTGCGCGCTACGACCGGTTCATGCCGCTCGTCGAGCCGGTGGACGAGGATCTCGCCCTCCTTCTCGAGCTGCCACATTGCGTCGCGCACGTCCGCGACGCGATCCTTGTTGGTCAGCATGGAGCGGCGGTCGATCTTTGCCTCCACCCAGGAGGTGGCGGCCTGGGCCTCGCTCGGCGTCAGGTTGGACGGGCGCCATTCGGCGCCAAAGCCGGTAAAGGCCGGCGGGTTCTCGTTACGCTTGTCGTCCATGGCTTCCTCCGTTGGTCGGCGGGCTGAGCTCGTCTCGTCACTCGCCGGGGTCATCTTCTTTTTTCTGTGCCTCGAGCCACTCGTTGTACTCGTCGCGCTTCTCGTCCATCACGTCATTGACGACGTCGAACAGATTCTCGTCGACCATCTCCAACTGATCGAGCACGCCGGTTGCTTCCCAGATGGTGTAAAGCTCGACCGAGGTCTTCAGATTGACCTCCCACGCGGTATCCATTGTGTGCATGGTGGGCACCGGAATAGCCTTGCGCAGGATGTCGAGCGGGGCGTCGACCTTGGTGACGTTCGGCCCCCAATCCGGGAAGGCGTCGCGCGTGATCATGTTGGGCGCGAGCTGGTTGCCGGTGGAGATCACCTTCAGCAGCACGCGCGAGAACGGCCGCAGCACGTCCTTGGCCGACTGCATGCCGTGCTTGATCGCAACCTCGCGCATGATCATGACGAGGCCGCCGGGCGAGTTGCTGAACGGGCAGCGCGCGGCGCAGGTGTAGCACTGGGCGCAGGCCCAGATCTTCTCCTGCATCGCGTCATAGATGCCTTCGAGATTCTCGGTCCACAGCAGCTGGACGATCTCGCGCGGCGAGTAGTCGTAGTAGTGCGCCGACGGGCAAGTCGCGGTGCAGATGCCGCAGTTGAGGCATCCGTGCAGTTCGTGGTCGTATAGAATGTGCGAGCGGATATCGTCGAACACTTCTTCGAGCTTTTCGTATGGAACGACAGGCGTCGGCGACACCGGATCGCCGATGAGGTCGCTATGTTCGGCCGTGTGGACTAGGTTCGCGCTCATCAGTAGGGCTCATCAGTAGGGCTCATCAGTAGGTCAGCACCCTGGCATCATCGTCCTCCATGACCTCCTCGATGACCTTGGCGCCGCCCACGATGCCTTCGCATTCGGGGATAAGGTCTGCTTCGGTCATGTCGAAGAGGTCGAGGTTGGGCGAACAGCAATAGAATTTCACACCGGCGCCGTGCGCGTCCTTGATGAAATCGTACACGGTCTTCGGCGAGCCGGCCTTGACGACCAGCTTTTCGGCAACGCCCTTCTTCATGAGCTGCCCCGCCGTCGCCGTGCAAATCACCTCGACTTCATAGTCCATCGCCGCGGCGACCGTCGCCTGAAAGAAAGGCGCACCGAGTTCTTCGCCGTTCCGCGGATCGGTGTTGACCATGATGATGATCAGCTTTTTCGCCATTTCCGGGCGTCCTTCCCACCAACCATGCGCGCTGCGCAACCGTGCTCATTGATCTGGGTCAATGTCGCCAGCCAGCAACAACATATTCCAAAATTTGAATGAATGCCATAGGCCTGAGAGAAAAAAGTGCGTGGCACACGTCGATACGAGGCGGGCGCTAGGGACGCGGCTGCATCAAATGCGTCACGTCGACCAAGCCGACCATGATCGGGCCCAAATTCGCCGCGATTTCTCCTTGCACAGCGCGCAAGTTGACGAGCGTTTCCGCCGTTCCGTCAGGCACTTCCTCGAACTCCATGATCAAGTCCTCGATCAGAGCCGACTTGATCCCAGGATGGCCGACAAAGCCGAAGCAATTATCCCGTACTTGAAAAAGCACCGGTTCGTCGCGGGGGCTGACCGCCAGCACCCTGGCGTTGCCAGGCAAGACCGGACGGTCGCGCATATAGACCCCAACCGGAAACGTTGCCGGCAAATGCCCCCCGAGCGCGTCGGGGACAATGCGCCGGGCGTTATCGAGTGTGAAGCGCAGCGGCGCCTCCTCCGCCCCGCCGCCAGCCGCGATACTGAGAATGCAGGCCCCGATACCGATGCCGATGACCGGCAATCCGCGATCGAGAAAGTCTCGGGTCAAGCGCAATTCCGCGCCGAGGCTCGGAATCAAATCGCCGCTGACGATGCCCTTCGGGCCGGCCCCGAGAACAACGAGACCGTCATTATCCTCGGCGCTCGCGGGAATGGAGGCGCCCGGCGTAAACGGCCGGCAATAGCGGAAGCGGATATTGCGGCCCTCGAAATGATCCTCCAGCAACCCCAGATATTCCGCTTCGACGTGCTGGAGGACGCACAGCGTCTTCATGCTTGGACATCGATCCATTAAACCGGCGGCGGCAAGACACTAGCGCCGTTCGCGGAAAACATATAGAAGTATCTGAATGTGATAATCGAACGAAAAAATAAACGGGGAGACGATGGCTTGGTTCGAGGTGCTACGGGAGATCGAACCGTTCGACGAGCTGCCCTTCGACGCGGCGCTTGTCGAATCCCTGGAGGTTGCGGCGCGCGAACAACCGCTTGGCGTGTTGCGGTTTTTCACCCCCACATTCCGTTCCTATGCCAGCGATGAGTTGAAAGGCTGCGGTAGGGCGAGCTTTCCGGCCTTCTCGATCACCGGCGGGGTCTGCGCGCTCAATTGCGACCATTGCCAGGCGAAGATTCTCGAACCGATGATTGCGGCGACGAGCCCGGCAGAACTCGAGCGCAAGGTGCGCGACCTGGTCCTGCTCAAGGATTTGCGCGGCTTCCTTCTTTCCGGCGGTTCCAATCGCCGTAACGAGGTACCATACGAACGCTATTATCCGACGATCGAGAAGCTCAAACGCGATTTTCCCTACCTGCGCATTGCCGCGCATTCGGCGTTGCTTGACGAATGGCAGGCCAGGCGCATGGCGGCGGCGGGCGTCGACGTCGCTATGACGGACGTGATCGGGGCAGGGGAGACGATCCGCGAAGTCTATCATCTCGACCGCCCGGTCGCCGACTTCGAGGCGACGGTTGCCGCGCTGACCGCGACCGCGATGGAGGTCGTGCCGCATATCGTGATCGGGCTCCATTACGGGCGTCTGCTGGGCGAAGAAACCGCGCTCGACATCGTCGCGCGCTATCCGGTCGCGGCGCTGGTGCTGGTCGTGGTTACGCCGATCTACGCGCCGGCGGAGAAGCCGTTTGCGACGGTCTCGACCGATGACGTGGCCAAGGTCTTCGTTGCCGCGCGCAATCGCATCCGCCATGCTCCCGTGCAACTCGGCTGCATTCGCCCGCCGGGCCGTCACAAGATGATGACCGACGCTTACGCGGTCATGGCCGGATTTGACGGTATCGCCTATCCGGCCGAGGGAATCGTGGCGCTCGCGCGCGCTATCGGTCGTCCGATCGAGCAAGACCACGCCTGCTGCTCAATTGCACTCGACGGTTTAGCCGGGCGACGCGCCTGTGCCGCATGAGGAGCGCGATGCCGATTGAAACTCCGGACGTTCTTGTGGTTGGACTTGGCCCGGCAGGAAGCCGCGCCGCCGCCACCGCAGCAGCCGCAGGTCTCAGCGTCGTCGCGCTGGAACGGCGGAAGACCGCCGGCGCGCCGGTGCAATGCGCGGAATTCGTGCCGAGCTTGATCGAGCACGACGTTCCCCGCGTGCGCACGGT
>JBEKSB010000163.1:0-9400 GCA_049517455.1 Xanthobacteraceae bacterium
CACTGACTTTTCCGGGCAATTTGCGCGAGTCGATTTCGACCGGCGTCTGGCGCCCGCGAACCGGCAGGCGCACGCGAAAACCTTCGGCATTGATCAGGTCGGCCTCCGCCGGCAAACACACGAGCTTGACGCTATGGCCGCCGAACAAGAGCTTCGACGCAAGGAGCGAACCGTAGGACGCACCCAAAATCAGGATGTTGTAAGTCGCCGCCATCACGCACCTCCTGCATTAACAGACCGCCGGTGACGCAGCCTCAAACCGGCGATTAGTCGCGGTCGGCCGTCATTTCCATAACGCTATGCACGCGGCCTACCCGCTGCAATCCGGAACCGGCACCGTTAAACGCAAAAGGCCAACTTCGACGCGCCCGCAGCCAAGGCACGGCGCTCGCGGCGTGCGCCGTCTCGACGGCGCGGCCGCTTGCTTCTTTCGGGACCTGTAAGAAAGGTCAGGTGTTGTCGCTGCCGCCGAAGCCCGAACTGAGAGGCGCGGGCCAAGACGGAGCAGGCGCAGGCTCGGCCATAGGCGCCGGCGGCGGGGCCGGCTTCTTCGCCGCGGCCGGTTTCTTTGCCGGTGCCGGTTTCTTTGCCGGTGCCTTGGGCTTCGGAGCGGCCTTCTTCGCGACTTTCTTCGGCGCTTTCTTTGCGGTCTTCTTCGCAGCCGACTTTACTGTTTTCTTCTTCTTGCGCGCCGGCGCGCCCTTCTTCTTCGTGGATTTCTTCTTTGCCTTCGACTTCTTCGCCATGATCGTCCTCCCGATCGATGCTACGAGTCAAAATCCCGTCGGCCCCCATGGGAGACCGGGTTCACGCCACAATAACCACCGAGCCCCCATTCAGCCCGCGGCCGCAGACGGGCGCATCGCCAAGAGCGGCCGACGCTCCCCAAGCGCGGGCGGACACGGCCCCCCGGTGGCCCAATCGATCAACTCGACCGTATGGACGGCCGGGAGTTTCGTGCCCGGGGCGATCTGCGTGATGCAGCCAATGTTTCCCGCTGCAATCACATCAGGTCGCACTCTTTCGATAGTCCTGACTTTGCGGTCGCGCAACCTCCTTGCGATATCGGACTGCAGAATATTGTAGGTGCCGGCCGAGCCACAGCACAAATGGCCATCGGGCACGTCCTTCACCACGAAGCCGAGTTTGACGAGCAACTCCTTCGGCTGCCGCGTGACGCGCTGACCGTGCTGCAGCGAGCAAGCGGCATGATAGGCGACGACGAGTCCGGGCGCATTTTCATCGGCTTCAAGTGGCAGCGCAGCGAGATATTCGGTGATGTCCCGAGCTAGGCTCGCCACCTTTGCGCCCCGTTTGGCATAGGCCGGATCGGCGCGTAGCATGAAGCCGTAATCCTTCACCGTGGTGCCGCAGCCGGACGTGGTAATCACGATAGCATCGAGACCCTCGATCGCCGTCCACGCGTCAATATTGCTCCGTGCCTGAAGCAGCGCCTGGGCCTCCCGGCCCATGTGATGAACAAGCGAGCCGCAGCAGCCTGCGCCTTCGGCCACCACCACTTCGATCCCGAGGCGGTTGAGCACGCGAATCGCGGCGGCGTTGATTTGCGGCGCCAATACGTCGTTGACGCAACCCGCGAGCAGCGCCACGCGGCCTTTCCGCGGTCCCAAGACCTTGAAAGTCTGCGGGGCGAGCGGGCGGTGCGGCCCGCCCCAGGGCGCGAGGCGGAGCATAGCGGCAAGCCGCTTGAGCCCGATCGCCTCCGCCAGAGTCGCGAACGGCTTACCAACGAGCGCCGCGCTCAGCGCCAGCCGGAAACGCTTCGGGTAAGGCAAGAGGCTCGCGAGCGCGGCGCGCAGCAGGCGCTCGTGCACCGGGCGGCGGTAGGTGCGCTCGATGTGAACGCGGGCGTGGTCGACGAGGTGCATGTAGTGGACGCCCGACGGACAAGTCGTCATGCAAGCGAGGCACGACAGGCAGCGATCGATGTGGAGAGTGACTTCCGCCGTCGCCGGCCGGTCATTCTCGAGCATATCCTTGATGAGGTAGATGCGGCCGCGCGGCGAATCGAGTTCGTTGCCGTCGAGCACGTAGGTTGGGCATGTGGCGATACAGAAACCGCAATGCACGCAGGCGCGCAGAATCTTTTCCGATTCGGCCACATCCGGATCGGCAAGCTGCGCGAGGTTGAAGGATGTCTGCATAGCTAAACGCCCGCCCACATGCGCCCGGCATTGAGCACACCGTTGGGATCGAAGCTCTCCCGCACGCGCTTCGTCAATGCCGCCAGCGCCGCCGGCTCGGGCTCGAAGACATCGACCACGGCGCGCAATGCGGCCGGCGCGCGGATCAACGTCGCGTGACCGCCGGTCGCAGCAACTGCTGAGCGCACGAGGCTCGCGCCGCCATCGTCCGCGGGCGGCAATGCCGCCCAGAGGAGGCCGCCGGCCCAGTCGTACAGGATCTCAGCCTGCGCCCTTTCGACCAGCGTAGAGCCAACCTCGGCGCCACGCGACGGCGCCGTCGAGAGGCGCCACACATGACGCTCGCCGGCGGGCCCACCCGCAGCGAACGGCTCAACGTCGCGGATCGCTCGCCAGAGCGCGCGCGAAGCCGCTTCGCCCAGCGCGCCAAGGGTACCGAAAGGCGCGATGAGTTTTTCCAGCACAGCTTTGCGATGGGTGACCGAAGGAGCAACGCCTTCCAGGCGGAACGCGGTGACCGCGCCGCGCGCGGAAGCCAGATCGGCGATGCGCAGGGCGAGCGGAGCCGGCAGATGCGCGGCCGCCGAGGCATCGGCGAAGGAGCCCATGACGGCCGCCATGACCTTTCCCGCCGCGGTGTCGTCGAGGCCGAGCACCATGACGGTGGCCTCGGTTTCCGCCCGCGGCAGCGTCTTGATCGTCACGTCGGTCATAACCGCGAGCGTGCCCCAAGAGCCGGCGAGAAGCTTGCAGAGGTCGTAACCGGTGACGTTCTTCACCACGCGGCCACCCGACTTGAACATCTCGCCGCGTCCGGAAACCGCATTGACGCCGAGGAAATGGTCGCGCGCGGCGCCCGCCTTGATGCGTCGTGGGCCGGAAAGATTTGCAGAGAGCGCCCCGCCGATGGTGCCGGCGGCGGTCGCGGCGCCGAGAAGCGGCCCAAAGTCCATCGGCTCGAAAGCGAGCTGTTGCCCGCTTGCCGCCGCCAGCCCCTCGATCTCGGCGAGCGGCGTGCCGGCTTTCGCGGACAGCACCAGCTCTTCGGGCTCGTAGAGGGTGACGCCCGAAAGCCCGGAAAGGTCGAGCGTAGCGTCCCATTGCGCCGCCCGGCCGATCGCGCGCTTACTGCCGCGTCCGACGATTTCCAGCGCCTTGCGCCCGGCGAGCGCCCAGCGGACAGTTTGCTCGACTTCCGCGCTATCGCGCGGTTTGAGATTTTCAATCATGAGCAAGTTGCATCAGAACCGCGGCAGATCAGGGAATGCTACGCGACCCGCATGCACGTGCATGCGGCCGAGTTCGGCGCAGCGGTGCAGCGTTGGAAACACTTTGCCGGGATTGAGCAGGCCGTTCTCGTCGAAGGCACATTTGACACGCTGCTGCTGATTCAGATCGGTTTCCGAGAACATGACCGGCATCAGGTCGCGTTTTTCCACGCCGACGCCGTGCTCGCCGGTGAGCACGCCGCCGACTTCGACGCAGAGCCGCAGGATATCGGCGCCGAATTCTTCGGCGCGATCAAGCTCGCCCGGCTTGTTGGCATCGTAGAGGATCAGCGGATGCAGATTGCCGTCGCCGGCGTGAAACACATTGGCGACGCGCAGGCCGTATTTGGCCGACATCTCCCGCATGCGGCGCAGAACCAGTGGCAACTGCGCGCGCGGGATGGTGCCGTCCATGCAGTAATAATCGGGCGAGATGCGGCCGACCGCCGGAAACGCCGCCTTACGGCCGGCCCAGAACAACAACCGTTCCTCTTCGGAATTAGAGGCGCGGCAGGTCACCGCACGGCATTGTCGCGCGATCTCCTGGACGCGATCGAGCAGATAGTCGACTTCGGCGCGCGGGCCATCCAGCTCGACGATCAGGAGCGCCTCGACATCGAGCGGATAACCGGCATGGACGAATTCCTCGGCGGCGTGGATGGCCAGCCCGTCCATCATCTCCATGCCGCCGGGAATGATGCCGGCGCCGATGATGCGCGCGACGCATTCGCCGCCGTCTTCCGAGGTGGCAAAACCGATGAGCGCGGCGCGCGCGGATTCCGGTTTCTTCAGGATGCGCACGGTCACTTCGGTGACGACGCCGAGCAGGCCTTCCGAGCCGGTAACGACACCCAAGAGATCGTAGCCGGCGGCATCGAGATGGCTGCCGCCGAGCCGCACAATCTCACCGCTCATCAGCACCAGCTCGCAGCCGAGCACGTTGTTGGTGGTGACGCCGTATTTGAGGCAGTGCACGCCGCCGGAATTTTCCGCGACGTTGCCGCCGATGGTGCAAGCGATCTGCGACGACGGATCGGGCGCGTAGTAGAAGCCCGCATGCTCCACCGCCTGGGAGACCGCAAGATTGGTCACGCCGGGCTCGACCACGGCGACGCGATTATCGAAATCGATCGTGCGGATGCGATTGAACTTGGCCATGCCGAGAAGGACGCCGTCGCCGAGCGGCAGCGCGCCGCCCGACAGCGAGGTCCCCGCCCCCCGCGGCACAACCTTGACGCCCTCGCGATGACAGTAACCGAGTACGGCCGCGACTTGGCCGGTCGTTTCCGGGAGCACAACGACCATGGGAAGCTGCCGATAGGCGGTAAGGCCATCGCTCTCATAGGGCCGCATGGCTTCCTCGGAGGCGATGACCCCCTCGCCCGACACGATGCGCTTGAGCGCCGCGACGATCTCGGCACGACGGGCGAGCACCGCGCCATCGGGTAAAGGCATCGCGACAGGCATCCGAATCTCTCCGGCGTTTCCTCGATTGTTCCGAGCAATATAGCGCGAAAAGATGATTATGGCCTGGGCCGCGTCACGCGAATACCGCTGCGTTGCGTCTGAATTATCAAGAATCACGCTCAGAAGGTAAATATAAAGGATAGAGCAAAGAGCTCAGGCCGTTCCAAGTGTCGACCGGCCACCGCTTTTATCGGGACGTCGAAGAAGCTGCTGTAAGAACTCTTCCGTCGATGCTGCCAAGAAATGCATGAAACGTCGAATTTGCTCGTAGCGCGTCCTGGCCAGCGGCAATGAGCGTTTCCACATCCTCCGGCGACAGCTTGAAACGTGTCGGTATCGAATTAAGCGCCAAGGCGCGCGGTGTACCAAGTTGTTCAAAATTGATGCGGCCCACAAAGAATTTGAGGTCACGACAATCCCACTTGGCGACCGCCGCGTAATTCTGTCGCGCGGTCGGCGATAAGCTGCAGCGCCAACGCACAAGCGAGTCCCGCCATTCCGACATCGTTTGGTCGAAAGCTGTAAAGCTCGCACGCGCGCTCGAATCAATAGCCGTGTCGGCCGCCGCCCTGACGATTTCGGGAGCGGTCGGACCTTCGGCACTTTGCGCCCAATCTCCCGAGGGTCCCCGCCCCGCATCGACTACCAGGAACAATATGCGACGAACCTTGATCGCCTGTTGTGCAGTTAGCGGTCCGTAAGGCGTCTCCGCCGACAATCTCGCGACGGTGAATCCGGAAAGACCGTAATTGTCCACTAGCCCGCCGTCGAGCAGCTTAATGTATGGAACCGAGCCATCGCGATAGCGCGCAATTGCGCTAGCAAGCTCCTTGAGCAGAGGAGGCGCCGCCGCATTGTTTTGTGCAGATGTAATCCAGTTCGGGATATTTGCCCGACATCGATTGGCGTAAGAGGTGAGTACGATCGGAGCAAAGACGACAGGCATGGCAGCGGAAGCTGCGACAGCGCTGGCGATTGGATAGGAGTTCAGATCGCTGCAGATGGCTTTGAACGTCGTTTCATTGAATACAAAAGGCGTTCGATTGTAGACGTCCGAAGCGTTGATCAAAACACGGGGCCGATGCGCGGCGTCGAGTTCTTTGAAGGTGGCACCTCGAAAAAGATTCTCATCGAGCCAGCGCGGAAATTGCTGAGCATCATTGACGCCGCCCTCGTATGCGCGAATGACGCTCACAGGCATAAATGGCGTCCGCAAGGATTCTTCAGCATCGCGCAGCAGAAAGCGCTCGCGAAAATCCGACAGAGCGGCCCGTCCTTTCAGTCCGAAATACGCCGCTGTAACTGCGCCACCGGACACGCCTGAAACGTAATCGATGCGATCGAGCAAAGGACTATTGCTTCTGACCGGACCAGCCGCCGTTCGGTCGAACTCTGAGAGCACGCCATAGGAAAAAGCGGCGGCGCGCGTACCGCCGCCGGAAAAGGCCAGCCCGATAACCAGATCATCGCCGTTCGTCGGAATGGCTCGGCTGGCTTCAACGGGTGCCGCATCCGCCGCCAAAGGAATGTTGATCGGCTCGTTGCGGATCGTTGCACAACCGCCGAGGGCGACTGCGCACAACGTCAGACAGCCGAAGCGCATAACTTGCGATGTCAGTAGAATCAGTTCCGCCCCCAAACCGCGCCCATCTAGCGTAAGCCATTGAATTACGCTGATATTGAGGCCCTGTACTGCGAGCGGCGCAGGGCTGCATTGAAACGGGCGTTCGAAATGCATGAATGCACGTATCGTTTTTTCGCGCTGGGGGCTGATTGTGCAATTCGGCTCTTCGGCGACCAAAAAACTCTCGCGCACGACGCCGCGGCCGCGGCGTCCAACGAAATCGCGCGAATAGAGGCGCGTTACTCGCGGTACCGGTCCGATAGCGAATTGTCGCGCATCAATGCAGCCGGAAAAGGCCGGTAGAAGCGTTGAGGTCGATCCCGAAACTGCCGGGCTCATCGACTATGCTTAGGCGTGTTACCGCAAGAGCGATGGGATGTTTGATATAACATCCGGATTGTTGCGTAAAGCTTGGGACTTTTCATCCGGCAACCTTCCCAGTCGCGACGCGATTGCCGAGCTGTTGCCCCGGATTGGGCTCGACAAGGTCGGATGGTGTTCTTCCCGATTGACGTTTGAGATAGCTGGCACCGAGCTAGACCTTGGCGGCATCGGCAAGGAATACGCCACCGATCGCGCGGCCGGGATATGCGCGGCGATGGGCGTTCGGCGCGGCCTCGTCGATCTCGGCGGCGATATCCGCGTGATCGGCCCTCTTCCTGATGGTGGTCCGTGGACGATCGGCATTCGTCATTCTCGGAACCCAGCGCCGCCAATGGCGACAGTTGATCTCGTTTCGGGAGCGCTGGCCACCAGCGGCGACTACGAGCGCTTCGTTGAGGTGGAGGGGCGGCGCTATTCTCACATTCTAAATCCGCAGACCGGTTGGCCGGTGCGAGGGCTATCCTCGGTGAGCGTGATCAGCCTGGACTGTCCCGTGGCCGGTAGTCTGGCAACCATCGCAATGCTCAAAGGCCGCGATGGAACAGCGTGGCTGCGCTCTCTCGGCGTTCGCTACGTCTATCTGGACGAGGATGGCAATTTCGGGGGAACGGAACCGACCCTGAACGATCCTAGGCCGATACGCTGAAGAGCGCGCCTGGTTGCGCGTTGCTGGGTACCGCGGACGGATTGATCGAATTCAGCGACTGAATGCTGGTGGCCAAGCTTTGGCTCGGCGTGGGGCCCGGCGCGCTGCCGGCGCCTCCCTCGGCGCGTAACGACACCATGAGCTGGGGCATGCCGCTAACGAAATCCTGCTTCGATACGCTACCCGTACCATTGGGGTCGAGCGCCGAGAAGATCGCGCTTGATCCCTGCTGTTGGAATACCGCGGGGGGATCCATCGTTTGGAAAGCCTGGTCAAACTGCTGCTGCGTAATGCTGCCCGAGCCGCCGCCGGCGATTTTGTCAAATAGCGACGACATTTTCTGCTGTGGCGGCATGCCCGCGCTTGCCCCCGACATGGCGTGAACCGCCGCCGAATCGCCAATGCCGGAAATACCAATATTCATCACACTCCTCGCCATTTCGGCGGCACGGGGGCGGTCCACCATGAACCATCGCCCCCCTCTCTTTGAACCATCGCCCCCCTCTCTTTTTAAGCTGGGCCCGTAAAGGCTTTGTTAAGTACGATTTGCCGGACGAGTCCGACCAAGAAAGTCGGCTCGCGATACAAGCGGCGGTGCCGCATCGGGTTCGGACAGGCTTGAACCGTAGGTGCCGATTGTGACGCGAGCGATCCACGCCAAAGCGGCACCTCGCGCCGATCGGGAACGGATAAGCAAGTACGCCCTCGCCTACACGAGCCAGTCTGTTCGATCGCGCACGCTACCGCTTCCGAAAAGCTAGCAGCGCCCAAGCCGGCGCCTTACCACTCACCGCGCGCCTTCCAAGGCTGCGTATCGAGCGACTTCAGCGTTGCAGCATTCGGACAGTAATCTTGCCATGCTGGGTCGTTTGGATCACGCGCAAGCTCACGTGCGCACCGCCCATGGCTTCCGCACATGGTACAAACTCGCTGAAGATCCCGGAACGTGGCAAGTTCGTTCGCGGCGACCTCATTCGGGTCGAGATCGAGCGCGGCCATTCGGCCCAGCAGGAGATTGGCAGCGTCCGGACCACGATCCGCCAACTCACGAAGTTCAGGCACAGACGTGCCCAATTCGCGTGCCGTTCGCTCTACTTCGTAATTATCGAAGCCGTTCAATTCCGAGAGGTTGGATCTTGCCTCCCTCCGAGCCCGCCACCATTGCTTTAGCCCATCGATCGTTGGCCAAGACGCCGCACGAGGACGCGAATCGGACATATGCTCCTCCTCCGTTATGGGAAAGAATTCGCCCATAGAGCCGGCTGTGCATTGATCCAGGTCAATCGACTGGAACCCCGTCGCGGCTTTGTTGAGACTGCGTAAGCGCTGGGCGCCCGTGAAAAACGGAGACGATCGCCGGTACAGTGTTGCCAATACGCATCACATCAATGAAATCGGATTGCCTATCTCTTTTACCGCCGCGCGCCCCGGTGAATCGGGCTAACCTGGGCTTGCTCCCGTGATTAACTCTGTGCGCCCGCACGGAGGGTCGGAAGGAAAGCAATGAGAGACGACGGCGGTCGTTTTTCGTCTACTCTGCGGCGGTTCCGAATAATCGCCGTAGTGGGGACGATTTCGCTTCTAGCGGGTTTCCTGACATTTGGTTTCGCGCCGCCAGCGGAAGCTTTGCCGAGCTACGCGCGGCAGACGGGGCAGCCTTGCGGCACCTGTCACACCGATTTTGCCGGACTTACCCCCTACGGTCGCCGCTTCAAGATCGACGGGTACACGGACGGGGGCGGCCCGTACCGCACGACCCTGTTCCCCAGTTCCGACGACTCCGTCAAGAAGTCTTATGTGCCGCCGATGTTGGCGAAGAGCGTCCCCAGCTATGACAACTCCGCCA
>JBEKSB010000164.1:0-9220 GCA_049517455.1 Xanthobacteraceae bacterium
GGCATTCGCCGCCGGGCCGCGCATGATTGGAAATCTCATAGGCCGGTAGTCCGTGCGCGGCGCAGACCTCTTGCGTGGTGTCGTAGAGGGCTCGCGAGATGTCGTCGTTAGGGACTTTGAGCTTGCCGGCGGTGTGGAGAGCCGCGAACGGCGTGTCCGGCTCGATCGTCAGCTGATAGAGCGACAGATGTTCGCCGGCCTCCCCCAGCGCGCGCGTAAGCTCATTCGACCAGTCCTGCGGTGTTTGCCGCGGCCGCGCATAGATAAGATCGAACGAATAGCGCCCAAAAACATTGCGAGCGATACCGACGGCGTCGAGCGCCTCGCGCGCCGAATGTAGCCGCCCGAGCTCGGCGAGCGCTTGGTCGTCGAGCGCCTGGACGCCGAGCGACACACGGTTGACGCCGGCCGTGCGATAATCGCGGAAGCGAGCGGCTTCCACGCTGGTCGGATTGGCTTCGAGCGTGATCTCGGCATCGGGCGCAACGTTCCAATGTCGCCCGATCGCATCCACCACGGCTGCGACAGTCGCCGCCTGCATCAGCGAGGGTGTGCCGCCGCCGAAGAAGATCGTCGAGACGGTGCGGCCCGGCGTGCGCGCGGCCGTCGCTGCGATCTCGGCGGTGAATGCGCGCACGTAGCGCGCCTCATCGATACCGGTGTGGCGAACGTGGCTGTTGAAGTCGCAATAGGGACATTTCGACAGGCAAAATGGCCAATGCACGTAAACGCCAAATTCTTTTTTTTCTCCCTCCCCCGCTTGCGGGGGAGGGCCGGGGTGGGGGCTGGCTTGCGCGGCGCTCACGACTTGCCCCTTCCCGGCGCGCTATGCGCGCCGACTTCCCCCGCAAGCGGGGGAGGGAAAGGAAGGCACGCCTCCGCGAGCTTGAGAAAGGCGCGCGCCCGATGGGAAAGCCCTTTTCCCCGCGGCGGTAGACCATGCTTCTCTTCGCTCGACATCTCGCCGAATGTGCGCGCGTGCCCGTCCGGCAGGAACATCGGATCGTAGCCAAATCCCTGATCGCCTCGCGGCGGCCAGACCAGTGTGCCGTTAACGCGCTCCTCGAAGCCCTCAACATGGCCATCGGGCCAGGCAACGCAAAGCGCGGAGACGAAATGCGCCGTGCGGCGATCCGGGCTCGTCGCGCCGCGCTCGCGGAGCTTTTCTTCGATCGTCGCCATGGCGGCGCGAAAATTCTTGTCAGGCCCTGCCCAGCGCGCCGAGAGAACGCCCGGCGCACCGTCAAGCGCATCGACCGCAAGGCCGGAATCGTCGGCAAAGGCAGGCAACCCGGACGCCTTCGCCGCGGCTGCCGCCTTGATCCGCGCATTGTCGCGGAACGTCGTTCCGGTTTCTTCGGGTTCGTGAAGTCCCATGTCGCCTGCTGATATGGCTTCGATTTGGTAAGGCGCCAGCAATTCGCGCATTTCTGCGAGCTTGCCGGGATTGTGAGTCGCGATCACGAGGCGACCAGCTATGCGGCGACGATCGGATATCCTCACATCACCGCCATCTTCTGCAGGTCGACCAGTTTGGTCACGCCCTTGCGTGCCAGTGCAAGCAGCGTGGTCAATTGCTCCTCCGAAAATGGGACTTTTTCAGCGGTGGCCTGCACCTCGACGATGTTACCGGAGCCGGTGAGCACGAAGTTGGCGTCAGTCTCGGCTTGCGAATCTTCAGCATAATCGAGGTCGAGCACCGCTACTCCCGAACACACGCCGCAGGAGATCGCCGCGATGTGGTCACGCAAAACCTCTTGCTCGATCATTTCGCGCGTCTTCATCCAGGCGAGGCAGTCGTAGAGGGCGATCCAGGCGCCGGTGATCGACGCGGTGCGTGTTCCGCCGTCGGCTTGGATGACGTCGCAGTCGATGGTGATCTGACGCTCGCCGAGCGCCTTCAGATTCACGACCGTGCGCAGGCTGCGTCCGATCAATCGCTGGATTTCGACCGTGCGTCCATTCTGCTTGCCCGCGGACGCTTCGCGGCGCGTGCGTTCGAGCGTGGCTCGCGGCAGCATGCCGTATTCGGCGGTAATCCAGCCGCGCGCCTGTCCCTTGAGCCAGGGCGGCAGGCGGTCCTCGAGCGTCGCCGTGACGAGGACATGGGTATCGCCAAACCTGACAAAACACGAGCCTTCCGCGTATTTCACCACGCCGCGTTCGAGCGAGATCGGACGCAATTCGTCGGGCTGTCGGCGGCTCGGCCGCATGCGTATCTCCCTGATGGCGGCGCGCCGCGCCTGCCTGGCTGGTTGGCCCAGTCTTGTAGGGGCGAGCGTTGGGACCGACAAGGGCAGCCATGACGGCGTTTCGGCGAAATGGCTTGAAACAGGGCGCGCAAATGGACAAGTCTTGCGTCAGGTGAGGAGCTGATCTTGGCTAGCCATGACCTTCCGCTTGCCGCGAGCCAATTGAGCCTTGCCCAGCTCAACGAGCGTTCGCGCGAGATTTTTAGACTGATCGTCGAGAGTTACCTGGCGACCGGCGAACCGGTCGGCTCGCGTAATCTGTCGCGCATCCTGCCGATGACCTTGTCGCCGGCGTCGGTGCGCAACGTCATGTCGGATCTCGAGCAGCTTGGCCTCGTCTACGCACCGCACACCTCGGCCGGACGGCTGCCGACCGAGATTGGGCTTCGGTTTTTCGTCGATGCGCTGATGCAGATCGGCGACCTCACCGAACATGATCGCAAAGCGATCGAGGCCCAGGTCGCGGGTCTGGGCCAGTCGAAGTCGGTCGAAGCGGTATTGACCGAAGCGTCCGGCTTGCTCTCCGGATTGAGCCGCGCCGCCGGCGTGGTGCTTACGGCGAAGGCAAATCAGCGGCTCAAGCATATTGAATTCGTGCGGCTTGAGCCTGAACGCGCGCTCGTGGTCCTCGTTGCCGAAGATGGCCAGGTCGAAAATCGCGTGCTCAATATCCCAGTCGGCCTGCCCACATCGGCGCTGACCGAGGCCGCTAATTTCCTCAACGCGCGAATCCGCGGCCGCACCCTTGCCGAGGTCAGGGGTGAAATCGAACACACGCTGAAAGACAGCCAGGCCGAACTCGATCAGCTCACTCAGAAGATCATTGCCGCCGGTCTCGCGAGCTGGTCCGGCGGTGACAACGACGAGCGCAAGCTGATTGTTCGCGGCCAGGCCCATCTGCTCGAAGACCTCAAGGCGCTTGCCGATCTCGAACGTGTGCGTCTGTTGTTCGATGACCTCGAGACCAGGCGTGAGGTGATCGATCTGCTCGGCCGGGCGGAGCAGGCCGAGGGCGTGCGCATCTTTATCGGCTCGGAGAACAAGCTTTTCTCGCTCTCCGGCTCCTCGACCATCGTCGCGCCCTACCACGACCCGTCAGGCCAGATCGTCGGCGTGCTTGGCGTGATCGGCCCGACCCGGCTGAATTACGCCCGGATCATCCCGATGGTGGATTATACGGCCAAGGTGGTGAGCAAGCTGCTGGCGGGCTAGTTGCCCGCAGGGTCAGCATGGCCGACGCTGCCGGCGCGGGAAGGCCACCGGGGCACCTCGTCGGCCATACACGCTTGATTTTTGCTGGTTGAGCCCTGATATGCGGGACAACGCGACCATGAGTAAGGACATGACGGAACAGACCGCTCGAGCTGAGGACGCAGCGGCCCCGCCGGAGGAGGCCGCCTCGTCAACGAAACAAGGCGCCGAGCCGGCCGATGCGGCGGCGCTTGCAGCGGAATTCAAGGACAAGCTGTTGCGCACGCTTGCGGAGATGGAAAATCTCCGCAAGCGTACGGAGCGCGAAGTCACGGATGCGCGCGTCTATGGCGTCGCATCCTTCGCGCGCGACGTGCTTGCCGTGGCCGACAATATGCGCCGCGCGCTTGATGCAGTATCGCCGGAGCTGCGCGCCAGCGCCGAGCCCGGCGTCAGGGCGCTTGTTAACGGTGTTGAGTTGACCGAGCGCGAGCTTCTTAAGGCGCTGGAGAAGAATGGCGTGCGCCAATACACCCCGCAGGGGGAAAAATTCGATCCCAACGTGCACCAGGCCATGTACGAAGTGCCCGACGCGTCGGTGCCGGCAGGTAGCGTCGTGCAAGTCGTTCAACCCGGCTACATGATCGGCGAGCGGGTCCTACGCCCGGCGATGGTTGGGGTATCGAAGGGCGGCCCTAAATCCGCGCCCGCTTCGCGGCCCGTGAATGACAACTCCACGGCGGCCGCGGAAGATTCCTAAGAAATTTCCTAAAAGACGGCGCTGAGGATCACTTCAGCTCGACGCTGTCGCGCACTGTGCGCAGGCGTGTCAGCGTGCTCGTCCAACTATCGGCACGTGCAATGCCGACCATTTGCAGGTATCCGCCGCCGCCGAAGCGCAGCCACTGCACCACCATAAGATCGGCTCCGCTTTGCGCGTCTTTGGCCTCAGCCATGGTCTGATATCCAGATTGGCCGTCGATTCGCAGTGGCTCCGACACCGTGACATGGACGTTCTTGATCCCGCCAATCTCATTGAAAGACAACTTGGCGAAATTCGCGTGCTGATCGGGCTCCGTGGGACCGCCCGGCACGGCGGCGATGAGCATGCGCGCATCCAGGCTGCCAAAGCTTGCTTCCTTGGAGGAATCTTTGGGACCAGACGCGTCGCTTAACATGAGCGCGCGACCTCGCAGCGCGCCGTCGACATGGAATCCGGCAAGGTCCCCGACTGCGAACGGCAAGAGGCTGAGCTCCTCAGCCTCGGGGACATTCGGGCGTACCGATAGTGTTGCCAGAGCTTCGCGCACCACGCGATCCGAATAGGTGGTTTCTTGTTCCGGGACTTGGACGGTAACGAGCGCGGTAAAGTCGCTTGCCGACGCCACCAAGAGCCACTTTCTGTACCGCGTCTTCTCGGCAACTTGCCGGCCGGTAAGGAGGAAGCCTTTGCCGAAGCTGAGTTGCATCGGCTCACGTTTCTCCAAGTTGACGCCCTGCTTCTTGAGTGCGTCCGTATCCAGCGTCTTGTCGATCTGGGGATAGGCGGCAGCCGGCAGCACGGTAATGAGGATCGCGGCATCCCTGCTCGGGTCCGCGAAGCCGTCAAACGTTTTGCTTGCCACCATGCCCGCCGGCGGAACGAGTCCGACGCGCGAACCAGGCGGAAAAACCGGGTCCGCAGCCAGCGCTGGCATCGCCAGCGCCATTAGCGCGAACAAGGCCGCAAAGCTGGTGGACGCTCTGCTAGAGCGGAAGCTGCTATTGCTCATCATGCAAAACTCTCGGGCCTAGGGACACGGCCTATCGCGCTGCGCGTGACCCGGCGCAACGTTAGATTGATCCGTCCTCCCTCCGGGAGCAAGCGCGATGTATCCGGATAGATCCGGTCGACGCCATGAAAGGCGAGCCGGGCGGCGCCGCCGAGAACGATCACGTCGCCGGAACTCAGGCGAATCGACCGGGTCGGCTCGTTGCGGTTCAAGCCGCCGACCCGAAACAAACAGGAATCACCGAGCGAAATCGAGACCACCGGTGCGTCGAAATCCGCTTCGTCGCGATCCTGATGCAGACCCATCTTTGCACTTGGGCCATAGGCGTTGATCAGACAAGCCTCGGGCGGGTCCTGATATCGGGCAAGCTCGCTCCATATCGCAACGAGTGCCGGGGGTATCGGCGGCCAAGCTTTGCCCGTCTCCGGATGGGTCGGCTGATAGCGGTATCCGCACTCATCCGATACCCAGCCGAGTGGTCCGCAATTCGACATGCGGACCGTGAAAGGCCGTCCCGACTTCGGCATGCGCGGCGTGAACAGCGGGGCGGCCGTGAAGATGCCGCGCAACGCGGCGAGCAAATCCACCTGCGCGTCGCGGCCGAGATATCCGGGGTAGACGCGCAGGCCGCCAATGTTGGTTTGCAAATTCATAGGCGCGCCTTCATGTTTTCCTTAGCAATTGCCGCCCATCGCCATGCCTTCACTCCGGCAATCCTGCCTTGCGGCGCGATCACGCCCTCCTATATGAGCCAAGGGAAATCGCCTGGAAATGGTCCCGGGCGATTGGTGAGATTACCAGGGGGTCGGAAGGGGCGCCTTTGGGCCTGCCCGACCTGCCGCTAAAGAGAGGATTAACACCATGGCCAAGGTCATCGGTATCGATCTCGGGACCACGAATTCCTGCGTCGCCGTAATGGAAGGCAAGACGCCGAAGGTTATCGAGAACGCGGAGGGAATGCGCACGACACCGTCCATCGTCGCTTTTACGGACGAGGGCGAGCGGCTCGTCGGCCAGCCGGCCAAGCGCCAGGCGGTCACCAATCCCGAGCGTACGATTTTTGCAGTCAAGCGCCTCATCGGCCGCCGTTACGACGACCCGATGGTGGAGAAGGACAAGAAGCTCGTTCCCTACAAGATTTCGCGCGCCTCGAATGGCGACGCCTGGGTTGAGATCGAGGGCAAGAGCTATTCGCCGTCGCAGATCTCCGCTTTCATTTTGCAGAAAATGAAGGAGACGGCGGAATCCTATCTCGGCAGCAAGGTGGACCAGGCGGTCATTACCGTTCCTGCCTATTTTAATGACGCCCAGCGTCAAGCTACCAAAGACGCCGGCAAGATCGCGGGTCTTGAAGTTCTGCGCATTATCAATGAGCCGACGGCAGCCGCGCTCGCCTACGGACTCGACAAGAGCAAGACCGGCACGATCGCGGTTTACGACCTCGGCGGTGGCACCTTCGATATTTCGATTCTTGAAATCGGCGACGGCGTGTTCGAGGTGAAGTCGACGAACGGCGACACGTTCCTTGGCGGCGAAGATTTCGACATGCGGCTGGTCAATTATCTGGCCGACGAATTCCAGAAAGAGCAGGGCATCGATCTGCGCCGCGACAAGCTCGCGTTGCAGCGGCTCAAGGAGTCTGCGGAAAAGGCAAAAATCGAGCTCTCGTCGACGACGCAGACCGAGATCAATCTGCCCTTCATCACGGCGGATGCGTCGGGACCCAAGCATCTGACGATGAAGCTCACCCGCGCCAAGTTCGAAGCGCTGGTCGATGATCTCATCCAGAAGACGATCGACCCGTGCCGGCAGGCGATCAAGGATGCCGGCTTGTCCGCGGCCGAGATTAACGAAGTGGTCCTGGTCGGCGGCATGACGCGCATGCCGAAGGTTCAGGAAGTCGTGAAGCAACTGTTTGGCAAAGAGCCGCACAAGGGTGTCAACCCGGATGAGGTTGTCGCGATCGGCGCGGCGATCCAGGCCGGCGTGTTGCAGGGCGACGTCAAGGACGTGCTGTTGCTCGACGTCACGCCGCTGTCGCTCGGCATCGAGACGCTGGGTGGCGTGTTCACGCGCCTGATCGATCGCAACACCACGATCCCGACCAAGAAGAGCCAGGTGTTCTCCACGGCCGAGGACGGTCAGACCGCGGTGACGATCCGCGTGTTCCAGGGGGAACGCGAGATGGCGGCCGATAACAAGATACTCGGCCAGTTCGATCTCATCGGCATTCCGGGGGCACCGCGCGGCGTGCCGCAGATCGAGGTCACGTTCGACATCGACGCCAACGGCATCGTCAACGTGTCGGCCAAGGACAAGGGCACCGGGAAGGAGCAGCAGATCCGCATCCAGGCCTCGGGCGGTTTGTCCGAAGGCGACATCGATAAGATGGTCAAGGACGCCGAAGCTCACGCCGAAGAGGACAAGAAGCGCAAGGCGCAGGTCGAGGCGAAGAACCACGCCGAGGCGCTTGTCCACTCGACCGAGAAGACCGTGGCCGAACATGGCTCGAAGGTCGGCGAAGCCGACCGGCGTGCGATCGAAAATGCCATCGCCGACCTCAAGGAAGCCTTGAAGGGCGACGATGCGGACGCGATCACGGCCAAGACCAACACGCTGGCGCAGGCTTCGATGAAGCTCGGCGAGGCGGTGTACAAGCAATCCGCGGCCGAACAGCCTCCCGGCTCCGCCGATGCGGCCGAGGGCAAGAAGGAAGACGTTGTCGATGCCGAATTTACCGAAGTCGACGACGACAAGAAGAACAAGAAGTCGGCTTAATCGGCGAGGCGCTTCATGCCGCTGCGAAATGTCAAAATTGCACCTCCGGACGCAAAACGGGGGTGCACGTTTTTGACCTGCGGCGTTTCGATGTGGAATAATTGGACGTCATCGGGTGGGGAATGATGGCCAAGCGCTGCTTCTATGAAGTTCTTGCGGTCGAGCGCACCGCCACCGACGGCGATATCAAGTCCGCCTTCCGCAAGCAGGCGATGCAATGCCATCCGGATCGCAATCCGGGTGACGACGGCGCCGAGCATCGCTTCAAGGAAATCAACGAAGCCTACGAGATCCTAAAGGATCCCGACAAACGCGCGGCTTACGACCGCTTCGGTCATGCCGCGTTCGAACAGGGTAGCGGCATCGGCGCCGCGCATGGCTTCGGCGCCGACTTCGCCACCACCTTCTCCGACATATTCGACGACCTGTTCGGCATGGGCGGCCGCCGCGGCCGCGGCTCCGGGCGCGAGCGCGGCGCCGATTTGCGGTACAATATGGAGATCTCTCTCCTGGAAGCTTATGCGGGCAAGGCGGCCCAAATTCGCATCCCGACTTCGGTGACCTGCGAGGCCTGTTCAGGCACCGGCGCCAAGCCTGGCACCAAGCCCAAGGCCTGTCCGATGTGCGCCGGTCAAGGCAAAGTCCGTCACGCGCAGGGCTTCTTTACCCTCGAACGCACCTGCCCGAACTGCCAAGGCCGCGGTCAAGTGATCGAAAGCCCGTGCGCCTCCTGCGCGGGCTCCGGTCGCGTCATGCGCGAGCGCACGTTGTCAGTGAACATTCCCGCCGGTGTCGAGGACGGCACCCGTATCCGCCTCGCTGGCGAAGGCGAAGCAGGCGTGCGCGGGGGCCCACCGGGTGATCTTTACATCTTCCTCTCCATCGGCGCGCACCCGTTCTTTCAGCGTGACGGCGCCGACCTGCATTGCCGCGTACCCGTTTCGTTGGTGACAGCGACGCTTGGCGGGGAATTCGAGGTACCTACGATCGACGGCGGCAAAACCCGCGTGAAAGTCCCCGAGGGCATGCAGACCGGTCGGCGTTTCCGTCTTGAGGGCAAGGGGATGCCGGTCCTGCGCGCGCGGCAGAGTGGCGACATGTATGTTCAGGTCGTCGTCGAGACACCGCAGAAGCTGACCAAGAGGCAACGCGAGCTGTTAGCCGAGTTCGATCGCCTGTCATCGACGGAGACGCAGCCCGAATCCTCGGGATTCTTTGGCAAGGTCA